>DATEDX010000220.1:0-33675 GCA_035281425.1 Acidimicrobiia bacterium
GTTGATCTCAAGGGTCAACACTGACGTGGTGGGGGCCCAACAAGCCATCACCGGCACCTTCGTCACCGTCCTCTCCAACCTGGTGTCAGTGGTGGTTATCGGCACCGTGTTGGTTCGGTCAGAGTGGCGATTGACCGCCCTGGCCCTTCTGGCCCTCCCCCTCTTCATCTACCCGGCTCGCAGGGTCTCAAAGGTGCTGCGGCGGCTGACCGATGAACAGATGGAGAAGAACGCTTCGATGTCTTCCATCCTCCAGGAGACCTTCAACGTCTCCGGAGTCCTACTGGTGAAGCTTTTCGGACAAGCGAGCCGCGAGTCCAACCGTTACGGGCAGGAGGCGGCCGCGGTGCGGGACCTGGGAGTGAGGAGAGCGCTGGTCGGCCGCTGGTTTTTTGCCTCCCTCAGCCTCATCGCCTCGGTGGGTAGCGCCGCCATCTTCTTCGTAGGGGGATGGCTTGTGATCCGGGGAAGCATCACCCCGGGGACGGTGGTCATGTTCGCCATCCTCCTGGCTCAGCTTTATGGCCCGCTGACGGCATTGGTCAATGCCCGCGTCGAACTGGCCACCTCCATGGTCTCATTCCAGCGGGTATTCGAGGTCCTCGACCTCAGCCCTGAACTGGAAGACGGAATGAGAGAAATGGTGGCCATCAGGGGCGGGATCCAATTCGAGCACGTGTACTTCCGCTACCAGAGCGAGTCTCCTTCAGGGCTGGAAGCCATTCGCCGGTTCGGGAGACGGACCACCGAGGAGATGGAGGGCTTCGCTCCCCAACCGATCTCGACCAGAAGCTGGGCGATCGACGACGTCAGCTTCGAGATCGAACCGGGGCAGTTGGTGGCCTTGGTGGGCCCGAGCGGGGCAGGCAAGACCACGGTTTCTTACCTCATCCCTCGCCTCTACGACGTCAACCGGGGAAGCGTCCGTATCGACGGGGTGGACGTCCGCGAGCTCAGCTTCGCCACCCTGGCCCGGGGAATCGGCGTCGTCACCCAGGAGACCTATTTGTTCCACGACACCATCGCCGCCAACCTCCGGTACGCGCGGGAGGACGCTACCCAGGAGGAACTGGAAGCGGCGGTGGCGGCGGCCAACATCGGCGAGCTGATCTCGGCCCTACCCGACGGGTTCGAAACTGTGGTCGGAGAGCGGGGCTACCGGCTGTCGGGAGGGGAGCGCCAGCGGATCGCCATCGCTCGGGTGATCCTCAAGAATCCGGCGGTGCTGATCCTCGACGAAGCCACCTCCCATCTCGACTCCCGTTCCGAGGCGCTGATTCAGGAAGCCCTAGAGCGGCTGTTGGTGGGCCGCACCTCGGTGGTGATTGCCCACCGGCTATCCACCATCCTCGCCGCCGACAAGATCCTGGTTTTGGACCGAGGCCGGCTGGTCGAATCGGGCACTCATGCCGAGTTGCTGGCCCGAGGCAGGCTCTACGCAGAACTGTTCGAAACCCAGTTCCGGCACTGGACCGGGGTCGCCTAGAGCTCCAACCGGGGGACCTCGCCGGTGTCCTCCAATCGCAGGCCCGGTACCAGCACCAGCGGGCACAGAGTCTTCTCCATCACTCGGGCCGATACTGAGGTCCAGGCTTGTTCGGTAAAGAGGCGCCTGGTCGCCCCCATCACGATCAGGTCGGCGTCCTCCTGGCGAGCGGTATCGATGATGGCCTCGGCCGGATCATCCCCCTCCACCAGTTTGACCGCGGCCAGCCGTCCCCGCACCGCCAGAGCCGCCACCAGGGGGTCGACCACTCGCCGTCCCCGCTCCTCTAGGTATCGGGCGGCTTTAGCTTCGGATTGGTCTTCGCGACGGAAGTCATCGTCGAGCAAGGACCGGCGTTCCTCGTCGTCGAGGGAGGCAAGGAACGTTCTCGGTACCTGGACAACGGTCATCACCGTGACGGTGCCGGTGTCGCGGGGGACGATCAGATCACACAGATCGGCTACTGCCCCCGGAGGAAGCACCCCCGTGGTGGCGACGAGTACGTGCACGGACCGCCAGGTTAGGCGGGTGCTTATCCTGGCGTCGGAGCCCAATCCATGGAAAGACCGTTGCCGCCCCTCACCGACGAGCTCATCAATCAGGTCACCTGGAAGATCCCCAACGCCCTCGCCCTGATTGGGTCTGCGGACGGTGACGAGTGGAACGGGATGACCGCATCCTGGGTCACCCAGCTGTCGATGGAACCGGTCTTGATCGGGGTGGGGGTCGACAACAAAGCCGTCACTCATCGCCTCATCTCCAGCGGGGGAAGCTTCAGCGTCAACTTGTGGTCGGCCGACGACACCAAGGTGTTCGTCAAGTTCTCCAAGCCCGCGGCCAGGGAAGGGCAGGCGCTCAACGGTCGTCCGGTCTTCACCGCCGCTACCGGAGCACCGGTGTTCGAGGAAGCTCTCGCCTGGATGGACTGTTCGGTACGCCATGCCATCGACTTCGGAACCCACACCCTCTTCGTGGGCGAGGTAGTGGCGGCCGGCGTCAACCAACCCGAGGAACGGGCAGCGGCCCTCTCCGACACCCGGATGAAGTACGGAGGGGTGAAGCGGGGAGGGCATTAACGTCGCTCCCATGGACGTGCGAGTGGACGGCAAGGTCGCCCTGGTAACAGGTGCCAGTCGAGGCATTGGGCAGGCGACCGCGCGGGAGCTGCTCCAATCGGGTGCCGAGGGGGTCGTGATCACCTCCCGCAAATCCGAGAACCTGGAAGCTTCGGTCAAGAGCTTGGTGGAAGACGGCGCCAAACCCGATCGGCTGGAGGCGGTGGTGGCTCGGGCCGACAGCGACGAGGACGCCCGACAAGCCGTCGCCACCACCATCGAACGGTTCGGTGCGCTCGACATCCTCGTCAACAATGCCGGAACCAACCCCTCCGCCGGGCCGCTGGTGACCGTCGACCTGGGGGCGGTCGACAAGACCTGGGCGGTGAATCAGCGGGCGCCGCTGGTCTGGTCCCAGCAGGCCGTGCAACAGTGGATGGCCGACCACGGGGGAACCATCATCAACGTAGCTTCGGTCGGCGGTCTCCGACCCGCGCCCATCCTTGGCTCCTACAACATCAGCAAGGCCGCCCTGATCCACCTCACCCACCAACTGGCCGCGGAGTTGGCGCCCCGGGTACGGGTCAACGCGGTGGCGCCCGGAGTGGTCAAGACCCGCCTGGCGGGGGCGCTCTGGCAGGAGCGGGAAGAGCAAGCAGCAGCGGGACATCCCCTGGGCCGGCTGGGCGAACCGGAGGATATTGCCCGCGCCATCGTCTTCTTGGCCTCGGATGCTGCATCGTGGATCACGGGAGTGGTACTGGCGGTCGATGGTGGGGTCTCCGGCGCCTCCTTCGCCGCCATCGCCGAGTAGCTCATGCATCCGGCTCCCGACCGCGACCTCGCCATTGCCTACCTCGACGGCCGGGCGGAAGCCGGCCCGCTGCTGGCGGAAGCGGCCCGCCTCCGCGACGAGGGGAAGGGAAATGTGGTCAGCTACAGCCGCAAGGTTTTCATCCCCCTCACCACCCTCTGCCGCGACCGGTGCTCTTACTGCACCTTCGTCAAACCACCGGGGGCGGGAGGAATGTACCTCGAGCCCGAGGAGGTGCGAGCGGTGGCCCTGGCGGGGGAGTCGGCCCACTGCACCGAGGCCCTCTTCACGTTGGGAGATCGGCCGGAAGACCGCTGGCCCCAGGCCCGAGACTTCCTTGAGCGGCACGGCTGCGCTTCCACGCTCGAATATGTCGAGGCGATGACCAGGATGGTCAGCGAGGAGACGGCGCTCTTTCCCCACGCCAACCCGGGAGTGATGAGCCTTGCCGAAATGTCGTCGCTTCGCCCGTTTAATCCTTCGATGGGGCTGATGCTGGAGAACATCTCTCCGCGGCTGCTCGAACCCGGTATGCCGCACCACGACTGTCCCGACAAAGATCCGGCCCTGCGCATGGGGGTGATCGAGGCCGCGGGCCGGCTCAAGGTGCCGTTTACCACCGGGATCCTGGTGGGAATCGGCGAAACCAACGCAGAGATCGTCGACTCCCTTCTCGCCTTGGCCGCCGCTCAAGCCCGGTGGGGTTGCATCCAGGAAGTGATCGTGCAGAACTTCCGGGCTAAAGCCGACACCCGGATGAGGCATCACGCCGAACCGGTGCCCTTCTGGCTGCTGCGGGTAGTGGCGGTGGCCCGCTGGCTGTTGGGCCCGGAGATGAACCTGCAGGTGCCCCCCAACCTCACCGAACGCTTCGAGATTTACCTGGAGGCGGGCATCAACGATTGGGGTGGGGTGAGCCCCCTCACCATCGATTGGGTCAATCCCGAGCAGCCCTGGCCTCACCTCGATGAACTCGCCGGGCGGACCACCACGGCCGGGTTCCGCCTCGTCCCCCGCTTGCCCGTCTATCCCGAGTTCATCGACCAATCCTGGCTTGCTCCCGCTCAGCTGAGCAAGGTAGCCAGGGCGGTCGATGCTGAGGGCTACGCTGCCGTGGGTGGGTTGGAATTGACCTCCCGATGATCATCACCTTCCTCCGGGTCCGACCGGCCGAGTCGGTCAACGAGCAGTCGGCCGCGGGACGCCTCCGGGAGGGAACCACCGCCCTCGAGGTAGAGGGTCTCTCTGCCGCCGACATTGCCGCCGCCTCCCAAGCAGGGCTGCTGGCCGTCGCGGTAAACGAGGGCGACCCCACTGCCCCTGCCTGGGTGTTGGATCCCGCCGCCGCCCTAGAAGCGGAGATACCTGGCTGGCGGCTCACGATCAACGCTGCCCAGGCGGGGAGGGAAGAGGTGCTCGATGCCCTCGCCCGCACGGGGGCGGCCTACCTCCGAGTGCCTCGGAGTCGTGTAGTCGATCTGGCCGACATCGTCACCCTGCCCTCCATCGAATCCGCCATTTCGGTGTTCGTCGATGACCTCGAGCAGGCGATGGGGGCGATCGACTCCGGCGCAACCGATCTGCTGTTGCGTGACTGGGACACCGAAGCCGTGGGCCTACTCCGCCAGGCAGTAAGCCCCCGTCATCTGGTGGAGCGAAGCGCCCTCTCACCTCGGGTGTCGATCGACGAGGCCCGTGGAAGCCTCTCGCCGGCCAGCTTCACCGCTTGGCTCCAGCAGGTGGACGGGAGCGGGCGGATCCGTCCCCGCACCGAGTGGGCTCCGGGCCGGGACCTACCCATTCCCGCCCCGTCCGCCCGGCTATCAGCCCAATGGCTGGATCCGCAATGGATCGACACTGCCGCTCCTTCTGAGCTCGCCGGAGCGGGCTCCCTTCGCCCGGTCCTCGAGAGAGCGCTCGCTGGCCGGGCCCCCACTCTGCACGAGCTGGAACAACTTTTGGGCGCCTACGGGGATCAAGTGGAGGCGGTGGCGTGGACCGCCGATCAGCTGCGGCGGGCCGCCAACGGCGACACCGTCACTTATGTCATCAATCGCAATATCAACTACACCAACCAGTGTTACTTTCGCTGTGGGTTCTGCGCGTTCTCCAAAGGGCCCCGCAGTCTCAATCTGCGAGAGGAGCCCTACCTGATCCCGGTGGAGGGGGTGGTGGGGTTGGCGGTGGAAGCCCACGAACGGGGAGCTACCGAAGTCACCTTGCAGGGCGGGATTCATCCCGACTTCACCGGCGACTTCTACCTGCAGGTAGTGGAGGCGATCAAAGCGCGGCTGCCTGACATGCACATCCACGGCTTCACTCCCCTGGAGATCTGGCAGGGAGCCTCCACCCTCGGCATCACCGTCAAAGAACTGCTGCAACGACTGATCGAGGCGGGCCTGGGGAGCCTGCCCGGCACCGCAGCCGAAGTGCTGGACGACGCGGTCCGGCTCCACCTATGTCCCGACAAGATCCGCACCGCCCAATGGGCGGAGGTGATGATCACGGCTCATGAATTGGGGCTGCGGGCCACCGCCACCATCATGTTCGGGCATATCGACGGGCCCGGCTCCTGGGCTCGCCACTTCGAGGTGATCCGCCAGATTCAAAGGCGGACGGGAGGTTTCACCGAATTCGTCCCCCTGCCGTTCGTACATATGGGAGCTCCCATCTATCTGCGGGGAAAGGCCCGGCCCGGTCCCACTTGGGATGAAGCGGTGCTGATTCACGCCGTAGCTCGTCTGGCCTTCGATGGCCTCATCCCCAATATTCAGGCTTCCTGGGTCAAGTTGGGCCTCGACGGAGGCCGCCGGTTGCTCGACGCCGGGTGTAATGACCTCGGGGGGACCTTGATGGGAGAAATCATCACCCGCTCGGCGGGAGCCGCTCACGGCCAGGAAGTCACCCCCGAAGAGTTCCACGCCGTCATCCGAGCCGCGGGACGGCAGCCGACCCGGCGCAGCACCACCTACGAAGTGCTGGAGCCGGTTTAGTCGTGGATCTGGATTCCCCGGCCCCTAATAGGAACTCCCCCCGGAGGTAGGACGGAGCCGTCATAGAGGGTCACGCCCTGGTAGGAAACGGTGATCCAGAAGAGGTCCTCAAGGCTCGTGGCGTAGCGCTCGTCGGTGGCCACCACGAGGAAGTCATAGCCGGGCTCGCCGTTGACCCGGGCGGTGCCGGAGAACTCGGCCACCCCGCCGGCAATCCAGAGCGTCTCGAACTCTTCCGCGTGGAGGCTGATTCCTTTATGCAAGGTGAACTGGAGGTTGCCGGTCACTGAGGCATCGTCCCGGTATCGGACGACGAATCCGAACGTGGCCTTGCCTTCAAGGTCGGGATCGGAGGTGACGGCTCCGGGGGGCGATTGGTACCAGCCACCGCCGGTGACGAACGTGTCGGGATCGAACACGAAGACTTCGCCCAGGGTGGCTTGATCCCAATCACCGTCGTCGTCCCAGACCGTGACCGTCACCGTGTACAGGCCAGGGGTCGAATACTGGTGGCTGGCCGAGGCCGTCCCCGCGCCGGGACTTTCAACGACGAGGGCACTAGTGGTGGTACCGTCGCCCCAGTCGAATGTCGCGGTGTGGAGGTCGGTGACCCCGGCATCGGTGAAGTCGGCCGTCACCGCCAGTTCCTGGTCGAGGTGGTGGGTGCTGTTTACCCCCGCGGTCGAGGTGATAACCGGCGCCAGGTTGAGCACGGTCACGGTGAAGTCGTCCACCGCGGTCAGGGCACCGTCGGAGGCGCTGATAGTGACGCTGTGAGTGCTGGGTCCCTCTTCCTCTAGCTGGGCCCAAGCCCAGGTGCCATCCCCGTTGTCGACGAATCCCCCACACTGCCCGGTGCAGCTCAAGACCAGGACGTCGCCGTCATCGTCGGTGAAACCACCAGTGGTCGCGGCCACCTCCCCTTCGGCGACGGTCACATCGGCGGCGCCACTCCCAATGACTGCCGGGGGCGAGTTAAGGGTCGAGAAGTTGATGTTGGAGGCGGTGAGGCCGGCCAGCGAGAAGTCGTAAAGGGCAAAACTTCCGTCGGGAAAAGACCCGCTGAGATCGAACTGGAGGACATCATCCACCCATACCCGAAGCCTGCTCTGGGTATATTCGATGGCCAGGGCGTAGACGGCTCCTGCCACCCAGCCGGTGTCGCCCAGGGTGACGCCCCGAGCCAGCTCGGCTACGGCTCCGCCAGGGGTCTCTGGCTGATCGAGATGTCCCCAAAGCTCATCCCAGGCCGGTAGGCCGGTCACCCGGGACAGCGCCAACCCCCGAGTGCCGACCACCGCGCCACCCCCGCCAAACCAGTCGATCTCTTGATCGGCTTGGCGCCAGTCGAGGAGGAGGTAGTCATCGGTGGCTGTCCCCATAGCCGGGCTGACGCCCAGAGCCACCCCAAAGAAGTCGTCGTCGGCGACGATGGGGGCGGTGAATTCCAAGGTGACGCGCTGACCGGTGGCGGCTTGGGGTGAGATGAAGAAGGTGGGAGCGCCGTTGGTGCGTTGGACCACTGCGGTGGCGGTGCTGTCAACGTCCCAGAATCCGGGTTGGGTGAAGATGGATCCATCCCCCGGATAACTCCACGGGGTCCAGGCAGTGAGGTTTTCGGCGGCGGCTTGGGCAGGGAAGCCAGCCGTCCAACAAAACACTGTCAGCACCATCGCCAACCAGTACCGGCGGCCTCTGTCTGTCATCTGTCCCCCAAATCTCTGACCACTCTGAGTGGTCAGATTAGCCACACAGAGTGACTATACAAGGGGCTCAGTCGAGGGGATAGCCGGGCCGTCCTCGTGCCACCCAATCTTCGAAGGCTTCACCGGTGGAGACGTCGCGCCCCAGTCCGGTGGCCATTACGTAGCGGTGATGAAGAAGGTCGCAGTAACCCTGGATGGGGTCGACGATTCCCGCCACCTGACGGATCCGGGCCAGCGTGGGCTCGAACTCCGACACCCGCCACCGCACCGCGGTGGCCGACTTGCCCGTCAACGACTCGCCTCCGGTCCGCACCGTGAAGTAGTGCAGGTCGGCCAGGATCTGGCGAGCTTGGTTCTCCAGGGCGTCGATGCCGGTTAGCGACTTGAGACGGTTGGAGTGGAAGTTACGTCCCCCCACTTTGACTGATATTCGGAACTCGGCGGTGTCGTCGAGGTTGGGGACCAGATCCACTTCTTCGACGTCGAAACCCAAGCGGTTGATGCGGTCGATCTTCTCTCGGATCTTGAAGCGCTCGGTTTCCCGTACCGTCTCCACCGCTCGCAGCTCGCTCCAGAGCCGGTGGTATCGGTCGGCGATCTCTTCTCCCAGCGACAGGTCGGCATCATCCAGATCCTGCCCGGCCTCGGCGGCGATGTCGGCCATGCCCCCGGCTACGTTTTCGATCATGATGGCCACGTCCTCCTCTCGCTGACCGGTGGAGAGCTCCCCGTCTTCGATGATGAAGGCAGTCTCGGCGTCGACCATGATCGTTTCCAGCGTCTCGGCATCGAATCGGTAGAGAACGTTGGAAAGCGAGCAGTCGCCCCAGAAACAACCGGCGATGTGAAGCTCCACCAGCAAGCTGGCGAAGGCGTCGAGCATCTGGTTACGGCGGGCACCAAAACCGGCGCCGGCCAGCATCTCCCGATAAGAGAAGGAGAAAGGTTCGTAGGCGGTGATCAAGGCGGCGGCGTTCTCATCGGTGGGGTCGGTGTTGCGCGACTCAACCAGCCCCACCGGTATCACCGCCGGCGCCCCCAGGCCCTCCAGGCTGCGCAGGATCTGGTAGTCGTTGCGGGCGGCGGCGACGGGCATTTCCTTGACGACATAGATCCCGCTCGGGTAGGAGAGAAAACGCACTTCATGGCGCGAGATACCTTTGGGCAAGTCGAGGAGGTGTTCGAATCGCCACTGGGCGATGGGCTCTTCCCAGGGCAGGTCGAGGAAGTCGGGGTGCCCGGGACGGATAGTGATCTGGGGAGCCATCGCGGCCAGGATACGAACGGAGACCCGGGGCTCAACGACGTAGGGTCAGGCCGCGGAGCGCGGGAACGAACCCCCATTCACTCAAGACCGGCGCCAGGCGGCTCCGAGCCGCGGCTTCCCCGGCGATGGTTTCGATAGTGAAGCGTCGGTGCCGGCGGCCGACCGAAGCTAGCTCCGAAGCCAGACCGGGGTAGTGATCAGGGTCTTGATCGAGGAGGATCAGATTCCGCCCCCCGCGCTCGAGGTAGGCGAGCAGACGGCCCTCTACCAGAACCACGTAGCTTCCGGCACTGCGGGAAAGGGAAGAACTCCCCGCTTCGGGCCAGGGGAGAGCTGCGCCGTAAGGATTGGCGGGGTCGGTGCTGGCCAGGGCTAGCAAACCGCTTTCTCCACCATAACGGAGCCGATCGACCGCGCCGGGAAGGGCGAACTGAGCCCCACCTAACCCTTCGACGAAGTAGCCCCTCCTCACTCTTCCGATCTCCTCCAATCGGTTGAGGGCCGGGTAGAGAGCGGCGAAGCCGCCGACGACTGACTCGGCGGCCGCCGCCGGTCGGGTTACCACCCCGTAGCGTTCGAGCAGCTGCTCGGTCCAGGCGGCGGCAGCCAAGGTGGGTGAAGGAACTTCAGCTTCGAGTCGGGACCAGCGGCCCCCGGCCTCGGGGGGAAGGTGAGGCCCGGCCCTCCCCGTCGCCGCCTGCTTGCGGGCGGCGAGCATGGATCGTACCGGTGCCAGCGAGTCGTTGGTCACCTCCCCCGCCCAGACCAGGTCCCACAAAGCGGTGAGGACCTGGGCGGGGTCGCCGCCGCCTGCTGTTTGGTAGAGCTCACGGAAGAAAGAGGCCCCTCGCGACTCGAGATGCTGGCGGAGGAGGTCGTGGAGTTGACTAGAAGGCGCTTCCCGAGGCGATGCTTTCCACAGCCCCGGTAGCTGGTCCCGGAAATAGAGGGCGATCCTTCCATCAGTGCCCCCCAGGGGTCCCCGTCCTGCCCATACCACCTCGCCGGCAAGCATTAACCGGTCGAGCCCGGAGTCGGGGTCTTCCACCCGAGCGGGTAACACATCTCGCAGCAGAACGGAGGCGGCGAGCTCGTATCCCTGTAGCGAAGCCACCGTTTCCCTTAGGGCGGCTTCGCCCCTCCGGGCCCCTTCGGCCACTCTCTGCCATTGGGGAAGGAACCTTCCCACCGTGGCCTGATCGACCGGCTCGATCTGGCGGCGTAGCTCGGCCAGCGAACGCCGCTTGAGCCGGCGGAGAACCTCGAGGTCTACCCACTCCTGTGCCGTGCCTGACCGAAAGGTGCCCCGACCGATCCGATTGGCTTGTTCGAGTTGTCGAAGCGCTACCTCCATCGCCCCTACTGGGAGGTGGAGGGCGGCGGCGGCTTGCTCGGTGGTAAAGGGACCGTGGCTGCGGGCGTATCGGGCTACCAGGTCGAAGAGGGGTTCGGCCACCGGTTCGAGGAAGGTGAAGGGGATCCCCTGGGGCAGTTGGACCCCGAGTCCGTCGCGGAGGCGGCTGGCATCTTCGACTGCGGCCCATCGCGCTTCCCCTCCCCAGGTGACGGGAATGATGCGATGCTGACCCTCCAGGGCTTCGATGGCGCCGCCAACATCGAGTCCTCGGGAACGAACTTCGATCTCGGACACGGTCAGCGGACCCAGCCGACGGAGCAGGTCGGCGACGCCTTCGGCGGTGGTTACCTGGCGGTCGGGGGTTAGGTGCTGCAGTTCGAGCTCGACGGTCGTCTGGGTTTCGGGTGAAATCAGCTCGGAGAGTTCGCCTTCACCGAGGAGGCTGCGCAGCAAGTCCCGGTCGATGCTGAGGGTGGCGGCCCTCCGCTCGGCGGCGGGGGTGTCGCTCTCGTAAAGGAATGCGGCCACAAAGCCGAGGAGTAGCGACGAAGCGAAGGGCGAGGGTGAGGCCGACTCCACCTCCAGCATGTGAACCCGCCGGGCCCTCAGGTCGGTGAGGAGACTGTGCAGAGCGGCCAGATCGAAGTCGTCGGTGAGAACCTCGCGGTAGACCTCGAGGATGATGGGGAAGGAGGGGAACTGGCGAGCGGCCCGCAGCAGGTCGGTGGCTCGGCGGCGTTGCAGCCACAGCGGGGTGCGGCTGCCGGGGCGGCGGCGGGGGAGGAGCAACGCTCGTCCGGCGGCCTCCCGGAACCTGGCGGCAAACAAGGCGGTGTCCACCAGTTGTTCTTCGAGCAGCGGTCGGAGCTCTTCGGGGTCGAGGGTCAGATCAGAAAGCCCGGGAACGACATCGGCGTCGGGGAATCGGAAGGTGATCCCATCGTCGGCCCAGACCACATCGGCGTCGCCGCCCAGTTGACCCCGAAGCTTCTGGGTGAGCGCCATCGCCCAAGGGGCATGCACCCGAGCTCCGAAAGGTGAATGCAGCACCACCCGCCAATCGCCGATCTCATCGCGGAATCGCTCCACCACGACGGTGCGGTCGGTGGGGATCGGAGTTCCCGAGGCTACCTGGTCGGCGAGGTACTGGACGAGGTTGGCGGCCGCCAGTGGGTCGAGGTGATATTCGTTCCGGAGGAGCGCCAGCGCTTCCTCGGCGGCCAGACCTTGCACCTCACGGAGAAAGCGCCCAATGCGTTCGCCGGTCTGGTAGTGACGGCCCAGGGTGTCGCCTTTCCAAAAAGGCATCCGCGCTGCCGGTTCCCCGGGAGCAGGTATCACTTCCACTCGATCGGGGCCGATCTCGGTAACCCGCCAGGTGCTGGCACCGAGCACGAACACGTCGCCTACCCGGGACTCGTAGACCATCTCCTCGTCGAGTTCCCCTACCCGGCTGCCGTCGGGCAGCGCCACCCGGTAGAGGCCCCGGTCGGGAATGGTGCCGGCGTTGGCGATGACCAGCTGGCGGGCACCGGGGCGAGCGCTGACCTCGCCGCTGACCCGGTCCCAAACCAGCCGGGGCCGCAACTCGGCAAAGAGGTCGGAGGGATAACGTCCCGCCAGCATGTCGAGCACGGCGTCGAATACGTCGCGGCCCAGGGTTTCGTAGGGGGCTGCTCGGCGCACGAGAGCATAAAGATCTTCGGCGGTGGCGGAATGATGGGCCACCATCGCCACCAGTTGCTGGGAGAGGACGTCGAGAGGGTTGCGGGGGAACCTGGTCTCTTCGATTTCACCCCTTGTCATCTGCTGGGCCACCACGGTGGCGGCGAGGAGATCGCCCCGGAACTTGGGGAAGATCCGTGCCCGGCTCTCCCCACCCACCTGGTGCCCGGAACGCCCTACCCGCTGCAGGCCGGAAGCGACCGAAGGCGGGGCCTCGACCTGAACCACCAGATCGACCGCCCCCATATCGATACCCAGCTCCAAGGAGGAGGTGGCCACCACCGCCTTCAGCTCGCCCCTTTTGAGCGCCTCTTCGATCTGTAGCCGCTGCTCCCGGGCCACCGACCCGTGATGGGCCCGTGAGATTTCCCTACCCGCCAGGGTGTTGAGCTCGGCACAGATCCGCTCCGCCAACCGGCGGGAGTTGCTAAAGACGATGGTCGACCGGTGCTCTTCGATCAGACGGAGGATTTGCGGATAGACGGCCGGCCAGATGGAAACAGTGCGGGGGCTTTGGTCCGAGTCGTCTCCCAGTGGATCCGGTGGGGCGGGAGCGGCCATATCTTCGACCGGGACCACGATCTCCACGTCGAGGGGTCGGGGAGAGGGGGCGTCGACGATGGTCACCGGTCTGGGCGTCCATCCCCTCTCGGTGGCGAACCCACCACCCAGGAAACGGGCGAG
Source organism: Acidimicrobiia bacterium (assembly GCA_035281425.1). Lineage (GTDB taxonomy): Bacteria > Actinomycetota > Acidimicrobiia > Spongiisociales > ZC4RG35 > JAICND01. The sequence continues at coordinate 13,088 of DATEDX010000220.1, forward strand.
TATGGACAGCGGGCGCTGGGTGGCGGAGAGGCCGATCCGCTGCGGGGGCTTGGCGCAGACCTCTTCCAGCCGTTCAAGGGAAAGCGCCAGATGGGCGCCCCGCTTTTGGGCGGCGACGGCATGGACCTCATCGACGATGACGGTTCGAACCCCGGCGAGCGTCCGCCGCGCCTCGGAAGTGAGAAGCAGGAAGAGCGACTCGGGGGTGGTGATGAGGATGTCGGGGGGGTGGCGCAGCATGGCCCGGCGCTCGTCGGCGGTGGTGTCGCCGGTGCGGAGGAAAGTGGTCAGCTGAGGGAGGGGATCGGTTGATGAGTGCAGGCGGCTGTGGGCATGGCGAATCCCGGCCAGTGGGGCTCGCAGGTTGCGCTCCACGTCGTAGACCAGCGCCTTGAGGGGAGAGACGTATAGAACCCGACACCGTTGGGCGGCTTCGGGCAGTGGCTGATGGAGGAGTTGATCGAGCGCCCACAGGAAAGCGGCCAGGGTCTTACCCGACCCGGTAGGGGCATGGATGAGGGTGTGCTCTCCCCGGCTGATGGCCGACCAGCCTTCCGATTGAGCGGTGGTGGGGTGATGGAACGAGGCCTCGAACCAGGCGAGGGTTGCCGGGTGGAGGGGAAGGGTGCTGGCCACCTGCCCATCGTACGGGGCAACAGTGACAAGAACGAGGGCTAAGAGGCGGCGGAGCCTCGAGCCAGGAAGGGCGAATGCCCCAGTGCCGCCAGCCCTCCGCGAGCACTGACCAATAAGAAGGCGTCGACCACCTCGGGATCGAACTGGGTGCCGGCATGGGCCACGATTTCCTCGACGGCAAATCCCACCGGGAGGGCCGGCTGGTAGGCGCGGTCCGAGGTGATGGCATCGAACGCGTCGGCGACCAAAACGATCCGGGAGAGGAGAGGAATGTCGTGGCGGGCCAAGCCGAAGGGATAGCCGGCGCCGTCGAAGCGTTCGTGATGATGGAGGATCGCCTCTGCCACCCTCTTATCGAAACGGGCGGCGGTCATCGCGTACCCGATCTCGGGGTGGCGGCGCATGTGGTCGAGTTCGAGGTCGTCGAGCGGACCCGGCTTGGCGAGGATGGCAGCGTCGACATGGACCTTGCCGACGTCGTGGAGGATCCCGACCAGGCCGAGGCGGTCGATGTCAGCGGGGTTCAGCCCCAGGGTGCGGCCCAGGGCCATGGCCAGGTGGCTAACCCGGTGGACGTGGCCGTAGAGGTCTTCGACCACATTCTGCATCGCCAGCAAGAGGTTTTCGTCCATCGCCCGTTTTGGCCCTATCTGCTTCTGTACGCCAAGCAAGTCGCGGCACAACAGCCTCCGTTACCGCGAAATCCGGGGAAATGGGTCTTAAGCCCCGCCTCCAGAACCGGGGGACCGGGGCTCCCTCAGTGATTGCAGATACGCCGTCACCGCCCGGGGGTGGTCGTCGGTGTGGTGGGCAATGGCTTGAAATGCGGCGGAAAGCTCCAAGAACCCGTCGAGGTCCATTCCCCGAGCGTGGCGGAGCAACCGTTTCGTCAACCTCACCGAGGTGGATGGCTTGGAGGCTATGAGCGCGGCGAGGGCGTGAGCCCGGGGCAACAAATCGGCTGCCGGTACCACCTCGAGAAGGATGCCCAGGGCCAGGGCCTCTTCCGCTTCAACCGGGCGGGAGGTGAAGGCCAGTTCCGCTGCTCGCTGCCAGCCCACTACCCGGGGTAAGAGCCAGGCGCCTCCATCTCCGGGAATGATGCCCAGTTGCACGAAGGTGTGGGCGAAGCGGGCGGTGGGGGAGCCCAAGCGAAGATCACATCCCAGCGCCAAATCGAACCCGGCTCCGATGGCAGGGCCGTTAACAGCGGCGATGGTGACCAGGTCGGTAGATAGGAGAAGGCGGGTGAGACGTTGGATCGAGGTCCGGTATCCCTCGGTGATCTCGGCTGGGCTCCCGGCGAAGAGTCCGCTCCGTTGCGCCATCTCCTTGACGTCGCCACCGGCGGAGAAGGCCGTGCCGCTGCCGGTAATGACCAGGACTCCCAGGCCGGGGTCGGCGTCGGCAGCCTCGAGGGCGGCTATCAGGTCGAACATCATCTCTCCACCGGTGAGGGCGTTGCGGCTCTGAGGACGGTTCAAGGTAATGCCGCCCACCCTCCCCTCGACTTGGTACTGGACCGACTCGCTCACAACCATCCCGCCCCGGCGGCGGCGGCCACCACCTCACGGGCGCGGTGGGGATCGACCGGGCGGTAAGGGTCGCCGTCGAACTTGGCCGCGGTCCCCACGATCGCTCCGTTGGCAGCCGTGGCCAGAGTGGGGAGGTTGTGGGTGGTAACCCCCGAGCCGAGATAGATCGGGGCAGCCGGAACCGCCAGACGGACCTTCTCGACGTCTTCTGAGCTGGGCTCGGCGCCGGTCCCGATACCGGAGACCACCAGCACATCGGCGCCCCCACGCTCCCAGAGGTCGGCAGCCGATTGTCCGATCGTCAAGCCGGCCGGGGGGGTGGCGTGTTTGACGAATACGTCAGCCAGCACTTTGAGTTCGGGGGCCAGCACCGCCCGGAGGCGGGCCACCTCGGCCGCCTGTCCGGTGATCGGGCCCTGGTCGGTAAACATGGTGCCCGACAACACATTGACCCGGATGAACGATGCCCCGGTGACGGCGGCGATAGCCACAGCCGCCAGGGCGTCGTTGCGCAAGACGTTGACGCCCACCGGCACCGAGGAAGCCGAGACCACCGCCTCGACCGCCCGGGTCATGGTCGCCACCGTCACCGGTGGGACCGGCCCAGGGAAGAAGGGAGCGTCGCCGAAGTTCTCGACCAAGAGACCCGGAAAGCCCGCTTCCACCAAAACCGTGGCATCTTCGCCCGCAGCTTCCAGCACACGATCAAGGTCGCCGTCATAGCGGGGCGAACCGGGGAGGGGCTGAAGATGGACCATCCCGATCAGGGATGGCAGCGTCATAGATAGGCGCGGACCACTTCCAGGGCGGTCTCGGCTACTTCGCCGGCTGCCTTCAGGTTGCGGGCGTCTTTGCGCTTGATGCGGCGGACGGCCAACCGGGCGAACTCGCCGGCCGGACCTTTGATGACCTGGTCGGTCTCGGGCGGGCCGTAGACCCATTTGGCGTAACCGGGACCCATCACTTCCACCCTGACCGGGGAGTAGTCCTGATCGGCCACTTTGAAGGCATAGGGGAGGGTCTTCCAGCCAAGGAAGCAGACATGGCGGATGCGAGGGGTGTCTTCGATTTCGGCCTTCATGGCGGCATAGATGTCGAGGCCGTGGGCCCAGGTCTCCATCAACCGCATGGTGGCAAAAGTGCGGGCTTTCATCGACCCGGCGATCCACTCGATGCGGTGATCGGCGTCCATCCGAGAAAGGGGTTCCACCACCTTGGCCCGTCCCCCCCGCCACCACTCGATGACGTCCTGATAACGCATCTTGCGTCCCTTCTTGACTGCCTCTTGACGAAGGCCGTCGAGATCGGGGGCGGTGCGGTATTCCTCAATTCGGTTGCCCCCATTGAGGGCGTCAGCGGCGAGTTCAGCGGAGTCGGCTAGGTGGCTGATGGTGTCGCGGACCGACCAGCCTTTAGCTGGGGTGGGGCGCTCCCAATCTTTGGGTCCGATTCTCTGCAGGAACTGGTCGAGGAACTGCTGCTCGGCAACCAGATCGGAGAGGATTTCGCGCACCGGCGTATGGTAATAGCTTCCACCAAATTGAAATTCAAGATGACTAGTTACCGGTGGGCTGCTTGGTTAGGGCGCTCCCAGACATAGCATGGTGGGTGATGGGGTGGCGGCGGGTGGCCTTGGGTATCTGCGTGTGGTTGGTTGCAGCCTGCACGCCCGAAGCCACCACCCCGATCTCTGATCCCCCTCCGGCGGGCCCGGTCGTCACCACTTCCCAAGCTTCGGGCACGGTCTCTAACGAGTCGGGCGGGCCATCTTCGGTTGACACTACTGCGGCGACGGCAAGTGGTTCTTCCTCCAACTGTCCGCCTCCGGCGGGCAAAGAGTGGGAGGTGTCGGCGACGAGCGATCTTCGGCGTATCCATGAACGGGAAGACGGCCTCACTGTGGACCTGGCGGAATATCCCCTCCCCCCCTATGAGGGCAAGCCTTGGTCGCAGTGGGGTCAGGGCGCCTACGTCGAGGGTCGCTTCTTTTCAGCCGTGGGTGACCACTTCGGGGTGGATGGAAACTCGTTTTTCTATGTACTTGAGGAAGGGGTGCTGGCCAGGATCTCCGACGTCCTTTCCCACACCACCCATCAGCCGGGAGAGTTCGGGTACGGCAAGGTGCACGCCCAGATGGTGGCGGGATCATGCGGGGAGGTTTACGCCCACACCTATTGGGGCACCCGCCGGGGCCTCGAATATGGAGACGGCTATCAGGGCGATCTTCTCTTCAGCCTCGTGCCGGGAACGGTCGAGATGCTGGGGGTCACCGCCCCAGAAAGGGGTACCGCCTCGATGGCGGGGTCGCCCGATGGCCGGCTGCTCTTCTTGGAGGCGGTCACGGTCGAAAACGACACCCAGTTGGTGGTCTATGACACTTGGGAGCGTCGGGTAATAGACGCGGTCATCGATCCCCTCCACACCGGCCGGCGCGCCCTGGCAGTGGCCGCTGATGGACGCGTTCTGTATTCATCTGGGGAAGGGGACTTAACCGCATACGATCCGCTGCAGGGAACAGTGGCCGAGACCGGTGTCGCTCTCCCCGGTCGGATGCTGCGGGCGGTGACCACCCCTACCCCCGGCGGCGATCTGATCGGGGTTACCACTGATCCCGACGAGTTCTTCGTCTTGGAGGCCTCGGGAGAGCTGCGGCGACTCGGTCCGGCTCCCGCCTATACCGCCTCGCTGGCCCTGGCGCCGGGCGGGGAACGGGTTTACTTCATTCCCGGGGCCCATGGCAGCGCCTGGGAGATGGGCACGCCGCTGATGGCGCTCGATCCGGTCAATGGTGAGCAGACCATTGTGGTGGAGTTGGCCGAGATGGTGGCCGAAGCCACCGGTCTGCGGGCGGGAGGCACCTACAACCTGGTCATGGACCCCGACGGCTCCCGCATCTTCATCGGCATAAACGCCGGGGAGGGCGAAGAGAGCTTTGGTCGGGTATTGCTGGTGGTGGTGGGCCTGCCCCGATGACCGGCCGGGCCACGTTGGCGCTGGTTGTGTTGGTCATGGTTGCGTGCCTAGAGCGATCATCGCCGAGTACCCCCACTGCCTCTTCGGCTCCTCCCGACACCACCACGACGCTCTCTCTGGGAACATCGACCACGACCAGGTCGGTCCCATCGAGCATCGCCTCCCTGCCAAGCGTAGGGGCGGGGGGATGCTGGCAAGCGATCCCCGGGGCAGAGGAGGGCCGCTTCGAGGACGTCACCGAAGCGGTGGGGCTGATCGAGCCCCTCACCGGTATTTCGGGGCATGCCGCGGCCTGGGGGGACGTCGACTCGGACAACCATCCCGACCTGCTGGTGGGGACGTTCACCAGCCGAGACCCCGAGATCTATGCCGTGCGGGGCGCTAGTGGCCCCCGCCCCGACGCTCTCCTTCTCGGGGGGAGCAACTTCGCGGAGGATTCCGCCTTCGACCCCCCTCCGGGACGTACCTCGGCGGCCCTTTTCGCCGACCTTGACCGCGACGGCGACGACGACCTCGTCCTCATTCACAATTCGGGTCCCCGAGGGTCGGCAGCGGGGAGTTCGCGGATCTATCGAAATGACCAAGGCACCCTGGTCGAGGCCGCCCGGCTTCCCCTGCAGGCCGACTTCACCGGGCGCACGGTGGCGGCCGCTGATCTCGACGGCGACGGCTGGCTCGATCTGGTGGTGGCCGAGGATCGTTACGGTGACACCGGCACCCGCATCTTCCGCAATCTGGGCGATTTCGGTTTTGCCGACGAGACTATGCGCTCCGGTCTGGGGGACCGTGTGTTCGGCCTGGGGGCGGTCGCTGGTGACGTAACCGGGGACGGCCTTCCCGATCTCTTCGTCTCGGGAGCACAAGGCTTGTTCGTGAATCGAGGCGAGGGTGTCTTCGAGCAGGTGACGGGCACCGACTTCTCGTGGGCACCGGTGGGGGACGAAGACGATGTCGCCGGAGTGGTGATGGCCGACCTCAACCGCGACGGGTGGCTCGATCTGGTCATGGGCCACCACTTCAATTCAGTTGAGCGCGGCCCCGCCCAGCCGGTTCGTATCTTCCTCCACCAGGGGCTTTCCCCTGATGGTCTGCCCCTTTTCGAGGAGACCACCGCGGCGAGCGGTCTCCCTCCTCTCACCACTAAAGCGCCTCATGTGGAAGTCGTGGATCTGGACAACGATGGCTGGCCCGAGATCGTTACCAGCGCCTCGGCGGGCGATGGCGAGATTCCCGCCGTCTTCTGGCACCAGGGCCTGGAAGGCGAGGTACCGGTGTTTGCAACCCCCGACGGATTGGGGTCATCCCAATATTGGGTCACCGGTTCAACGGTCGACCAAGACCGCGATGGCCGGCTGGATCTCTTCATGGCGGAGTGGGAGCCCAGCTTGCCCTCCCGTCTGTGGCGCAACCGCTTCGGCTCAGGGCATTGGCTGGAGGTGTCGGTGGCGGGTCCGGGACGGGGGGTGGGCTCAGCGGTGTGGATTTATCCGGCGGGGGCCGGCGGGCGACACGATCAGCTGATTGGCTATCAGGAACTGACCAGCGCGGTGGGCTACGGGGCCGGGCGCCTTCCCTACGCCCACTTCGGGCTGGGGGAGGTCACCGATGTCGACCTGGTGCTGCGCCTACCCGGGGAAGAGGTACTTGAGATTGCGGGAGTGGCGGCGGATCAGCACTGGCGCTGGCCCGGCTGCTGAGCCCTACCAGGGCCTCTCCGCCTGCTCTTCGTCGAAGGGGGCGGGAGGCTCGACCTTCTCCGGTGTCTCGACCATTTCGTTGAGCCGGTCGATCAGCTGGCGGAGCCGGCCGAAGCTGTGCCGGTCGAAGTTGAGAGCCAGCCGGGCCAGGTCGAGGGCGTCGGAGTCGGCCACTTCCTGGTTCGACGGCTCCACCAATTCGATGCGGCCCGAGGCGAGCAGATCGGAGAAGTCCTGGTTGAGTTGGGTGACAAGCTGGGCCGAGGGGGGATGGTGAAGCCGCAGCACCAGTCGGCCCTCGACAAATCGCTGCGAGTGGTAGTTGGAGTAGAAGGAGAGGATGTGGTCGACGGCGTCGTCGGCGCTGGCCATAGTTCGAAACAGGTTGAGGTCGGGCGGTGAGATCAGCCCCCGGGCTGCCAGCACGTCGCCCAGGAAGTCGAGAAGCGGTTGCCAGTAGCCGGTGCCGGGAGCTTCCAAGAGGACCACGGGATGAAGGTCGCTTTTCCCGGTCTGCATGAGGGTGAAGAGCTCAAAGGCTTCATCAAGAGTGCCAAACCCTCCCGGGAAGAGGGCAAAGGCCGCCGACTCTTTGACGAAGGTGAGCTTGCGGGTGAAGAAGTACTTGTAGTTGACGGTTCGCTCCGGACTCAGATAGCGGTTGGCGTCGGCTTCGAAAGGAAGGCGGATATTCACGCCGTAGGCACGCTCTCTTTCGGCCCCTTGAGCTCCTGCTTCCATGATTCCGGGACCGGCCCCGGTGATTACTCCCCATCCCTTTTCCGCCATTAGCCGGCCGAATTCGGTAGCCAGGTGGTAGTTGGGATCGTCGGGGGGGATCCGGGCCGATCCGAAGATCGTCACTTTGGGCTCGAAATGGCGACCAAAGACCAGCAGGGAATAGCGCATCTCCTTGAGGGCGGTGTTGATGAGTTTGAGGTCCCCGCGGGAGGCTTTATCGCGATGGAGGCGGAGGACGGTGACGATCATCTCGGCGATGAGATCGGGGTGGGTGCCGTCGGCGGCGTCGGCCACCAGCTGGCGGATGGTTTCGTCGAGTTGAGGGTTACCGAGTTCGTAGCCGCGCGGCCCCCGGGGGAGGTTCGAGCTGGCTCCAGGTTCCGATTCGGTCACGGTCACCTCTTGACGGCGAAGGGTGGCCTGGTGGGTCCCTTCCTCACCACCGCATTCCACACCGTTTCATAGTGGTCACGGTCGTAGCTGTCGACGTGAGGCAATACGAACTCTTCCCAGGCCCGGCGCAGGGGGTCGGGTCGGCCGGCGAAGACTCGCAAACCGCTGGGGATCCGATCGAGCACCGAGCGCAGCGAGAGTGGGGTCTCGACCCTGGTAGTGGCGTCGGGTACCACGAAGCTGGCGTTGACCTCGGTGGCGAGCCGGGAGATGGCCTCCGCATATTCGGAGTCGAGGGAGGGGTAGCGGCGGTCGAGCATGGCCAGGACCTGCTCCGCTCCGGGAAAGGACTTCTCCCAGATCACCCACCGGTCGGCGAACGCCTTGTTGAGAGTTTGGGTGCCGGCGTAGTCCCGCAGGTCGGTGGGATTCATGGTCCCGAAGAGCCGGATGTCCCCCCGCAGACGCACTGTTTCTCCGGTGGGCAGGTCCAGAGCGGCGTAACGATCGAGCAATCCGTGCAAGGCGAACAGGGTCTCGGCTCCGGCGGCATTTAGCTCGGAGAGATTTACCAGAGCCGGGCCCCGCAGGGCGCGGGTGATGTCGCCGTCCTCCCAACGACTCTCGGTCCCACCTTTGCCGTCGCCGTGCAACCGGGTGGAGCCGATCAAGGTCACATCGCGCACCTCTCCGGTGAGAGGTATCCGGTAATAGGGGAGGCCGAGGCGGGCGGCGAATTGCTCGATGTCGTGATCCTTGCCGGTTCCCATGTGGCCCCGCACGGCGACGTGGAGGGGAGCGAAACCCTCCGGGTTCTGGCGGCGGACCGCTTCCACCTGGGCGAAGCGGTAGAGCATTCCGAGGTCCACGTAATGAGGGTCGGGTTCGGGGATCTTGCCCACCCGTTGGGGCCGGTCGGGGACGTCGTCGGGGACTGGGAACGGCGCCAGTTCGATAGGAGGGCCCTCTCCGCTGGGGTCTTCGAAGACAACGACGTCAGGCAACGGTCAGCTCCTTCTTCTCAACGGCGGGACGGGTGGGACGCAGCCACCAGGTGTCCATACCCCACAGGGCCAATCCCCGGCGGAGGGCGTTGCGGGTTCCATCGATCATGGCTCGGGTCAATTCCTGGGGACGGTTGACCACCTGGAAGCGGTGATAAGCCTCGGTAACCGTATCGTCGCCGATGCCGATACCCAACACGGTGGTGCCGGAGCGCTCCACCGCTTCCACCGCCGCCGCCAGATTGTCCACCGAGCCCCGGGTCATCCCATCGGCCAGCACCACCAGCACCCGCACGTTGGCCCCCAGCCGGGCCATGCGTTCGGCGGCGTGGATGAGGTTGAACTCGTCGACATTGGCGGCTCGTTCGAACATGGAGACGGGAGGGGCAGTGCGGGGATGGCGACGGGCGGCGATGGCAGCGGCGGCCGGCTCGTAGGCGGTCCAGAACATGCCGGCGAGGACGTTTTCGGCCTCCCGCCAGCGCCAGTCGAACGACTTGACCAGGTAGTGGTTGATGGTGGAGGTGAGCCGGGCGGCGGCGGTGCCGTGAGTCTGGCGGAGGCCGGCGGTGGCCTGGCTACCCGACCGGGTGTAGGACCACTCGGTGTCTTCGGCCCGGGCGGCGTAGCCCCGGTTGAAGAGGGCCACTTCGAAGTCGACTTGAAGCTCGTCGCAGAGTCGAGCCAGGGTGACCGCTCCCAATAATGCCGCCGACATCCCCCAGGAGCTGCGGTGGGAGCCGTCCTCCCGGGGCTGCAACATCGAAGCGGAGGCGTCGACAAGCAGGCTGACGGCGTAGGAACGACGGCTACGGGCCGCTCGCCGCTCGTACATGCGCTGGTAGAGCCCGGCCCCGATGAAAAGGGCGGCGTGAGGGGAGACGTCGCCCTGGTCGTAGCCGGAGCGCAGACCCCGGCGCTGGTTGGCGGCGAACAACGGGTAGAGCTCGCCCGACACCTGCCGCTGGGCCACCCCCCACCGCCGGGCGGCGCGGTCGATCGCTTGCCACCCGTCTCGGGCGAAGGTGGCGAAGCTTCGAGGGGCGGGGCCAACGATGAGCTTCCCGGCCATGCCGGTGGGAAGGTAGACGGTGGGGGCTTGACTCACCCGAAGGAGTTGATCGGTGGAAGCATCTCCCGCCAACTCTGATGCACCCTTGCGATCACTCAACCCGGCTCGGGCTTCGGCGGCGCGCTTGGTGTCCTGGTAGCTGTCGGCGTCTTTGACCGAGGGGCTGGGCAATCGGACCAGGTCCACTCCGGTAGCGGCGTCTTCGGCCTCGGCTTGCTCTTGCTTGCGTTGCTGTGCTGGGGTGGCGGAAGCGCCGGGGGGAGCCACCAGCCCGTGGCGGCGGGCGATGGCAGCCAGGGCTCGGGCTTCCTCCATTACTTGTTGGGGATCCGCCGAGAGGGCGGCTTGCTGGATGTGAGGGGTTCCCTCGGCCAGTGCTCGTTGCACTCTTCCGTCGACTCTCCGTTCCAAGCTTTCCCGGGAGGCGTAATCGCCGGCGAGGAGGAAACAACACAAGGCGAACTGGCCGAGGCCGCCCAGGCGATGGAGAGCGGAAGACACCGAAGCCGTGTAGATGTCGGCCAGTACCGAGCGGGCCCCGGGGTAACGGGTTAGCCCCTGCCGCTCCTGGCGGGCGTCTTCCAGAGCGAAGAACAGCACCTCACCCACCGGTCCTCCCTCCCGTTGCAGAGTTTCCAGCACGTCGCCCGAATCGAGATCGGTGCTCACCAGGTGCAACACCTCGTGAAGGGCGGACGCGAGCGCCATCTCGTCGGCGGTGACGGGGGCGGCCCGGTTGGTGGCGGCTTGAAAGAGGCGGGGATCACATACGATCTCATCGGTGGACGAGGCCGATTCGGGGCCTAATACCACCCGCAACTTGTCGTTTCCGGAGAGGGAGCGGGCGAAACGAGTCACCGCTGGCGCCACCTTTTGATAGCGGGCCACCACCGCCTCGATGGCCCGCTCCTCGGGGCGAAGCATGTCGTGGAGCACGGTGGGGCGATTGGAGGCGGGGACGCGGTCGGGCATGACCGACCATTGTCTCATGGAGGTCAAACTGGGGGTGACGTACACTGCCGCCCCGCATGCACTATGAACTAAGTCAACTTCCCAACAGTCTGCGGGTGATCACCGAATCGATGCCTTCGGTACGGTCGGTGGCGCTGGGACTGTGGGTCGACACCGGCACCAGAGACGAACTGTCCAACGAAGCGGGTGCTTCCCACTTCCTGGAACATCTGCTGTTCAAAGGCTCGGAGCGTTATTCGGCTCGCTACATCGCCGAGACCTTCGACGCCATCGGTGCCGAATCGAATGCCTTCACTTCCAAGGACAACACTTGTTTTTGGGCGCGGCTTCTCGATCGGGACCTGCCGGTAGGGCTCGATCTGCTTTCCGAGATGTTGCAGCAGCCGGCCTTCCGCCCTCACGAGATCGACTCTGAACGCCAGGTGGTGGTGGAAGAGATCAACATGAATGAAGACGACCCTTCCGATGTGGCCTTCGAAGAGTTCACCAAGGCCGTCTTCGCCGGGCATCCGCTGGCTGCTCCGGTGTTGGGGACCCGCGACTCGATCCGGTCGATGACCCGCGACGACCTGGCGGGATACTGGGGTCGCCGTTACGGCGCCGGCTCCACGGTGCTGGCCATGGCCGGTTCCATCGAACATGAACAGGCGACCGAACTGGTCTTGAAGTTGCTCGGTGACTGGTCGGGCGAAGCTGTCGATCACCATCTCGACAGTCCCGATCTGCAGCCGACGGTGGGACTGGTTCATCGCGAGACCGAACAGGCTCACCTTGTGATCGGGGGCCGAGGTATCGACCGTTACGACGAGCGCCGCTTTGCCCTCGACATCCTCAACCACATCCTGGGAGGAGGGATGTCGTCGCGTCTGTTCCTCAAGATCCGGGAGGAGCGCGGGTTGGCCTATGCGGTTTACAGCTTCCGGCTGGCCCACGCCGACTCGGGGGCGTGGGGTGTCTATGTGGGGACCACACCGGATCAGGCCGACACCTGCCTGGGGTTAATCGAAGAGGAGATCGCTTCACTGGTTGAGGACGGGGTGACTCCCGAAGAGCTGGAACGGGCCAAAGGCAACATGCGGGGAGGTCTGGCCCTTTCCATGGAAGATCCCAACAGCCGCATGATCCGCCTGGGCCGAGACGAGCTGGCAGGAGCCCCCCACCTCTCCATCGATGACCGCCTCGCCCGGCTGGAGGCGGTCACCGTCACCGAAGTCCAGACTGTGGCCAGAACCCTCCTCAAGGACGGCAGGGTGTTGGGGGCGGTGGGACCTTTCCGGGAGGGCGACCTCGACCGGTGGGTGGCATGAAGGTTGGCGTTTCCGGCGCCCTGGGGCGGATGGGGACACTGACCTGTGAGGCGGTGGAGTCGGTTCCCGATCTGGATCTCGCCGCTCGTTTCGCTCCGGGCCAGGGTCTTGACGACCGCGGTCCGATGCTGGCTTGTGATGTCATCATCGAGTTCTCGCCCCCGGCGGCGGTAATGGACAACCTGGCGGCGTGGAGAGAGAGTGGCGCCCAGGTGGTGGTGGGCACCTCCGGATTCGATGCGACCCGGCTCGAAGAGCTAGAAGGGTTGTGGGCGGGAAGCGAGACTTCGTGTCTGGTGGTCCCTAACTTCTCGTTAGGGGCGGTGGTGATGATGTGGCTGGCCGAGAAGGCGGCGCCTTACTTCACCGCCGCCGAGGTGATCGAACTCCATCATGACCGCAAGGCCGATGCTCCTTCCGGGACTGCCATCGCCACCGCCGAACGGATGCGGCCCGCCGGGTCCCGGGCGGTGGAGTCTTCGGAGTTGCTACCTGGGGCGCGGGGGGCGGAAATCGAAGAGGTGTGGGTGCATTCGGTTCGCCTGCCGGGGCTGCTCGCTCACCAGGAGGTTTTGTTGGGCAACCAAGGGGAGATCCTCACTCTCCGCCACGACACCACCGACCGCACCGCTTTCGTACCCGGGATCCTCATCGCCATCCGCACCGTCAGCGGTTTACCCCCGGGAGTACGCGTGGGGCTGGAACAGCTGTTAGGTCTGTAGGCATCCGCCAACCCCGGGTTCAGGAGTCCAAAAATGGACCCTGTGGCCCCGAGTTCGTGGTCGGGCAGGAGCCGCCCCTAAGGTCGGGGCATGACCAAGCAATACGACGCCGCCCCGGAGCTCACCATCGACCTCGCCAAGAGCTACCGGGCCGAGCTCGATACCAACCACGGGTCGATCACCATCGACCTTCTTCCCGCCCGCTCCCCGCAAGCAGTCAACAACTTCGTCTTCCTGGCCCGGGACGGCTACTACGACGGTGTCATCTTCCACCGGGTCGTCCCCGGCTTCGTGATCCAAGGCGGCGATCCCACCGGGACCGGGCGAGGAGGTCCCGGATACAAGTTCCGCGATGAGCTGGAAGGCGAAGGCGTTTACTCCCGAGGTACCGTCGCTATGGCCAACGCCGGACCCAACACCAATGGCAGCCAGTTCTTTGTATGCCTGGACGATGTTGGTCTGCCCCATGCCTACACGATCTTCGGCCGTGTCACGGAGGGTATGGAGGTGGTGGATGCCATCGCCGGCCTCCCCCTCGATCGCGAACGGCCGCGGGAGGACGTGGTAATCCGGTCGGTGACAATTGTCGACAGTTGAGGTCATTCCCGGGGCTACAGAGTCCATTTTTGGACTGCTGAACCCGGGGTTCGCGGTTTAGAAGAGGGCGTTGGCCAGTTGGCGGCGGTAGTGCACCGTCTGTGGGTGGTCTGGGCCCAGCAACTCGAAGATGTCAAGCATGGTTTGGCGGGCTTGGTCGCCGTCGTCGCCGCCTTCGGTGATCCGCTCCATGAGCGAGGGAAGCGCCTGCTCGGGGGAGTCGAGGTCTACGTCTCCGGAGGCGAGCAAACGGGCGGCTCCTTCTAACCTTTTGACCTCCGGGGTGGGGGATTGCCTCCCCAGCACGGCTAAGGCTTCCTCGGTGGCCCCTCTCTCCAGCAGCAGGCCGGCCAAGGCCAACGCCGCATCGAGGTTGGTGGGGTTGTCCGCCAGAACCTCATTCAGCTTGGCCTCGGCCCCCGCCAAGTCCCCGGCATCGGCCAGTTGCTCGGCTTCTAGCACGACCGGGTCGACCGGTGGGGGGACGATCTGATTGAGGAATTGCCGCAGCGAGGCCTCGGGGATCGCCCCGGTGAACTGGCTGACCGGAGCGCCGTCCTTAAAGGCGATCACGGTGGGGATGCCCTGCACCCGGAAGGCTTGGGCCAGACGGGGATTGGCATCTACATCCACCTTGGCCAGTTCAAAGCTGCCTTCGGCTTCGGTGGTGACTTTTTCCAGCAGCGGGCTCAGGGTACGACAGGGTCCGCACCAGGCCGCCCAGAAGTCGACCAGCACCGGCACGGTCTTCGACCTCTCCACCACGGCGGTCATGAATTCGGCTTCGTTGACGTCATATACGAGTTGAGTCATATCCAGCGAGAGTAACGCTCTGCCCGGCCCAGCCATTCCCGGGGGGTATCCTCTGAGACAGTGTCTGAGGCCACTCCTTTCGGTCGAGTTCTCACCGCCATGATCACTCCCTTCACCGCCGAGGGTGGTCTCGACTACGACCGCATCGTCCGCCTGGCCCGCTTTCTGACCGATCACGGCTCGGACGGGCTGGTGGTAACCGGCACCACCGGTGAGTCGCCCACCCTCACCGGCGAGGAAAAGGTGGCCATGTACCGGGCGGTGGTAGAAGCGGTAGAGGACCGTCAGGTGATGGTGGTGGCCGGCACCGGCACCTACGACACCGCCGAGTCGATCCATCTCAGCCGGGAGGCGGCCCGGGCCGGTTGCCATGGGATACTCGCCGTCACCCCTTATTACAACCGTCCGAGCCAGGAAGGTCTCACCGCCCATTTCACCGCCATCGCCGACGCCACCGACCTGCCGGTGATGCTCTACAACATTCCCGGGCGCACCGCCCGCCGGATCGAGGTCGAAACCCTGAAACGCCTGGCCGATCACCCCCGCATCGTTGCCAGCAAAGACGCGGTGATGGATCTCGAGTTCACCTCCCAGACCATCAACCAGGTCCAAGAGTTAGCGGTGTATTCAGGCCAGGACTCATTGACCCTGCCGATGATGGCGGTGGGGGCGGTGGGGGTGGTCTCGGTGATCTCCCACCTGGCCGGCGACGCCGTGCGGGAGATGGTCGATGCCACCCACGCCGGCGACCTCGGCCGGGCCCGCCAGCTGCACCATCTGCTACTGCCCCTGGCTTTCGCCTGCTTCCTCGAACCCAACCCAGCCCCGGTCAAAGCCGCCATGGACTCGTTTTGGGAGCCAGTGGGCAGTCCTCGCTTGCCGTTGGTAGCCGCTTCCGAGACGACTCTGGCTGCCATCAAAGAGGCCCTCTCTGAGGTGCAGTCAAGGGATCGTTCCTCTTGAGGCTGCCGCATTGACCATCCAGGTCACATTCCTGGGGGGATTGGGAGAGATCGGCCGTAACTGTGCCGCTCTCGAGGTCGAGGGTCGCATCGCCCTGATCGACTGTGGCTTGATGTTCCCCGAAGAGGAGATGCTGGGCGTCGACCTGGTCTTTCCCGACTGGAGCTGGCTGATCGAACGCCGTCAAGACCTCGCCTGCGTGGTTCTTACCCATGGACACGAAGACCACGTTGGAGCTCTGGCCTATTTCCTGGCCGACCTCAACGTCCCGGTCTTCGGCACTCGACTAACCCTGGAGCTGGCTCGGGGCCGCATCGACGAACTGGGAGTTGAAGGTGATCTCCGCCCAGTTGAGGTGGGGAAGTGGATCGACCACGACGTTTTTCGGTTCATGTTCATCGACGTCACCCACTCGGTTCCGGATGCCTGCTCGGTGGCCTTCGCCACGGGTGAAGGAGTGGTCCTCCACAGCGGCGACTTCAAACTCGACCCCACCCCGATTGACGGCCGGAGAAGTGACCTCCCCGGCCTAGCCGACATCGCCCGCCAGGGGGTGCGGCTACTGCTCTCTGACTCGACCAACGCTGAACGGCCCGGCTTTGTCCCTTCTGAAAGTTCGCTGGCCGAAGCGCTGCGCGACATCATCGGGGAGGCCCCGGGGCGGGTGATCGCCGCCTGTTTCTCCTCCCATATCCACCGCATCCAGCAGATCGCCGACGCCGGGCTGCAGACGGGGCGACAACTGGCAGTGTTCGGCCGCTCGCTGCAACGCAACTGGTCGGTGGCCCAGGAGTTGGGACGGTTGTCGGTTCCCCCCGGCGAGGTGGTGGACATCGTCGACCTTCTCCAGCTTCCCCCTCGCCGTCAACTCCTCCTCACCACCGGCAGCCAGGGCGAGCCCTTTGCCGCCCTGTCTCTCATCGCTCAGGGCCGGCATAAGTTCGTGCAGATCGAAGAGGGAGACACGGTGCTGATTTCCGCCACCCCGGTCCCCGGCAACGAAACCGCGGTCTCCCGGGTGATCAACCAGCTGTTACGTCGGGGGGCGAGGGTGGTCCATGGCCGCAACGCCCAGGTCCATGTCTCCGGGCACGCCGCTCGTGACGAGCTTCTCACTTACCTCAACCTGGTTCGGCCTCGGGCCTTCGTCCCCGTCCACGGTGAATACCGTCACCTGGCAGCCCACGCCGACCTGGCTCGGAAGGTGGGGGTGGAACAAGTGGAGGTGTGCGAAGACGGCGACACCGTCGTCATCGAAGGCGGGGAGCTGACGGTGTTGCGTCGCAACGTGCCCGCCGGCTACGTCTACTTGGATGGGGACAGCTTCGGCGAGGTCAAGGCGGTGTTGCGGGACCGCAGTCACCTGGCCGATGAGGGCGTGGTGGTGGTGACGGTGGCGGTCAGCCCTCAGAGCCGGGAGATCATCTTCGGACCCGAGCTCAACAGTCACGGGGTGATGGACGAGCCGGAGGCGGTGTTAGGCAAAGCCGCCCAGGCGGTGCGGCAACTGGTGGAAGAGCGGCTGGCGGCCGACGGTCACGACGCCACCGATCTGCAGCAAGCGGTCCGCCAGGCAGCGGCCCGGGTGATCAAGTCGGAGACCTCCCGTCGCCCGGTGATCATCCCGGTGGTGATGGAGCTTTAGTCAGCCGAACCCGGGGTTGCAGGTGACGCTGCGATCATCCCGAACCCGGGGTTGCAGGTGTTGAGCCCGGGGCCAGATGTCATCGCACTCGATCCGTGCTGGGTTAGTCTCTCCGACACATGACCAAGCGGACGCCCACCCGCCGGGGTTCACGCGGGCGGAAGCGGGTGTCCTCCAACCGAGCACGGGTTTCCGCCCGAGCCCGGCAAACTGGGAGCAGGGGATCGATGCGCCACAAGCTGGCGGCGTGGCGAGCCCGGCTCCGTGACCAACTGGGCCGCCAGGCCGACGACGTCTGGGGCATGCTCCTCATAGTCCTCGCCATTCTCTTCGTCCTCGGCTTCGCCGGGCTGGCGGGACCGTTCGGGGAGATGGTGGAGACAGCCACCCGCTTCGCCTTCGGTTTGTGGCGTTTTCTCCTCCCCCTGATGATGGTGGGGATCGGCGTGGCCCTCATCGTCGGGAGGCTGCGACAAGGTGCCGCCCGGCTGGTCGGCGGCGCCCTCACCGCGTTCATCGGGTCGTTGTCGCTCTTCCACCTCCTCACCGGGGCGGTGGCACTCATGCCCAACATCGAAGCCGTCCAGGAGCGAGGAGGGGCCGTCGGGGCTCTGATCGCCTTCCCCTTACGCCGGGTGGTGGGCACCTGGGGCGCCTTCGTGATTCTGGTGGCCACTATGGCCATGGGGGTCCTCCTCCTCACCCGTACCTCGGTGAGGGAGGTGGCTCAGGTCCTCGCTTCGATGGGCCGGGAGCTGCGCCGATTCGCCCGCCAGGCAACGTCGAAGCCGCCGGCATCGCCGCCGGTGCGGGCCCCCCGTCACCTGGCGGCTCTGCCGCCAGAAGCCGAAGCCGATCTCGAAGCCGTCGAGCCCACCCCGCCGCTCTCTGTCAAAGCCTCCCGCAAGCCTCGACCCAAGCCGGCGGCAGTGATCGCCGGCTACCAGCTACCGCCACTCGATCTCTTGGAGTTTGGGGGTGGGGAAGAGCAGAGCCGCAAGGCCTTGGAAGACACCGCGGCTCAACTGGAGGACACCCTCCGTCAGCATGGTGTCAATGCCCAACTGACCAAGATCGTTCCTGGACCCACCGTCACCCGGTACGAGATCGAGCTCGCTCCCGGGGTCAAGGTCAACCGGGTCTCGAGCCTCGCACACGACATTGCTTATGCGCTGGCCACCCCGGATGTGCGATTACTGGTCCCGATACCCGGAAAGTCGGCTATCGGGGTGGAGGTGCCAAACCGCAAGCGTCGCCTGGTCACTCTGGGCGACGTGCTCCGCAGCCCCGAGGCTCAGGCCAACCATCATCCGCTGGCGGTGGGCTTGGGAGTTGACATCGCCGGCCGTCCTCGGCTGCTCAATCTCGCCGAACTTCCTCACGTCCTCATCGCCGGTGCCACCGGGGCCGGGAAGTCGTCGTGCATCAACTCGATCGTCAGCTCGATGCTGATGCGCACCACCCCCGATGACGTGAGGCTGATCTTGGTCGATCCCAAGCGGGTCGAGCTGGGGCAATACAACGGGGTGCCGCACCTGCTGCACCGCGTCATCACCAACCCGAAGAAGGCCGCCGACGCTCTCAAGTGGGCCGTCTCGGAGATGGACCGCCGCTATGACCTCTTGGCCGATGCCAAAGTCCGCGACATCCTCGGTTACCGGGAGAAACTGGACGCCGGACAGCTGCCCTCCGAGGGTTTCGACCGATTCCCCTACATCGTGGTCATCGTCGACGAACTCAATGATCTGATGATGGTGGCGGGTCGAGAAGTCGAAGAAGCCATCGTGCGTATCGCCCAAATGGCCCGAGCAGTGGGAATTCACCTGGTAATCGCCACCCAGCGCCCCTCGGTCGATGTCATCACCGGGGTCATCAAAGCCAACATCCCCTCCCGGCTGGCCTTCTCGGTGGCGAGCCAGACCGACAGCCGGGTCATTATCGATGGGGCGGGAGCGGAGAAGCTGGTGGGGATGGGCGACATGCTGGTCATGACCGCGGCCGAGCCCCGCCCCACCCGCATCCAGGGTGCCTGGATCCGGGAAGAGGAGATCCATGCCCTGGTGGAGTGGGTCAAGGCCCAGCGTGAAGCGGACTATCACGACCAGGTGATTGAAAAGCTGGCCGCAGAAGCCGCCCGCGCCGCCGACGCCGAAGATGACGAAGAGGAAGCGCTGATCCGTCAAGCCATGGACCTGATCGTCCGCAGCCAGCTGGGAAGTACCTCGATGCTGCAACGAAAGCTTCGCATCGGGTTTGCCCGGGCTGGGCGGGTGATGGACATCCTCGAGAGCCGAGGAGTGGTGGGACCTTCCGAGGGGTCCAAGGCCCGGGAGGTCCTGATGACCATCGAAGAGCTCCAGGACTTGGAGGCGGGAGCGCCCGTCTAACCCGCTGCCACGGGTTCCGACATTAGGTCGACTCAAATAGCGCGGTGGTAGTCATTGCCCTCACGGCCTGCGCCCGTAGGCTGTCTACTCGTCCAATGAAGGGAGGGAGTGAATGAGACGGATCACGGGACTAGTCGCGCCCCTGTTCCTCCTCATCGGTTTACTGGCGGCCGGTCCGGCCGGCGCCGCCACCACCGCCTCGTATGTGGTGGTTTTGGATCAGGCAGTGGCCGACCCCGGAGCCGCCGCCGCCCAACTGACCCGCGCCCATGGCGGTGAGGTGGGATTCGTCTATCGCCACGCCGTTAAAGGGTTTTCACTACGTGCCAGTGCCGCCGCGGCCGCGGCCCTAGCCCGCAGCCCCCTGGTCGCTTACGTCGAGGCCGATCAGGTTTACTCCGTCGACGCCCAGTCGGTCCCCACCGGGGTCCAACGGATCTTCGCCGACGACAACGGGGAGATCGACATCGACGGGAGCGATGACTTCCGGGTGGACGTCGATGTGGCGGTGATCGACACCGGCATCGACCTCGACCACCCCGATCTCAACGTGGTGGCCTCGACCAACTGCTCTGGTGGTGGCCCCTTCAAGCGCAGTTGTGGGTCGGGGGGCAACGACGGCCACGGGCACGGCACTCACGTGGCGGGAACCATCGGCGCCATCGACAACGACCAGGGAGTGGTCGGGGTGGCCCCCGGCGCCCGGCTGTGGGCGGTGAAAGTCCTTTCCGATAGCGGCTCGGGCTACACCTCCTGGATCCTGGCCGGGCTCGACTATGTCGTCGCCAACGCCGATGCCATCGAGGTAGGAAACATGAGCTTGGGGGGGAGTTTCTCCCAGGCCCTGAACGATGGTGTGGCCGGGGCCGTAGACGCCGGGGTGACCATGGTGGTGGCGGCGGGCAACAGCGATGCCGACGCCGCCGATTTCAGCCCTGCTTCCGAGCCCAAGGCGATCACCGTCTCCGCCTTGGCCGATTTCAACGGCGAACCCGGTGGCGGCGCCAACCCCACCTGCCGCAGCGACCAGGACGACACCCTGGCCGATTTCAGCAACTGGGGGAGTGTGATCGACATCGCCGCTCCCGGGGTGTGCATCAACTCCACCTGGCTCAACGGTGGCTACAACGT
>DATEDX010000221.1:0-11832 GCA_035281425.1 Acidimicrobiia bacterium
AGCCGATCAGATCCCGCTTCGCAACGTCGTCATCCGCGGTGAGCGGCTGGCTCGGGTATTCGGCGGCACCGTCCCCGCTCCGATTTGGAGCCAGTTCATGCGGATGGTGCTCGACGGAGCCGAACCGATGGACTTCCCCGAAGTGTCTGAAGAGGCCCTTGAGCCCTACCTCGAACCACCGGTGACCACGGTTCCCTCGCTGGTGGGCCTGGAGGAGTCGGCGGCGGTGCAACTTGCCACCCAAGCCGATCTCAACCCCCGGGTCCAAGACATCGCCTCGCTCGAACCTCCCGGCCGGGTGGTTCATCAATCGTTGCGCCCCGGAGCAACGGTGGAGGCCGGCATCCCCATCACTATCTACGTCTCCAACGGCGAAGTGCCTTCCGGCAACCTTCCCCAGGTGCGGGGCCGGACCTTGGAGGAGGCAGAGAGCATCTTCGATCGGTTCTTCCGCGAGACCGGGGTGCTGCTCAACGTCGTCGTCGTTTACGTCGAGGTGAGCGATCCCCACGAGGTGGGACGTGTGCAGCGCCAGACTCCCGCTCGCGGCACCCCGGTGGGCTACCTGGAGACGGTCACCCTCGAGGTGGGAGAAAGCCCCTAGGCCCTCCCGCTTCTCTTTCCCGCATTCTTATGAGCTAAAGGGGCCGTTTTGGGGTACCCCTGGGTCATAAGAAAGTAGTTCGCGAAAAACAAGCCTGGCCAGGGTAGTTGACGATCAACAACGGCCTTCGATAGAACAGGACGGGTGAGGAGCGCCCCGCCCGTCAGACCCGATGCTCGTCCTCCCCTTGCATCGCCCGCCGCAACGTCTGCGGGCGAGGCGCTCCGACCCACAGTCCGATTCCGCCAGCAAGTGGCAGTACGGTTAGGCGACGAAACCTGTGGTTTTCTGCCCACCGATCCCTACGTCGGCAGGTTTTGGCTGGCCATCGTCGGACCTTCGGCGTTGACCGACCTCCTCCGACTGAGTCAAGCCGCTCGCCGGGAGGAGTTGGTGCTGCGGCCCATTCACCTCCGGCCGTTGCTCGAGGTTGGCTTGGTCAAGATCGACCGTGAGGGCCTGGTAGTGAGGCGACGGATCCCCGAGCTTCCGCCTCCGCTGGTGGGGCGGCTCCCGGTCCACCTCCGCCGCCAGCACGCCGCCTGGTTAAACGGGCTGGCGGTGGCGGAGGGTGCGTAGCCAGGCCAGGCCGAAGGCGGTGGCCTCACCGGCCAGGAAACCGATCGCCACCCGGGCACCAGGGCCACCGCTGGCCAGGAACATCGTCAGGATTCCCACGGCAAGGCCGCCAACCCAGGCCCCGGCGAGCTGTCCCGTCGAACCAGCTGCCACCAACGCTTGGGCCATGATCTGGGTGGCCGAAGCCACCATGACTCCGGCCGCTACCAGGGCCGCCACCAGCGCCGCCGGCCGGAAGTCGGCTCCGAAGAGAATCTCCACCACTGCCGGTCCGACCAGCCATCCCACCACCCCGGCGACCGATGCCAGCGCCAATCCAAAGACGGCTAGCCGGCTGATCAGCCGCCCCACATCGAGCCCGTTGCCGTCGCTCCGAACGAGGAAGGAGAGCACCCGTCCCTGCAAGTTGTAGATGAGGGTGAGCGGCGCCCGATAGAGGGTGAAGGTGGTGAAGATCACACTTCGCAGGGCGGCGTCACCACCCAGGGCAACCACCCCTAAGGGAGCTCCCGCCAGGAGCAATTGCGAGGCGGCGCTCCCGGCCACATAGTTGCCAAGGAAGCCGGCGGCGGGGGTGGCCGCCACATCGGGGACGGTGGTGCGGTCGTGGCGCCAAGGCCGAACCACGAATACGCACAGAGGAGCCGCCACCATCGCCCACCCGAGGAACGTGGCCCGGGGAGCGAGGGCGATGAGGACCACCGCGGCCGCGAGGCGGAAGACGCCCTCCAGGGCGAGGACCAGCCCGTAAGCGGCGAAGCGCCGGTGGCCGGCCAAGATCCCTTTGCCGACCTGCATCATCCCGAAGAAGGTGGCGAGGAGGAATGCCTGGCCGGCGAACACCAACTCGCCAGCGAAGAGAGCTTCGCTGAACACCACCACGAATACCGCCAAAGCGGTGGCGGTTCCGCCGATCACCATAGCCAGAGCGCCCCGATCTTCAGTCAAGACCCGCCGTCCCCTTCCCACCTCGCGAGTGACGAACTGCTCGAGGGGCACTAAGACCACGGTGGCGACGATGAAGAACACCGTCCAGAGAAGGGCGATGGGAGCGAACTCCACGGTCCCGAGCTGCCGCCCTCCCAAGACGACGAAGAGATAGGCGCCGAGGGCTCCGGCCAGGCTGCCGCCGATCATCCGCGCCGTGCCCTCGGCGCGGAAACCGCGCCGTTCGTTAACTATCGAATCTCCAGAGAACGTTTCCACCGCCGGGGCTTCCTGAGTGCGAACTGCCATGGTGCCATGAATCGGCCGGAGTGGTCTCGGACTGGAGGCAGAAGAGAGAAGACGTGAGACGTGAGACGTGAGACGTGAGAAGCGAGACGTACGGGGTGAGACGGGAGACGGGAGACGCGAGGCGTGAAACGGGAGATGGATGGGGCTCCGGTCTTCCTTTCCCTCGTGGTGGTTCCTTGCGGTCGTAGCATCGGCGGATGGCCAACCAATATGGCTTGCCTCCCGGATCGATCGGGGTGTTGCTCGGCACCCGTCCCGAAATCATCAAGCTCGCCCACATCATCACCCTCCTCGATGACGCTGCCTTCCTGGTTCACACCGCCCAGCACTACGACCCCACCCTCTCTGAGATCTTCTTCGCCGATCTCAGCCTGCCGCCGCCGGCCGCATTCCTCGGGGTGGGAGGCGAAAGCCGGGGGCGGCAAATCGCCCTCACCCTGGAACGCCTTGAGGGAGTGCTCACAGGTCACCGGCTCCAGGCATTGATCGTCCAAGGTGATACCAACTCGGCCGCCGCCGGCGCCTTGGCGGCCAACACCAACGGCATCTTCCTCACTCATATCGAGGCGGGTCTCCGCAGCCATGACCGACAAATGCCCGAGGAACACAACCGGATCATCGCCGACCACCTCGCCGATCTCTGCTGCGCCCCCACCGAACTCGCCGTCGCCAATCTCACCGGCGAGGGCATCCCGGCATCGCGGGTGACGTTGACCGGAAACACCATCGTCGAAGCGGTTGGCTCGCTCCTTCCCGCCAGAGAAGAGCGAGTCGAACTGCTCCTGAAATACGATCTCTCACCCGGGGAATACGTGCTCGCCACGTTCCACCGCCCCGAGAACGTCGACGACCCGGCCCGATTTCGGATGATCCTGGAACAACTGGCCGGTCTCTCCCGGTCGGTGCTCTATCCGATTCATCCCCGGGCGGCCGCCAGCGCCGATCGCCACCGCCTCGGCGGTTTGCTGGCCAAACTGGCCGTCACTGAACCGCTCGGATACCGGCAATTTCTGGCCCTCCTCGCCGAAGCGGCTCTTGTCGTCTCCGACTCGGGCGGTATCGCCGAAGAGGCTTCCATCGTCAAACGGCCGCTGCTGATGGTCCGGCGGTCCACGGAGCGACCGGAGGTACTAGGGACTTTCGCTACCAGGGTGGAGGCAGGGCCCGCCATCGGTGGCGAGGCCCGGCGGATGCTAGAACTGGGGTGGGATCACCTCCAGGACATACCATCACCCTTTGGCGACGGGTCAGCCTCGAGGCGCAGCCTGGAAGCGTTACTGGACCGACTGGCCTAACTCCACCACGATCAGGTCAGCGGGCCCCCTGCCGCCCTACCACGGTGGCGACCGTTTTACGCATGGTCTCCAGATCGAGCCAAGGCGACATGTGGCGAACGTAGTAGAGGTCGTAGGTGAGTTTCTCGACCGTGCCCTCGAGGTCGTCGGCGTACCCGGAGTGGACCTGGGCCCAGCCGGTGATGCCCGGGCGCACCAAATGGCGGTGGCGGTAGAAAGGGATGGCCAGTTCGAATTGCTCGGCGAAAGCGATCTGTTCGGCTCGGGGACCGACCAGGGCCAGCTCGCCCCGAAGGACGTTGACCAGTTGGGGGATCTCGTCAAGCCGTAGTTTCCGCAGGGCGCGCCCCAGACGGGTGATGCGGGCATCTCCGGGGGCGGTGAACTGGGGACCTTCGTCGTCGGCCCCATCGACCATGGTCCGGAACTTGTACATGGTGAACGGGCGGCCATGACGCCCTACCCGTCGCTGCCGGAACAAGGCGGGACCGGGTGAATCGAGCTTGATCAGGAGCCAGGTGAGCGACCCCACCACCAGCCAGATGGGAGCGGTCAACAAAACGAGCAGCGTCTCCAACACTCTCTTTAATGGGGCGTACGGAGCCCGGCGCTCGAGAGGAACCGAGATCTCCCAACCTTCGGCCAGATGGACCAGGGCCACCCGACCGGTTTGTTCCTCGTAGACGTTGGCGAGGGGCCGCACGCTGTATCCGGCCATGCTGCAGGAGGACACATAACGGGCCATGACATCGGAGAGAACCGCCCGGTAGTCGACGACGACGGTGGTGGTGGCAGGCGAGAAGCCGTTGCCGGTAGGGGGCTGCCCCCGGGGCTCGAGAACCTCCAACACCCGGGCGTGGGGAGAGTCGGCCAGATCGGCCACCAGGTCCTTTTCGGCAGTAATGACCACTAGGTCTTCCACCCAAGGGCTACGGCGACGGACTGCCCGATGGATGAGGGCCAGGATGAGCCAGCCGCCCAGAGTCAGGATCACGTAGGAGCGGGAGTAGTAGGTGCGGAGAAATATCTGCCCGACCGCCGCCACTCCCAGAGCAATAAAGAAGGTCGCTACCGCCCGCGGGTAGCTGGGCCGGGGAATGGCTGGCTCGATCACCCGCAGCGAAGCCCACCCCCCCACGGCGACGCCCGCCACGAGCAGGGCCACCATGGGCCGTGGATTACCCGGCACCACCGCCTGCCAAGGGAGGGGAACGCCGAAGACGAACAAGGAGGCTGCCCAGCCGGCCACCGCCAAGGCGGCTCCGTCGAGCAAGACGGTGAGGGCAGCGAAGCGGGTGCGGCGGCTCATCGCCCGCCGGCCATCAACTCGAGAACTCGGACCAAGGTCCGAGTTCCGAATCCGGTGCCGCCCCTGGTTATCCATCCGTAGGGATGGTCACATCGGGCCGGGCCGGCGATGTCCAGATGGGCCCAGGTCTGGTCAGCGGTGAACTCGCGCAAGATGAGGGCGGCGGCGATGGCCCCGCCGTAGCGACCGCTGGTGTTCTTCATGTCGGCAATCTCCGACTCGATGAGGCGCCGGTAGTCGTCCACCAGCGGCATCGGCCAGAGCCGCTCGCCGGTGAAGTCTCCGGCTGCTTTTACCAGGTCGACGGTGGCGGCGTCAGATCCGAAGAGGCCGCCCACCCGATCCCCGAGGGCAATCCTCATCGCCCCGGTGAGGGTGGCTACGTCCACCATCAGATCGGGCTTGGTCTCGGACGCCAGGATCAGACCGTCGGCAAGGATCAGGCGTCCTTCGGCGTCGGTGTTGAGAACTTCGATGGTCTTGCCGTTTCGGTAGGTGATGACATCACCCGGTCGTACCGCCGCTCCGCCGGGCATGTTGTCGGTCAGAGGGAGATAGGCCTCAACCGCCACCCGGAGACGCAGCCGGGCGGCCGTCGCCACCGCTCCCGCCACCGCTGCTGCTCCCGACATGTCCGTCTTCATCCATTCCATGTTCTCGGCGGTCTTGAGGCTCAGCCCCCCGGAGTCGAAAACGACTCCCTTCCCTACCAGGGCCACCAGGGCCTGGGGGCGCCGGGACCGGTAGCTGAGCCGGAGCAGGCAGGGCGGACGATGAGAGCCGGCGGCTACGGTCAGCAGCCCGGATAACCGCTCGTCCTGACAGCGGGCCGCGTCCCAGATCTCGGCTTTCCCCCCGGCTTGGGTTACCGCCTCGGCCATCATCTGCGCTAAGGCCACCGGCGCCTTGTCGACCGCGGGAAGATTGACCAGATCACGGGCCAAGAGCTCTCCACTCGCCACGTTGATGGCCCGCTCCACCTCTCTCGAGTCGGCTCCTATCAACTCGACCACCGGGGAGGTGTTCGGATCCGACGATTTGTATCGGGTGTAGCGATATCCACCCAAAATCAGGCCCTCCGCCACGGCTCGGGCCGCCCCATCGAGGGGCACGAGCGTCAAGTTGGTGGCCAGCCGATCGAGACGACCCAGCGACCTCCCGAGGGTTCCAGCGGCGGCCCGCAGACCATCCACCGAAACCTCCCCGCCCAGCCCCACAGCGACGTCGCCGCCGTCGAGAGTGGCGACCTGGCCGAGCTTGCCATCGAAGCGCTGGCGGTCGAGCCCGGCTTGGTTGCGGGTCAGCAGAGCAGCGGTGCCAGGGAGCACCGGGAGCCGTCCCTCCATCACCCCGTGGGCAAAAGGAACCCGCCGGGGGCGAGAGGAAACGGCCCTGACCGTGATCATGTGGGAAGCATTTTGGTCGGTTTCTTCTCCAACCCGAGGTTCCCCGGTCCTCAGACGCCCAGCGCCCGGGTGAGGCTGACCGCGCCCAGCGAGGTGAGGACGGCAAGATACGACAACCCAGTGGCGGCCATCACCCCCGGGTAGGACGGAACCCGTAGTGAAAAGACCACCCCCACCAGCAACACCAGGCTGGTGAGACCCAGAATCAGCGTGACTCCCGGAGCCGCCAGGAGCGACACTCCGGGACCGGCCAGGGCATAGGCGAGGTCGAGCGCCACCCCGGCCAAACCCAACAAGGCGAGGTTGCGTAGGGCCCACCGGGGCAGCCGGGGATCGATCAGGTACCAGTGGCCGAGCAACATCTCGGCCGTCACCCCACCGAGAGCGAGAGAGCCGCTGACAGCACCCCACCCGAGGGGACCGGCGCTAGCTCCCAACCAAGTGACGGCCGCCGCCAGCAAGGCCCAAGGAGCTACCCGGAGGGAAATCAGCGCCGTCAGGCTAAGAACGAGGGCGGCCCAAGCCACGGGCTGGCCGGTAAGGGCTGCCCCCAGCCCCCCAATGACCCCGGCCACGACCACCCCCAAGATCACGAAACCCTTTCCTACTACTCGCCACCAGGCGACCAGGCCCACCCCGAAGCAGATCCCCCCGGCCCATATCTGAAGGAGGGAACCCAGATCGGGCGGGATCACCGAGCGGCGAGCCAGTCCCGGACTCGGCCCGCCACCTTTTCCGGGGTGAACCCGAAGCCATCGGCGATGGCGGCGGCTGGCGCCGAAGCCCCGAAGCGATCGAGTCCGATCATCAGACCAGCCTCGCCCACTAGGCGCTCCCACCCGAAGGTGGCACCGGCTTCGATCGACACCCGGGGAATGCCGTTCCCGAGCACCTGGCGGCGGTAGCTCTCGTCCTGGTCAAAAAAGGCCTCCCAGCAAGGCAGGCTTACCACCCTCACCGACAGGTCGAGCAAGCGAGCTGCCTCCAGGGCGAGGGCCACCTCCGAACCGGTGGCAATGATGACCAGGTCGTCGCCGTCGGCCAGCACGTATCCGCCCCGGGCCACCTGCCCTTCCCGTCCGGTGCGGTCCAAAACGGGGACGTTCTGACGGGTGAACAGCAGGGCGGTGGGTCCGTGATGGCGGTTGAGGGCAAGTTCCCAAGCCTCCACCGTCTCCCCGGCGTCGGCGGGCCGCACCACCCACAGTCCGGGCATGGCCCGAAGCGATGCCAGGTGCTCGATGGGTTGATGAGTGGGGCCGTCCTCTCCCAGGAAGATGGAGTCGTGCGTATAAACCCAGATGGAGGGGGCCTCCATCAGCGCCGACAGCCGCACCGCCGGCCGCATGTAATCGGAAAAGATGAAGAACGTCGCCCCATAGGGTCGCAGTCCGCCGTGGACCGCCATCCCGTTGACGATCGTTCCCATGGCGTGCTCGCGAACCCCAAATGCGATATTGCGTCCGCTGCGATCCTTGCGGCTGAAGCGCCCGGAGTCATGGATCTCGGTCTTGGTCGACTCCACCAGGTCGGCGGCCCCTCCGAGGAAACCGGGCACGGCTCCGGCGATGGTGTCAAAGATGGAACCGGTAGCGGCCCGAGTGGCGAGTTCTTTGCCTACTTCGAAACCCGGGTTGGGAAGCTGGACCGGTTCATGGTTGAACAGCTGTTCCATCTCGGCCTTCTGTGCGGGGGGCGCTCCATCAACCCGCTGCAACCACGCCTCCCGGGCCTGCCGGCCCCGATTCATCGAGCTGGCGATGAACTCGGCCACCCCGGCGGGAATGTAGAAAGCCTCATCGACCGGCCAGCCCATGGCTTCTTTGGTTAGGCGCACCTCTTCTTCTCCCAAGGGGGCGCCGTGGGCTTTGGCGGTACCTTCGGCATGGGGGGCGCCATGGGCGATTCGGGTGTGACAGATGACGAGAGTTGGTGCGTCCTCGATGGCCAAGGCGGCTTCGGTGGCCTGGGCGATGGCCTCCCGATCGTGGCCGTCGATCTCTTCCACCTGCCAGCCGACGGCCCGAAACCGCGCTCCGACGTCTTCGGAGAAGGTGATGTCGGTAGATCCATCGATCGAGATGTTGTTGTCGTCGTAGAAGTAGACCAGGCGGCCGAGGCCGAGATGACCCGCCAGCGACGAAGTCTCGGCGCTGACCCCTTCCATCAGATCGCCATCGGAGACGAAACCGAAGGTGCGATGGTCGATCAGATCCGCTCCCAACCTGGCCCGGAGATGTTCTTCGGCGATGGCCAACCCGACTCCCATCCCGAAGCCTTGTCCGAGAGGTCCGGTGGTCACCTCGATACCCAGTTTCGGGTGCCGCTCGGGATGGCCGGCGGTGACACTCCCCCATTGCCGGAACGTCTTCAACTCGTCGAGGGTGAGAGGGAATCCGGCCAGATGGAGGATGGAGTAGAGCAACATCGACCCGTGGCCGTTGGAGACGATGAACCGGTCCCGGTCCATCCACTGCGGGTCGCCCGGATCGACCTTGAGGAAACGCGTCCACAAGACCACGGCGATGTCGGCCATCCCCATCGGCATCCCCGGATGACCCGAGTTGGCTTTCTGCACGGCGTCCATCGCCAAACCCTTGATGGTGTTGACCGCCTGTTGCTCGAGATGTTCCCGGTCCATGCCTCGTTCGAGGGTAATCGGCGCTGGTAGGGAGGCCATCGTGCGCCATCCTTTTACGGCTCTCCTGTTATGCGTGGGTAAGTCAGCGAGGGATAAGACCGCCCATGGGGCCTACCCGCCGGGGGGAATGAGCCGGATTCGGAAGCGGAACTGGTTCTTTGGCGGCTGGGCACCGCCCCCAGGGATCTTTGTCGTGCCAGCCCTGGATACGGGGCCAGGACGACAAAGGTCGCCGAGCCGAGGCTGGGCCGCCAAAGAATCCGAATCGGGACCGACTCCGTCTGCCGTGCTCACGATTTGGCTCCCCGGCTGGGAGGCCCCTTCCTCTTCTTTGTTGTTTTCTCGTCGCCATGTCCTCGCTATGACCCACGGAACTGTCAGTCTCCGTTCTTCGGTGCTGTCTCGCCCGATCCTCCTTGGCCCCAAGACCCGCGCATGTGTCATGAGACTCGTTTTTCCCCGCAGATGGGGTCTGGCGGCCCCGATCAGGGGGTAGAGACACTGCCCCTCCGGCCGTAGCATGGATGTCAACCAAGCGAGCTGGGGAGTGAACTCGACGTGAGCGATCATCTGATCCCGCCCCATGGCGGGGAGTTAGTCGACCTGCTGGTTGACGCCGACCAACAACAGGAGTTGCGGCTTCGATCCCGGGACTGGGCGTCCTGGGACTTGACCGACCGTCAGCTCTGTGACCTTGAACTGCTCCTCTCGGGCGGTTTCTCCCCTCTGACCGGATTCATGGGGAAGAGCGACTACGAACGGGTGAGGGACGAGATGCGGCTGGCCGACGGCACCCTCTGGCCGATGCCCATCACCCTCGACGTCCCCGAGGAGTTCGCCCAACAGTTGCAGCCGGGAGGGTTCCTGGCGTTGCGCGATCCGGAGGGAGTCATGCTGGCTGCCCTGGAAGTCTCCGATCTCTGGCGGGCCGATCACGCGCTAGAAGCGGGCGAGGTCTTCGCCACCGACAATCCCGAACATCCGGGAGTAGCCCACCTCCTCCGCAGCCACCCGGTCTATGTGGGAGGACGGCTCCACGGGATTGCCTCCCCCCTCCATTACGACTTCCGGGCACTCCGCCAGACCCCGGCCCAGCTGCGAGCCGAGTTCGCCCGCCGGGGATGGACCCGGGTGGTCGCCTTCCAGACTCGCAACCCCATGCATCGCGCCCATGTCGAGCTCACGATCAGAGCTGCCACCGAGGTCGCCGCCAACCTTCTCATCCACCCGGTGGTGGGAATGACCAAACCTGGCGACGTCGACCACTACACGCGGGTGCGGTGTTATCAGGCGATCCTCGACCGTTACCCTCACAACACTGCCACCCTCGCCCTGCTCCCCCTGGCCATGCGGATGGGGGGGCCGCGGGAAGCCGTGTGGCACGCCATCATCCGCAAGAACCATGGATGCACCCATCTCATCGTGGGTCGCGACCATGCCGGACCCGGTGCCGACTCGAGCGGAAAGCCCTTCTACGGCCCCTATGAGGCCCAGGAGCTGTTAGCCAAATACCAGGACGAGCTGGGGGTGGGGATGGTGGATTTCAAGATGATGGTCTACGCCCCCGACCTCGATCAGTACTTCCCCGAGGACGAGGTTCCGGATGGCACCAAGACCCTCTCGATATCCGGCACCGAACTTCGTGATCGGCTCATGAGCGGACGGGAGATCCCGGAGTGGTTCACCTACCCCGAGGTGGTCAACGAACTGCGCCGTACCCACCCGCCCCGGGCCCGGCAGGGCTTCACCGTCTTCTTCACGGGGTTGTCGGGTTCAGGAAAGTCCACCATCGCCAACGCACTTCTGGTGAAGTTGCTGGAGATGGGGGGAAGAACCGTCACCATGCTCGACGGCGATCTGGTCCGAAAGAACCTGTCCTCCGAACTGGGATTCTCCAAAGAGCACCGCGACATCAACATCCGCCGCATTGGATACGTCGCCTCCGAAATCACCAAGGCGGGGGGAATCGCCATCTGCGCCCCCATCGCTCCCTACGATGCCACTCGCAGGGCAGTGCGGGGAATGGTGGAAGCGGGGGGCGGATTCGTGCTGGTGCACGTTGCCACCCCCCTCGAGATCTGTGAAGAGCGGGACCGCAAAGGCCTCTACGCCAAAGCTCGAGCTGGACTCATCCCCGAATTCACCGGCATCTCCGATCCCTACGAGGAGCCGACCGACTCCGAGGTAACGATCGATACGACGGAACTCACCCCCGATGAGGCCGCCAACCAGATCGTGCTTTACCTGGAGAAGCTGGGCTATATCGGCGGCAACGCCGCCTAGGACGCCGACTTGACCTGGGAAGCCTGGTTCTCTTTGGCAGTGGTCGTCGCCGTGCTCGTGGCCTTGGTGCGCGACCTCATCGCCCCGGCGGTGGCGATGTCGGGGGGGATGGTGGCGGTGTTGGTGGCGGGCATCGTCACTCCGGCGGAGGCGCTGGCCGGGTTCTCCAATCCCGCTCCCCTCACGGTGGCGGCCCTGTTCATCCTCGCCCGGGCGGTGGAGAAAACCGGCGCTCTCACCCCGGTGGTGAGGGCCACTCTCGGCCAAGGCGACGGCGACCGGCGGTCGCTGACCCGCCTGGTCCTCCCCACCACCGCGGCCTCGGCCTTCCTCAACAACACGCCCATCGTGGCCATGCTCATCCCCCAGGTGCGCGCCTGGTGCGAGGCGAGGGGCAAGTCGGTGTCGCTCTACCTGATGCCGCTCTCGTTCGCGGCTCTGCTCGGTGGGGTGGTGACCCTGATCGGGACCTCCACCAA
>DATEDX010000222.1:0-6853 GCA_035281425.1 Acidimicrobiia bacterium
TTCGGGCCCTGTCCGCAGTCTGTGAGGAGACTTGTCGTCTCTCCTCGATCTCCCGCGAGAAAGCCCTTGAGCTCTACTACCAAAACCCCAAGTTCGGGTTCTTTCTCATTCGCCTCGTCTCGGGCCTAGTCCAAGAAGACATGAGAAACGTCCATGCGGGTGGCAGCTTGCAAGGCCCAGGCGAGGCACCGCCCGGTCATTGACGAAAGGTTGCGATCGACCTTCGCGATTGTGGACGTGTGCGTTGGTCATGGTTCCATCTCGTGTCGCCTGGACTATGTCAGTCGATACGGGGAGCTGGCCGTCTCCTGAGCTCCTTGCCGGAAGGCCACCCAGGGACCCCCAGCGCGTTGGGCAAGGGTGGCGAAGTCAGTGCGTTCGAGGATGGCGATTGTGGCGTCGCGCACCTCCGCCCAAGTCTCCCTCAGGGAGCATGAGATCTCCATCGGACAGGGTTCGGGCTCGTTGCGAGTGGCGCAGGCGATGGGTGCCAGAGGTCCTTGGAAGATACGGACTACCCGCTCGAGGCTAATGTCCTGGGGGGGATGGTTGAGACGGTAGCCGCCGGCAGGTCCTCGTTCGGAGCGGACGACTCCGGCTCCTCGTAGCTGGGACATGATCTGCTCGAGGAAGGTGACAGGGACATGAGTCCGGTCGGCGATCTCTTGCGCCTTGAGAGGGCCACCGTCGTCGACCAGAGCAAGTGCGAGGATTGCTCTGGTTGCGTAATCCGTCTTCCTGCTGATCCACATTTCTGACTTCCACAGTCAACAATATCGAGATTGACAGCCATCGGCAACCGTGGCTAGCTTTCTGAGCTAGGCAAAGTCGATATTGTCGATGTGACTTATCGACAATATAGTAAATTGGAGGCGGGGAGTGGGAAAGTATCGGTCGGTTCTGTTCGGATGGTTGATATTGGTGGTGTGGGCGGGGTCGGCCTGCGCGCCAAGCGCTGCCTCCTCGGATGGCAGTAATCCGGCGGTTCGGTTGGGTTACTTTCCCAATGTCACCCATGCCCCGGCCATCGTCGGAGTAGTCGAAGGGTTTATCCGGGACGAGTTGGGCGAGACGGAGCTTCGGACCTCGACCTTCAACGCCGGCCCGGACGCTGTGGAGGCGCTGTTCTCGGATGCGCTCGACCTCTCTTTCATCGGGCCCAACCCGGCGATCAACGCCTACGCACAGTCGGGCGGCGATGCCATTCGGATCGTCTCGGGGTCCACTTCCGGGGGCGCGGCGCTGATAGTGAGACCGGACATCGACAGCCCTTCCGACTTAGTGGGGACCCGCCTGGCCACCCCTCAGCTGGGCAACACCCAGGATGTGGCCCTGCGGGCGTGGCTGAAGGAGCAGGGGCTTCGGTCCGACCTGGAAGGGGGCGGTGAGGTGTCGGTGGTGCCACAGTCCAACCCCCAGACCCTGGAGACGTTCCGCTCCGGTGACATCGACGGAGCCTGGGCTCCCGAGCCGTGGGCCACCCGTCTCGTCCTCGAGGGGGGCGGAAAGGTGCTGGTCGACGAGGCCGATCTATGGCCCCAGGGCCGGTTCGTGACCACCCATCTGATCGTCCGCACCGAGTTCCTGGCTGAGCATCCGGACCTGGTGGAGGCAGTGTTGCGGGGCGTGGTGCGGGCGGTCGACTTCGCCAACGACAACCCGGCCCGTGCTCAGCAGATCGTGAACGACAACATCGCCGCCCTCACCGGCAGCCCTCTGGCTGCCGAGACGATGGTCGGTGCCTGGTCCAACCTCACCTTCACCGTCGATCCCATCGCCTCCTCGCTGCGGGAATCGGCAGAGGACGCGGTGGCGGTCGGGCTGCTCGAACCGGTCGACCTGACCGGCATCTACTCGCTGAACCTGCTCAACGATCTCCTGCGGGCGATGGAACGACCGGAGGTGTCGTCATGAGTTCCCTGAGTTCGCCAAGACCGGGCCTGGTCTCAGCTCCCCAGAAGCAAGCGGCGATCACGGTCAGGGAAGTGTCTAAGACATATCGTGATGGACGGTCGGCCATCAAAGCCCTCGATGATGTCTCCCTCCAAGTCGACGAGGGTGAGTTCGTGTGCCTGCTCGGAGCGTCGGGCTGCGGCAAGAGCACCCTCCTCAACCTGATCGCGGGCCTCTACCACCTCGACCGGGGGAGCATCGACACCGGCTCCCGCCGGGTGGGGCTCATGTTCCAAGAGCCCGCCCTCTTCCCTTGGTTGACGGTCATCCGCAATATCGAGATGGCGATGCGCTTCTCCGCAATCCCCCGCACCGAGCGAGCCGATCGGATCTCCCGTCTCGTACGGCTCGTCCACCTTGAGGGCTTCGGCGACCGCCGACCCCACGAGCTGTCGGGAGGGATGCAGCAACGGGCGGCTCTGGCCCGCGCCCTTGCCCAGGACGCCGATGTCCTCCTCATGGACGAACCGTTCGGAGCTCTCGATGCTATGACCCGAGACCTGCTCCACGACGAGCTGGAAGGGATCTGGACGAACAGCCGGATATCCGTGCTGTTCGTCACCCATAACGTCCGGGAAGCGGTTCGCCTCGGCGATCGGGTAGTTGTGCTCTCCAGCCGTCCTGGAAGAGTGGCAGCTGAGATCCCCGTCGATCTCCCCAGACCCCGAGACATCGACTCCCGAGAGGTAGGAGAAATTACCGCCGAGATCACCGGGCGCCTCCGCCAGGAGGTGAGACGCCATGGCCGCTGACCATCCCACCCTCCTCGATGCCGAGATACGGGGACTCGACGCCCTCGAGACCCCGTTCGCCGAAACCTCCTCGCTGTCTTCCCGGATATGGGAAGCCGCCTGGCCCAAACTGGGCGCGGTGGCGTTGGTATTGGCGGCCTGGCAGGCCGTGGTCTGGTCTGGTTGGCGACCACCCTGGGTGCTTCCGGGCCCTGTCACCGTGGTCACCGAATTGACCGCACTGGCAAGTACGCCCGACTTTTACCTAGCGGTCGGTATCACTCTGCAGCGGGGCCTGGTCGGGTTCACATTGGCGATACTCATCGGGTCATGCCTTGGCCTCGCTGTCTCCCAGAGCCGGGTCTTGCGGCGGGCGATCGGCTCGGCCATCACTGGACTCCAGGCCATGCCCTCCATCGCCTGGTTCCCCTTCGCCATCCTCCTCTTCGGACTTAGCGAAGCGGCCATCCTCTTCGTCATCGTGCTCGGCGCTGCGCCCTCCATCGCCAACGGCCTCATCTCGGGGATTGACCACACCCCACCCATCCTCCTCCGCGCCGGCAGGATCCTCGGCGCTCGCGGTCTGGCCAGCTGGCGTCATGTGGTCATTCCTGCTGCCCTCCCCGCCATCGTCGCCGGGCTGAAACAAGGTTGGGCCTTCGCCTGGCGCTCCCTGATGGCCGGGGAGCTGTTGGTCATTATTGCCTCCCGTCCCTCGATCGGGGTCCGCCTCCAGTTCGCCCGCGAACTCTCCGACGCGGCCGGGCTGCTGGCCATAATGACGGTGGTGCTCGTCATCGGCATCATCGTCGACAGCCTCCTCTTTGGCACCCTGGAGCGCCGCCTCCGACGCAACCGGGGTCTACTTCCGACTACCTGACCCTCCGGATCGGGGCAAAAGAGCTAGCGAGACCGGCTTGATCGAATGGGTGTAAGTCAGACGGTCCGATCGCGTTTGGCGTCGGCAGCCGTTCGCTTCGCCTTCTTGTCTTGGCGCTTCTCCTTGAGGTTCTTCGCCGCGGCGGTCTTCGTGTTCTTGCCGCCCTTATCTTTGCTTCCCATGTTGCCTCCAGGCAGGGCCACCGAAGTTGGCGTCCAGCGATCATTGTCCCACACCTAGTCGCCGACTGCTTCCAGGCAAATACAAAAGACAGCGGTCAGGAAGGCCATCCGCGGCCACCGTGTTCTCCCCGGCGAGCAAGCCTGGCACCCTCCCCCAACGAGATCGCACCCCGCTCCAGGGTTAGCGTGCGGGTTGGAGGTACGGCATGAGTGAAGAGGGTTGGCGGGAGTTCCTCGCTGCCGACGGAGTCGAAGACTGGGTGGTACTCCACGGTGGTGCCACCGCCGTGTTCAAAGTGGGATCCATTATCGAGGCCGCTCGGTTGGCGGGAGCAGTGGCGGAAATGCCAGGAGTGGATGCAGAGATCCTGATGACGGTCGCTGCGGACCGCCTCACCGTGCGGCTCACCCGCGACCTCTGGCAACTTGAAGCGCGGCACGTCGAGGCTGCCCAGGCAGTGTCGGCAATCGCTCGGAACAACGGCGCCACTTCTGACCGCGGCGCCGTACAGGAGGTGCAGGTGGCGATCGCAGCCAAACCGGAGGCGATCGACGTTGGCTTCTGGCGGGCGGTGCTCGGCTACGCACCCATGGCCGACGACAACGCCGTCGACCCCCTGGGCCACGGATCCACCGTATGGATGCAGCCCCTCAACCCGTCGAAACCACTCCAGCACGCAATGCACGTTGACGTGTCGGTCGCTCGCGAGCATGCCGCGCAACGACTGGCGGCGGCGCTGGCGGCCGGGGGCCGCATCGTCGAAGACTCCGAGGCCCCGCAGAGTTGGATCCTCTCCGATCGCGCCGGCAACCGCGTCTGTATCGCCGCCTGGCCCGACGGAGCCCGATCTCCAGGCGAGCCGGCGGTTTGATCAGGCAGGCTCGGTGATCCCGTGGCTCGATGAGTCTCGAACGCCGATCGTGAGGAGGTAGCCGATCATCCAGAGCTCACCGATCGTCGCCGGGAGAGGAAGCAGGTCCACCAACCAGGTGGGGGCACCGGCGACGCCGTACGACACGAAGGTGCTCAACAGGTAGCCAATCCCTCCCGCGATGAGGAGGCGTCCGAGCCAGCTGGGCATCCGGCCCGAACCGGTTGCGATGTATCCCATGGGGATCAACCACAACCCAAAGAACAACGAACCAACCCCCCAAGACGTCGAGCTGAGCTCGTACATCAGCTGGACCGTGGCGGCGACGTCGCCACCCGGTGCCAGGCTGCCGTCGGCCCCCACCGTCAAGGCCGTCGCCATGAAGACGGCACTGGCCATGATGGCGAGAGCGTTGACCAGGCCGAATACGGCTAGAGAGAACGCGGCGGTGTTGTTGAGCGAGCGGAAGAGCTTGTAGAACCAGACGGCGGCGAGCGCTTGCGTCACTACCACGGCCAGCTCGAAGACGACACCGAGGCGAGCGAGCCCCTCCCGGTCGACCAGGTTGGCGAGGGTGGCCGTCGGATCCCCCGCCACGTAGATCTGGGGCCGGATGACAAGGAACCCCACCAATCCGGCGATGGCGAGGCCCAGGTACCACCCTCCGGTAGCACGGGCGGTGCGTTTGAGGGTGGCAGCGGAATCGCGGTTCTCTTCGGCCCTCATCCGAAAGCTGGTTGGGGTCGGGGTGACGGCAATGCCCCCACTACTCGATGCTGACTGTTCACTCATCACTCCTGCTCCTTCTTACGCTGTAAGTATTACAACGTAAGGTACCCGTACTGCGTAAGGTTGTCAAGTCCTCAGAGGGCGGTTGGCGAAATCGGCGGGCAGCCGGCGATCAGTGAGCTAGTCGGAGCCGGTCGAGACCATCGAGCATGAGGTCGAGGGCGAACTCGAATTCCGTTTGATCATCACACCATCCCAAGGTTTGGTGTTCCGGGTCTTGGTGGGTGATGGCCTGCATGAATTCGACAAAGAGTGGCAGCTCGCTGGCCATCTGGGCCAGCATCTCCTCACTCATCTCCTCATCATCGGTACCGGGAGCCGGATCGAACAACTCCTGGCTAAACCCGAGGGCTCGACTGCCTAAGGCGTGCAAGGCATGATGGGCGAGGTCCCACGACATCCCACCAGCGTGGAAAATCTCCAGGAGGCCGTGGTAGTAGCGAAGGACCGCGGGGTTCATCGTGGTCCGGGTCTCCAACACCCAAGGAGCCCACTTGTGCCTGAGCATGACGTCGCGCGCCCGCAGAATGCGAGCCCGCATCGCCTGCTTCCAGTTTTCGGGGCCACTGGCCGGGGGAAGTCCCGCGATCTCAGAGAGGATCTCCTCGACGACCACCTCGGCGATGCCGTCGAGCAAGGCGTCCTTGTTGGCGACGTGGTAGTAGAGCGACATGGCCTCGACCCCGAGGGCATCGGCCAGACCTCGCATGGTGAGTGATTCGAGGCCCCCAGCGTCGGCCACTGCCAACGCGGCGGTGAGGATGCGCTTTCGGTTCAGCGGAGTCCTGGGGCTGGTCCTGACTTCGGTGGCCATCCCAATCCAGTCTAAGTGTACAGAGTAAGGTTGACAGCCTTACAGTGTATGGGTATGCTCGCCTTACATTGTACAAGAGGAGAACTCAGATGGAAGATCCCCGACCGACCGTTGCCGACCTGGTGACCAAGACGATGCGGGCCGTGGTTCAGAAGGGCTACGGCGCTCACGCCCACCAGGTTTTTGAGATGGCCGATCTTGCGATTCCCGACCTGAGACCGGACGAAGTACTGATCCGGGTGGCCGCCTCGTCGATCAACGCCCTCGATTGGCACTACATGTCCGGCACCCCCTATTTCCTGCGCTTGGAGAACGGTCTGCGAACGCCCAAGAGGCAGATCCCCGGTGCCGACGTCGCCGGGACCATCATCCGTACCGGCCCCGAGGTCACCGGATTCAAGCCCGGCGACGAGGTATTCGGAGACATCGGTGGGGGCGGCTTCGCCGAGTACGCCGCTGCCAAAGCCCAACGTCTGGCCCGGCGGCCATCCCTCCTCCCCCTCGAGGAGAGCGCCACCCTAGGAGTAGCCGCATTGACCGCGCTTCAGGGGTTGCGGGACTGGGCGGGGATGAAGCCGGGAGACCGGGTTCTCATCAACGGGGCCTCCGGCGGGGTGGGAACCTTCGCTGTC
>DATEDX010000223.1:0-28170 GCA_035281425.1 Acidimicrobiia bacterium
ACCGTTCCCCGGAAACTCTCAGGCTGCAGGACCACCCGGGTGAGGCGAGGCTGAAGGCGCCGGGCCGACAGTCGGGGACCGAGGAGAGTGTTTATGCGGGTCCCCCTTCAGTATCAACCGGAAGGTTTCGCTGCCCGCCATTTAGGACCTGACCCCGATGACGTCGCCAAGATGCTGGTCGAAGTCGGGAGCGAATCGGTCGACCAACTGCTGGCCAAGACCATCCCGGCGTCGATCCGGTTAGATCGGCCGCTTCAACTCCCCGAGCCGCTCGACGAACAAGAGGTCCTTGGCGAGCTAGCCAATCTGGCCGGTCAAAACCGAATCGTCACCTCCCTCATCGGGCTCGGCTTCTACGACACGTACACGCCCCCGGTTATCCAGCGGAATGTTCTGGAGAACCCCGCCTGGTACACGGCTTACACGCCTTACCAGCCCGAAATCTCCCAGGGCCGGCTGGAGGTACTCCTCAGCTTCCAGACCATGGTGGCCGATCTGACCGGGCTCGAGATCGCCAATGCCTCGTTGCTCGACGAGGCCTCAGCCGCCGCCGAAGCCATGGCCATGTGCCGGCGCCTCTCCACCAACGAGGGCAACGTCTTCTACGTCGATCCCGAATGCCATCCCCAAACCATTGCCGTGGTGCAAACCCGGGCGGGGGCAGTCGGGGTGGAGGTGCGGGTGGCAAAACCCGCCGAATTCGTCCTTGAAGACAGTTTCGGCCTTCTCCTCGCCTACCCGGCGAGCACTGGCGGCTTGGCCGACCACACCGATCTGATCACCCTTGCCCACGCCGCCGGGGCGGTGGTGGCGGTGGCGACCGATCTTCTCGCCCTCACCATCCTCAAGCCTCCGGGCGAGATGGGGGCCGACATCGCCGTCGGTTCCGCTCAGCGATTCGGAGTCCCCATGGCCTTTGGCGGACCCCATGCCGGATTCATCGCCACCCGAGAGTCGATGGTGCGAGCCCTACCCGGACGACTGGTGGGGGTAGCTCGGGACAGCGCCGGACGGACCGCCTTCCGCCTCGCCCTCCAGACGCGGGAACAACACATCCGCCGCCAGCGGGCCACCTCCAATGTCTGCACCGCCCAGGTGCTGCTCGCGGTGATGGCAGCTCTTTATGCCTGCTGGCATGGGCCGGAGGGACTCCGTGCCATCGCCCGGCGGGTGCAGGGGCTCGCCGGCCGGTTGGCTGCC
Organism: Acidimicrobiia bacterium; assembly: GCA_035281425.1. Taxonomy (GTDB): domain Bacteria; phylum Actinomycetota; class Acidimicrobiia; order Spongiisociales; family ZC4RG35; genus JAICND01. The sequence goes on from DATEDX010000223.1 coordinate 1,201, forward strand.
GCTGCCCGAGCCGCCGGGTTGACCCTGGCCAACGACACCTGGTTCGACACCGTGACCATCACTGTGCCCGGTGGGGCCGAGGCGGCGATGAAAGAGGCCCTGGTTCGGGGCCTCAACCTGCGCCGGGTTTCAGACGACCAGATCGGGGTCAGCTTCGACGAGACCTCTACCGATGCGACCTTGGCGGCGGTGCTGGAGGCGCTGGCCATCGACCCGGCTGACGGCGGTGACGATGGATCGACCGGATTCGAGCGGCAGGGCGAGATCCTCGCCCATCCGGTTTTCCATCTTTACCGCACTGAACACGAGATGCTTCGCTACCTCAGGCGTCTGGCTGACCGCGACCTGGCTCTCGATCGGACCATGATCCCCTTGGGCTCCTGCACTATGAAGCTCAACGCCACCGCCGAGATGATCCCCATCACCTGGCCCGGGTTTGCCAGGCTGCATCCCTTTGCCCCCCTTGACCAGGCCAGCGGCTATGTGGCCCTGTTCGAGCGGTTGGAGGGCTATCTGACCGAGATCACCGGTTACGACCGGGTGTCGCTACAGCCCAACGCCGGCTCCCAAGGGGAGTTGGCGGGACTACTCGCCATCCGGGCCTATCACCGCCAGCGAGGAGAGGGGGACCGCAACATATGCCTGATACCGGCATCGGCCCACGGAACCAACGCCGCCTCGGCGGTAATGGCGGGGATGGAGGTGGTGGTGGTGGCCACCGATGAAGCCGGCAACGTCGACCTCGCTGATTTGGAAAGCAAAGCCACTGAATATTCATCGCGGTTGGCGGCCGTGATGATCACCTATCCGTCAACTCATGGCGTGTTCGAGGAGGGGGTGCGCCACCTCTGCGACATCATCCATTCCCATGGGGGCCAGGTTTACGTCGATGGGGCAAACCTCAACGCCATGGTTGGCCTGGCTCGCCCCGCCGACTTCGGAGCCGACGTCTCCCATCTCAACCTCCACAAAACCTTCACCATCCCCCACGGAGGAGGCGGACCGGGGGTCGGACCGATCGGGGTGAGATCGCATCTCGCTCCTTTCCTCCCCAACCACCCCCTCTTGCCCGAGGCCGGTCCCGAGACGGGGATCGGACCGGTCGCCTCCGCACCTTTCGGTTCCGCCGGGATCCTTCCCATCGCCTACGCCTACATCAGGTTGATGGGGGAGCGAGGATTGCGAGCCGCCTCAGCTATCGCCATCCTCAACGCCAACTACCTCGCCAGCCGGCTACAAAGTCACTTCCCCATTCTCTACACGGGCTCAGCGGGGCGGGTGGCCCACGAGTGCATCCTCGACCTCCGACCCCTCACCAAGACCACGGGGGTAACCGCCGAAGACGTGGCCAAGAGGCTGGCCGACTACGGCTTCCACGCTCCCACCTTGAGTTTCCCAGTAGCGGGGACCCTGATGGTGGAACCGACCGAAAGTGAGTCGCTTCGGGAGCTCGACCGGTTTTGTGAGGCCATGATCGCCATCCGGGGCGAGATCGACGAGATCTCCCAGGGCAAGGTCGAACTGGGCCAGAGTCCCCTACGGAATGCCCCCCATACTGCCGAAGATGTGGTGAGTGATGAATGGAAGCGTTCCTACCCGCGGGAGGCTGCGGCCTTCCCTCTGGCTGAGCTGCGGCAGACCAAATATTGGCCCCCGGTGTCGAGGATCGATGGAGCCAGCGGCGACCGCCACCTCATGTGTTCCTGCCCCCCCATCGAGGAATACGCCACCGCAGCAAGCTGAGACCAGGAGAGTGCGGGGCGAGAACCGTCTCCGAGGTCGTAGAATCACGGCCTTGACGCCCCCATCCGCGGATGGGATCGTGATCGAAAACCCCGGCCGGCCTCACCGGAGGCGGTCTGGAAGTTCAAGCCAGGGTTGAGGTTTAGGTGCAGTTCAGGGGAAACTTACGCTCCCCGGGTGACAGAGGTCCCGGAATTCCAGTGGTTCTCGTGGTCGACGAGTATCACCTGGACATCCGTGCCGACGGTGATCTCATCGGCCGCTACTACCTGGCCGATGTCGAAGTAGCCCGCGACATCGCCGAGCGCTTCATTCTCTTCCTCGGTGACGACGAAATGGAGTTCTTGGCCGATGACGCCCTCCAATTCGCCTACGACGGGGTGGCGGCGATGCAGGAGGCATGGCTGGCGGCACAGAAAAAGAAACGCCGCCATCGCCGGGCGGCGGCCGAGTCGGCCCGCCGCAAGGAAGAAGAGCAGCTGGTGCCACCTCCCAAACCGGCGCCGGTCAAAGAACCTGAAGTGACCCGGCCCACCCGCACTCGACCGGCCGCCGAGCGAACTGGCTCCCAGTCGGAACTCGCCAAACGGATCGCCGCCGCCAGCAGATTGGAGCAGGCGGTCCGTCAGCAGAGTCCGCCACCGCCGCCTCCGCCGGAAGAAGATCTTCTTGAGTTGTTGCCCATTGAGTCTCCCCCCGTCCCCGAACCGACGGTAACCCCGGGGGAGGGGGAGGCTGACTTCAACGGTCGGCGCTCGACCCCACCCCATCTCGATGAAGAAGTGGTTCAGGCGAAGCCGCGCCGCCCGACCCGGCGCAAGCCGGAGCCAGTGTTCGACGAAGATGAAGAGCCCCCCACCCCACCGAAGGCGAAGAAGCGGGCGGCAGCGTCCGCTCCCTCTCCACCTAAGCGGATCGCCCGAACCGTCGAAGAAGTCGTGGACCGGGAGGAGACGCCCCCACCGCCACCCCCGGTGGCGCCGCCACCACCGGAGCCTTCCCCAGCGGAGGAGGAACCAGTGACGACCGGCGAGCGTTTCGCCCCCGCCGGCCATCATCCCGCCGAGACCAGTGTGGGTCTCTTGTCTCGCCTTCGGCGCCAACCCAAGGTCCCCACCAACCACGTCCACCGCTTCCAGGAATCACGATCGGCGGTGGGGTTAGTGCGCCGGGTGTGCGTGGAGTGCTCCTACGTTTCCATCGGGAGCGAAGACTAAGCCTCAGCGACAATCCGCAGCTTCGCCACTGCTAACCGTTAGCTTGAGAAGCGTGAACAACGTCGTGGCTCTGGCCGCCAACCGCGATGCCGACCAGCTCCTCACCGCCGAAGTGATCGGGGTCGTGACAGACGAACACCGCCGGGTTTTCTTCCGCAACCTGCGGGCACCCGACCTTTGGGTGCTACCAGCGGCAATCGTGCCCGCTAACGCCAACCCTCGACAAGCCCTGGCTTCGGTGGGCCTTGGTACAGACCTTGGACCGGGTGACCCCCTGGGGGTGTGGAAAGTAGCGGGAGAGCCACGGCTACTACTCGGATTCAGCTTCACTGCCGCCACGCTGGAAGGCGCGGTTCCTTTTCCTGTTGGCTTGGCTCCCCTCAACGCCGACCCGGGTCATCTTCGCATCGCATCTCAGGCGGTGGGTGGACCTCGCCTCGCCGATGAATTCGAATCTATTCCGGGCCCACAATATTTGGCCTGGCTTCGTGAAGGTGAGGTCGAGCCCGACTACTCGGTGGGCTCGGCCCGTACTTTGGCGGAGGAAATGGGCGTGGCGGAGCCAAGGCCGCTGCTCACTCCCTCCCGTCACCTATTGGGAGAGGCCGAGTCTCTCATCGCCGCTGGCGACTGGGCGCGAGCGAGGTGGATGCTCTCGCAGGGGGCAGAGGATGAAGGACTAGACGAGGTCAGCCGGCTCAAGTGTGCGCTCCGTCTCGAGGAGATCGAGTCAGAGGACGGCGTTCTCTTCAGAGCCTGGAGTGAGCTATCGACTAGTAGCGCTCGACAAGGCCGTCATCTCGATGTGATTCTGTCCCATCTAGCTTTTGCCGCAGCCCGGCGCCGGCGCCGGCGCGAAGCCGAGGCTTACTTGCGACGAGCCTTGGGAGTCTGTGAGAACCACGCTCGCCGGGCTGCCATCAACTATGCCTTGGCAAAGCCTCCCGCCGGTTTGCTCAGCGTGAGCGCCTAATCAGGTCGATCCATCAAATGGAAAGGACCGGCGAAGCGCCGGTCCTTTCGGGTCTTAGCGATGGATTGTTACCGCTTCTTGGCGGCGGCCTTCTTGGCGGGAGCCTTCTTGGCGCCAGCTTTCTTGGCGGGGGCCTTCTTGGCCGCGGCCTTCTTGGCAGGTGCCTTCTTGGCTGGAGCCTTCCTGGCTGGAGCCTTCTTGGCTACGGCCTTCTTCGCCGCAGCTTTCTTGGCCGGCGCTTTCTTGGCTGGAGCCTTCTTCGCCGCAGCCTTCTTGGCTGGAGCCTTCTTGGTCGCCATCTGTCCTCCTTCTCGTCGCACAGCTTCACCGAGTCGGTGAGTGCGTTTCACGTACAGGCTATTCAAGCAATACGTAGAAACGCGTCAATCAAATGATTAACTACGTGAAGGAGTATCCAGAGTTTTTGCACCGGCCATCGCTCTGGTCACCATCTGGTTGAGATAGGCGATGGCAAACGAGTGCCCGCGGATGGCGATGGTCAGGGTGTACTGAAGCACTCGCCCAACCCAAAGCCGGAAGGCAAGCTCCTCCCAATCGGGATCGCCGAGTTGGAAGTGGTCTAGAAGTGCGCGCAAGGTGGCGAGCCAGGTGGGCTCGTCGAGGAACGAGGTCTGCGGCCAGAGTTGCCACGACTTGGCTCCGGCGGCGACTTCGGCCGGAAAGTGGCGGTTCAGCAGTTCCCGCTGGCGCTCAGTCCAACCACTGGTCAACAACAACTGGGTGGCCTCGATGTCGAACCCGATCTTCTCGGCGATGTTGGTAGACACGGCATGGGGGTATTCGACCCGGTGGACAATGGATCGCGGTGGGGGCGATTGACGAAGGCTCTGCAGCGCCGCCAGGCACTCCAACATCATCGTCTTGATGTCGGCCATAGTGCCGTAGAGGGCATGGTCCTTACCCGCGCTGACGTAGCTTTCGTAGAGGGAGAAGCCGTGAGCCGCCGAGGCGTAGGTGAGGACGGTGTCGATGCCCCAGTCACTTTGGGCACTGACCAGGGGATCTGCCGCCAAGCTTTGGGCCGCGTCTCGGGTAAACATCAACTCGCCCGATAACGGCTGCTGGATCCAGGGCAAGACGCTGTGGGGCCACAACAAGGCGAACCCGGGCCTCACCACCATCCAGGTGATCATGGCGTCGGTAGCGGAGCGGGGGTAATAATGACGGATGGCGTCGTAGCCGAGGGCTGCGGCGGTCTCCGCTCGGTCGATCCAGTCGGCCCCGAAAGTCCGGATCTCGGAGTCGAAGAAGTGAATCGCCCGATAGCTGGTTTGCTCGAGGAAATAGCGCAGTCCGGTGTTCATGGCGTCCCCCTTGCCCGGCCGGCGACTGCCGATCCGCTGCTGGTCGATGACCTTGGCGCGGAGGTCGTTACTCAACGCGGCGGTCACCGCCAGGTTGGTGGGACGGTGACCTCCCGCCACCGCCACCACCTCGCCCACGGCGGGATGGCTGGCTGCGATCTCAACGGTCCGCACCACCAGTCGAGGATCCTCCTCGAGGAAGGGGATCACGACCAGGCTCTGAGCGGAAGGCGGGGGGGCGGAGCCGGTGGGCATGGCCACCGGTACCCTAACCCGCCATGCCCGCAACCATTCCCGTGGTCCTATCAGGGGGCTCGGGTACCCGCCTGTGGCCCTTGTCGCGACGGCTGGCACCGAAGCAGCTGCACTCGCTGACCGGGGAGGACACCATGCTTCAGCAGACCCTGAGCCGGGTCGCACACCTCTCCCATCCCTCCCTGATCGTGGCCAACTGGTCGCATCTGGATGACATCACCGCCCAGGTATCGGAGTCGGTGCAGTTAGTCGGGGAACCGGAAGCTCGCAACACTGCCCCGGCGGTGGCCGCGGCGGCGCTGTTGACAGCCGAGGAGGATGTTTTGCTGGTCCTCCCCGCCGATCATCACATCGAGGACCGAGACGCCTTTCGTGCCACCATCGCCCAGGCCGAGACCGGTGCCCGAGAGGGCTATCTGGTGACGTTTGGGATTGTCCCCGACCGGCCCGAAGCCGGCTATGGCTACATCGTCAGGGGTGACCCCCACTCCCCGGGATTTCTGATCGACCGATTCGTGGAAAAGCCCGACCTCGACTCCGCCCAGCAGTTGATCGCCGAGGGTGCGCTCTGGAACGGAGGGATGTTCGCATTCCAAGCCGGGGTGGTGCTGGCAGAACTGGAGCGGCATGCCCCGCAAGTGCTGGACGCCGCCCGCCGGGCAGTCGAATCATCGTCACGACGGGGAACCGCGATCATGTTGGGGGAGGAGTTCGGGGAAGCGCCCAGCCTTTCCATTGACGTCGCGGTGATGGAACGCACCGAGCAGGGTCTGGTGATCCCCCTCGACGCCGGCTGGAGCGACGCCGGTTCCTGGGAGAGCCTCTATGACTTAGGCCCGGTCGACGCGGCCCACAATGTGGTTTTGGGTGACGTTGTCATCGAAGGCGTCACCAATAGCTATTTACGCAGCGAAGGTCCCTTGGTGGCGGTATTGGGGGTCGACGACCTGGTAGTGGTCGCTACCAACGATGCGGTGCTGGTGAGCAGCCGAGAGCGCGCCCAGGACGTCAAAGCGCTGGTGGAGCGACTGCAAAGCCGCCCCGAGGTGACCGACCCGCCGCCCGCTCAGCCCACCAATCGATAGTCGGCCAGCAGCCGGCGCCCTCTTTCTCCTCGCACTACTAAACCTCCCGCCGGCCCCACCAGCGCATGTCGTCCGGTGACGGCGAGCAGATAGGCATAAGCAGAGCCGGATATCGTGGCCGCGGCTTTCTCAGCCGGTTCCCTGGACACCGCCCGTCCTTGCTCCACCGTGATCCAGGCCTCTCCCCCTTCCGCGCCCGACAATTGGAGATGAAGCGTTTCCCCTTCGACGGCTCGAGCTCGTTTGACCCAAGCCCAAGGGGTGAGTCGGAGGGCGCGTCCCACCGCCACCTGGTCGGCAGCTGCACCCGATGCCGCCTGTAAAGGCTCTCCGAGGGCATTTCTCATGTCGGCAAGGTGGATCACCAGATCGTTGACCCTCATCTCCACCGCCGTCCACCGAGGCGCGGGCCCGATCGGGGTCAAGGCTTCCTCGTCCCAATCGAGGTCGGGCCGGGCCAGTAACTGGCGGGTAGCCTCGCCGGCCCGAGTTACTTCGTCTACCACCTCGGCGATGGTCCAGGCGCGGCGCGATTCCACCCCGAGATTGTTGACCTGATCGAGCGGTGAAAGATCCGAGCCGTCCCAATCGGCTGGTGGGTCGGGTTGGGGGAATTGATGGACCAGCATCCCCTCCACGTGGCCGAGGTGGGCGGCAACGTCCCGAACCGACCAACCCACGCACGGTGTGGGGCGCAGCCAATCGTCATCGGTGAGCCCGCTGAGAAGGTGTTCCACCTGATCCCAAACCTGCCAGGCCGCTTGGCGAAGGAGCTCGGGAGAGGGCCGGTTCACATCCGCAGCTTATGGCCGGAGGTCGATGATTGCTTCCTAGCATCGGCTGGGTGTCGAACGGTTTCCTCTGGTTGGGTCTGGCGCTGGCCGTCGTCGTTATCGCCTGCACCGCTCCTCCGCCCCCCGACGCCACCGGGGAGGAGGTTTATGTCGAGCTGTGCGCCAGCTGCCATGGAGCCGACCTCAACGGAGGAGTCGGCCCGGCGCTCGGACCCGGCTCCAACTCGGCGAACCTGGGCGACGACTTCCTCCGCCTTACCATCGTGAGGGGGAGAGGCCGGATGCCATCTTTTGGATCGGCCCTGAGCGATGACCACGTCCAGCGACTGATCGACTATCTGCGCGAGGTGCAAGGCCGATGACCACGGCCCTCCTTGAGGCTCTTGACCTCTTCCCGGTGAGTATTCCTTTGAAGCATCGCTTCCGCCGGGTGGATAAGCGAGAGGCAGTTCTGATCCGGGGGCCATCGGGATGGGGGGAGTTCTCCCCTTTCCCCGATTATCCGCCGGAGGTGACCACCCGATGGTTGGCGGCGGCTTTGGAGGCGGCCTGCGCCACCTGGCCCCCACCGGTGCGTGATCGGGTTTCGGTCAACGTCACCGTGCCGGCGGTCGACTCCGGCACCGCCTACGACATGGTGGTGACCTCGGGATGCCGGACGGCCAAGGTCAAGGTGGCCGATCCGGGGCAGTCGTGGGAGGACGACGAGAAGCGGGTGGCGGCGGTGCGGGAAGCGTTGGGGCCGAACGGCAAGATCCGCATCGACGTCAACGCCGGCTGGGATCTCGAAACTGCGGTGACGAGACTGGAGAGGCTGGCCGCCTTCGATCTCGAATACGCCGAGCAGCCGGTCCGTTCTATCGAGGAGATGGTGGCCCTACGGCAACGAGTGTCGGTGCCGATCGCTGCCGACGAGTCGGTGCGGATGGCCGCCGACCCTCTGGAGGTGGCGGAGCGGGGCGCCGCCGATGTGCTGGTGCTCAAGGTTCAGCCGATGGGGGGAGTGAGCCGGGCCCTCGATCTCGCCCACCGTTCGGGTCTTCCGGCGGTGGTCTCCTCGGCGCTGGAGACGTCGGTGGGCATCGCCGCCGGAGTAGCTGCCGCTGCTGCCCTCCCCCAACTCGACTATGCCTGCGGTTTGGGAACGGTTTCGCTCTTCACCGGCGACGTGGTGACCGATTCAATGCTTCCCCATGACGGGTACCTGGAAGTAAGGAGACCCACCCCGAGCTTCGCCCTCCTCGAGGAATATGCCGCCGACCGTGATACCTCGGCCGAACTGCTCCGCCGGCTGCGCTGGGCGGCCGAAGTCCTGACATGAGCGAAACCACGACCGCTCCCAACCCATCCACCGCTCTGGCGCGGGTGGTGATCGACGAGTTGGCCCGGCATCGAGTAGGGCTGGCCTGCCTCGCCCCCGGCTCACGATCGGCTGCCCTCGGCTACGCCCTCACCGAGTCGTCTATTCCTCTCTACGTCTCGCTCGACGAAAGGTCGGCGGGCTTCATGGCCCTGGGGGCATCGAAAGCGGGCATGCTGGGAGTGGCCGTCACTACCTCCGGAACTGCCACCGCCAACCTCTTTCCGGCGGTGGTGGAAGCGGATGAAGCGGGAACCCCATTGCTGGTCATCACCGCCGACCGACCCCCCGAATGGCGGCACAGCGGCGCCAATCAGACCATCGACCAGGTCCATCTTTACGGATCAAAAGTGCGGTGGTTCGCAGCTCTCGGTCCGGCGGCAGACTTGCCAGGGGAAAGCGGGCAGTGGCGCTCGGCGGTGAGTCAGGCAGTGGCGGCCGCCCACGGCTTCTATGGACGCCCGGGGCCGGTTCATCTCAACCTTTCGTTTCGAGAGCCGGTGGTTCCGGCCGCTGATGATGGGAGAACCAGCACCACTCCTTACCGGGAGGACGTAGACGGTCGGGCCGGGGGAGCACCCTGGACCGACTGGCTCGCATCACCGCCGGCGCCCACCGCGCTGAGTCTTGAAGGGCGGACCCTGTTCGTCTTGGGCGACGGCGGTAAAGCGCACTTGGCAGAGGAGGCCATGGCGGCGGGGGCGGTGGTCATTGCCGAGGCTCATTCCGGGGCCCGCATCCCCGGAACCATCTCCACCGCTCACCACTTCCTGGCTCACCAGACGGTGGCGGCAAGGCTTCGGCCCGACCTGGTCGTGCAGGTAGGGCGGGTGGGTTTGTCGACCCACCTTTCCAATCTGATCGAGTCGGTTGGTCAGCGGGTGGTGGTGTCCGACCGAGTCTGGGCTGATCCCTCCCGGCGTGCATCGAGTATGCGGGGACCAGTACAGCCGATAGCCGGTTCGACCGACGCTGGCTGGGTCGCCCAGTGGCATGAGGCGGACTCGATCTCCCGCCAGGCCCTCGACGAAGCTCTCGATGCCGAGCCCCTCCTCGACGAGCCCCGGATCGCTCGTGACCTGGCGAAATTGCTGCCGGAGGGCGCCGTTCTAGTGGTGGGTTCCTCGATGCCCGTACGGGATCTCGACTGGTTCATGGCTCCCCGAGATGGTCTGACGGTGATCTCCAACCGTGGGGCCTCTGGCATCGACGGATTTGTCTCCACCGCCTTGGGAAGCGCGGCCCTCCATCCCGGCCCGGTGGTGGCACTGGGAGGCGACCTGGCGCTACTCCACGATCAAAATGGCTGGCTGATCCGTCCTCTCCCCAACCTCACCATGGTGGTGGTGAACAACGACGGGGGAGGAATCTTCTCCTTCTTGCCGCAAGCCAGGTTCCCCCAACATTTCGAGCAGCTTTTCGCCACTCCCACCGGACGCGACCTGTCACACCTGGCCCGCCTCTATGGTCTCGAGTACCGGCTGCTCACCACGGCCGCAGAACTCGGCGCCGAAATCGGTACCAGCCCCAACCATTCCCGGCTCCTCGAGCTGCGCACCGATCGCACCGCTAACGCTGCCCGGCATCGGGAACTCACCGCCCGGGTCGGTGAAGCTCTAGCGGGTTGGTAACGGAAGGAACCCTCTCCGCCTCCTAGCCCCCTCCGGCCCTCCGGGCCACCTCCCCCAACGCTTCACTCCGTTTCGCTGGGGGAGGAAGAGCTCTCACGTCTCACGTCTCACGTCTCACGTCTCACGTCTTCCGTCTTCCGTCTTCCGTCTCTGATCATTCCAGAGCCGACAACATGGCTCGCAGCTTGAGGCGGGTCTCCTCCAGCTCCTCTTCAGGGACAGAGCCGTCGACGATGCCGGCGCCGGCGAAAAGTCGGGCTCGGGCCCCGGAAAGTTCGGCGCAGCGTAAGGCGAGAGCAAACTCTCCTTCACCATGGGGGTCAAAGCAACCGACCGGCCCGGCATACCGGCCCCGATTCATGCCTTCCAAACGGCGGATGGTGGTGAGGGCGGCGCCCGCCGGGGTGCCCCCCACGGCAGCGGTGGGATGGAGCGCTCCTACCAAGTCGAGGACGTGGTGAGGATGGCGCAGCCTTCCCTGCAACAGGGTTGAAAGGTGCTGAACGTTGGCGAGTTGGAGCAGTTCGGGACTCCCGGGTTGATCGAATCGATCACACAAGTTCGCCAGCACCTCGCTGACCGAGGCTGTGGCCAGGGCGTGCTCGTGGAGGTTCTTCTCAGAACTCAGGAGTTCCTTTCCGATCAAGGCATCTTCGGCAGGGTCGGTACCGCGGGGAGCCGAGCCGGCCAGTACCCGGGAGGTCACCCGGAGGCCATGCCGGTGGACCAAAAGCTCCGGGGAGGCACCCACCAGGCCGTCGATCATGAAGATGTAACAGTCGGGAAAGCGCTCCCAGAGGCGGCGGAGCACCAGGCGGGGATCGAAGGGTCGCTTCGACCAGAGAGCGTGGTCGCGAGCCAGCACCACCTTTTCGAGTTCTTGGCGGTGGATCAGAACCAGAGCTTCGACCACGGCTTCGAGCCACAGGTGATCGGGGAGGGAGGATCCGGCGAAGCGGGGCCGGTCCTCGTTCGCTTGCAATGGCCTGTCTGGCGGAGGTAACTCAGCGCCGGGCAGGCTCACCGTCCACACCTCGTCGTTAGTTTCGATCACGCTCATGGCTGGGACCTCGACCACCGAGCCCCAGACCTCGGGATCGAAGGTGAAGCTGGCGAAAGCCAGCGGACCGGGCCCACGGCCGGCGAGGCCGATCGACTCCCACCACTCCTCCACCAACTGAGCGGCACGGGCGTATCTCTCCGGACCCACTCCGGGATCGAAGCGGACCCCGACCCCGAACCCGAAGATCTGCCGGTGGGGGCTGAGCCAGACGAGCCGAGGACGGCGGCTCAGCGGTGCCAGTGGCTGGTCCTGGCGGATCTGGATGAGAGTCACTGTCCGAGACGGCGGCGGGCGCCTTCGGCGAGGAGCTGGCGGAAATAGTGCTCCACCAAGTGACCGGTGGCGGGGAGCATGGATTGCACCGCCGCCACCAAGCGGGTGCTCGCCTCCTCCGCGCTGCTGGACGTGGCCTCAACCGCATCTCGGATGAAGCGGGAAAACACCTCCACCGCCTGTTCGGCGATGGGCCGCAGCGCCTCATCGGTGCGGCGGGCCAGATCGAGGAGCTCGCCCAGGGGGAGCCCGGCGGTGACCAGGGCTAGACCTGCTTTGACCGGCCGCACATCGGCGGGGTCGAACATCAATTCAGGCTCGTGGGCGCGGGGGGTGAGGAACCCCTCCCGAACCACCACCTCCACTAGCGCAGGGGAAACCTCGGCCGCTCCAGCCAGTTCTTGCAAGGTGAGGAGCCCTTGGGGAGGAGGCGAGTCGAGGGCGGCGAGCAGGGCTCGGTCCCAGGGATCGAGGCGATCGGTCATATACCGGGCAAGGTTACGGACTTGGCCCCCCATCGCCATCCGGTGAGGCGAGCGACTAAGCGGCTGACGGCGGCGGGGTCACCCGTGGTGTGAAGGTGGGTGGTGGCACCGTCGCCAGGGTTGGTCGCCACCCGGAGCGTCTGGGCGGCTACGGCGGGGGCCGGGTCAATGATGGTGACCTCCGGCCCGGCCAGCCGTTCGATCACCGGCCGGAGAAACGGATAGTGGGTGCAGCCCAAGACGAGGATGTCTGCTCCCCGGGCGAGGACCGGCTTGAGGTGGCGGGCGACCGCCTCTTCGACCTCGGGTCCGTCGACCTGCCCGGCTTCCACCAGTTGAGCCCAACCGGGGCAGGGCTGATCGACCACCTCCACCGACGCCGCGAACCGTTCCCGGAGCGAAGCAAACAACTCGCCTTGGAAGGTCGCCTGGGTGGCGAGAACGCCGACCACGCCGCTTTTGGTGAGGGCGGCGGCGGGTTTCAAAGCCGGTTCCATACCCACGAAGGTGTAGGCCGGCATTTCCGCTCGCAGCCGGTGGAGGGCCGCGGCCGAGGCGGTGTTGCAAGCCACCACGATGGAGGTGGCGCCCTCGGTTGAGAGATGTCCGACGCAAGCTCGGGCGATGGCGGCCACCTCCCCCAGGCTCCGTTCCCCATAGGGGGCGTGCTTCTGATCGGCCAGGTAGACGACATCGGCTTGGGGTATCAGTTCTCGAAGGTGGCGATAAACGGTCAGACCACCCACACCAGAGTCGAAGATTCCGATCATGGGGGGCGAGGGGGTGGTGGAGACACCCGGGCAGTATCGTCGCCTCCACCGCTACTCAGGAGCAATGTCAATGGATCTGCAAGGTGTGGTCGCCATCGTCACCGGAGGCGCTTCCGGGCTGGGCGCTGCCACTACTCGGCGCCTGGCCACCGCCGGAGCGAGGGTGGTGGTGGTAGACCTGCAGGACGACAAGGGCGAGACGCTGGCGACCGAGGTCAAGGGGGCTTACGTGCATGCCGACGTCACCGATCCCGATCAAGTGACCCAAGCCGTCGAGGTGGCGGTGGGGATGGGCACGTTGCGGTCCCTGGTCAACTGCGCGGGGATTGGACCCCCGGCTCGCACCCTCAATCGGGACGGGACTCCCCACGACTTGGACCACTTCCGCACCGTCATCGAGATCAACCTCATCGGCACCTTCAACTTCATCCGGCTGGCGGCGGCGCAAATGGCCCGCGCCCAACCGCTGGCCGATGGGCAACGGGGGGCGATCGTCAACACGGCCTCGGTGGCTGCCTACGACGGTCAGATTGGCCAGGCCGCCTATTCGGCTTCGAAGGGAGGGGTGGTGGGAATGACCCTTCCCGTTGCCCGCGACCTTGCTGCGGTGGGGATCAGGGTGAACACCATCGCCCCCGGCCTCATCGACACGCCTCTCCTGGCCGGGCTGCCAGAACCTGCCCGGGAGTCGTTGGGTCAGCAGGTTCTCTTCCCTCGCCGTCTGGGCCGGCCCGACGAATACGCCGAACTTGCCTACCTACTTCTCACTCACGATTACATGAACGCCGAGACCATCCGCATGGACGGCGGCATCCGCATGGCCCCCAAATAGCCCGTGATCGGCGAACCCGGGGTTGGGGTGATCTTTTAGGTCATCTGCAACCCCGGGTTGAGGGTCAGGCGGCGAGTTCTGAGACCTGGCGCTTGAGGCGGGCAAGGATGGCTCCCATTCCCCGCAGGCGTTGGGGGGTGACCACCTCTTCCAGTCCCATGCCCAGGTAGAAGTCGTCATCGACCGCCAGGATCCCTTCCGGTGCCTCACCGTCGAGCCCCGCCTGGAGGATGCCGGCGTACCCGCGCACGGTGGGGGACTCGGCGGGGGCGTCGAAGAAGAGCCGTACTTTCCCGTCCTCCAGGGCGCTGGCCAGGAAGAAGGGGGTCTGGCATTCGTGGACCTGTTCCAACCGATCGGGGTGGTCGGCAAACTCCGCCGGCAAGGGCGGGAGACGACGGGAAAAATCGAGCAGGGCCTCGATCCGGAACTCTTTGGGAGCACCGCGGAACACCTCGACGATCTCGGCCAGCTGCCGGGGCAGACTCATGATCAAAGTCTACGTCGGGGCCCGTGCTCCCATTTGCACTACGGTGATAGTGTTAAGAAGTTCGCAGAGGAGGAGTTAGTTCGATGCCCGTTGAGGCCGATCCCACACCCAAATTCCAGGCCTACGCCCATCCCCAAAGGCTGGTGTCAACCGACTGGTTAGCCCAGCATCTCGACGACCCCGGGGTAGTGATCGTCGAATCGGATGAAGACACCTTGCTCTATCACGCCGGTCACATCGCCGGGGCGATCAAGATCGACTGGGTGGCCGACCTCAACGATCCCATCATGCGCGACTACCTAGGACCAGAACAATTCGCCGATCTGCTGTCGCGTCACGGCATCGCCCCCGATTCGACCGTGGTCTTCTACGGGGACAACTTCAACTGGTGGGCGGCATATGCCCTTTGGGTGTTCGAGCTGTTCGGTCATCGAGACACCCGCCTGCTCGACGGAGGGCGTGCCAAGTGGGTGGCCGAAGGTCGCGAGCTGACTACCGAGGTGCCCCCCAGGACTCCTACTAACTACCCGGTGCCGCGCCGAGACGACCAACGGATCCGGGCCTTCTTGTCCGACGTTTTACCGCACAGCCAGACGGGCCAACCCCTCATCGATGTCCGCTCGCCCGAGGAGTACCGGGGGGAACGCCTGCATATGCCCGAATACCCCAACGAGGGAGCGCTCCGCGGCGGGCACATCCCCGGGGCCAAGAACGTCCCCTGGAAGCAGGCCGCCAACGACGACAACACCTTCAAGTCCAAGGATGATCTGGAAGCCCTTTATCAGGGCAAGGTGGGACTGAAACCGGATGACGATGTCATCGCCTACTGCCGGATTGGGGAACGTTCCTCCCACACCTGGTTCGTTCTCACTCACCTCCTCGGGTTCGAACGGGTCCGCAACTACGACGGTTCGTGGACCGAATACGGCAACACGGTGCGGGTTCCGATCGAGAAGCCTTGAGTGGGAGCGGACGCTGGTGGTGACCTCCGCTTTCCACCCCGACCGCGTTCGATAAAGGGGCTCTTGGGCCGGGCGCTCACCCCCGGCCGGCCTCAGTGGTGGTCTGGGCCAGACGTGACATCGCCCCGTCGTCCGGTAAGGCGCCGAGCCGCCATGTCCAGTTGCCTTTTTCTTTCCCTGGGGTGTTGAGCCGACCTTCACTTCCCACCCCGATCAGATCCTGAACCGGCACTACCGCGGTGTTGGCCCGGGAGTGATGAACCAGGCGGATCATGTCCCAATGCACCTCTTCTCCCCGGCTTCCCGCCGTCTGTAGAAATCGCCGCCGGTGCCGGTTGAGCCGGCGCCGATCGCGGCGAGGGTTGTTGCCCCAGAACCAGCCCACCGTGGTGTCGTTGTCATGGGTTCCGGTGTAGGCGACGGTGTCCTCCTGGTAGTTGTCGGGGTGATGGATGGCGGTATCGAGTTCTTCATCGAAACCGAACTGAGCCACCCGCATTCCGGGGAATCCGAACTGACGGCGGAGGGCGGTGACGTCTTCGGTGATGATGCCGAGGTCCTCGGCGATGATGGGCATGGCCGCGAACGGCAGTGACCCAAAGAGGTCGGCTCCCGGTCCCTCCACCCAGTGGCCATTGACGGCGGTTGGTTCTTCGGCGGGGATCTGCCAATAGGCGACAAAACCGCGGAAGTGATCGATCCGGACCATGTCGAATCGTTCGAACGAGGCCCGCAGCCTTTGCTGCCACCACTGGTAGCCGTCAGCGGCGTGAACCGGCCAGCGATACAGCGGATTTCCCCACCGCTGGCCGGTAGCCGAGAAGTAGTCGGGCGGCACCCCGGCCACGACGTCGGGTCGTCCATCTTCACCAAGATGGAATAGCTCGGGAGCACTCCACACGTCGGCCGAGTCGTGAGCGACGAAAATCGGCAGATCTCCGATCAGCTCGACGCCGATACCCCGGCAGTAGTCGTGCAACGCTTGCCATTGCTGATGAAAGAGAAATTGGATGGCACGCTCGACTTCGATGCGTCCCGCTGCCCGCTGCCGAGCCCGATGCAGCGCCGCCGGCCGGCGGCGCACCAGGTCGGCGTTCCACTCCACCCAGGGGGCACCGCCGTGCATCTGCTTTAGCGCCGCATAGAGGGCGTAGTCGTCGAGCCAGGGCTGGCTGCGGAACTTCTCGTAGTCACCGTCGGCCCCTTGACGGAGGAACCGGCGGGCGGCGAGGATGAGCAACCTCGTCTTGGCTGGGATCAGGGCACCGAAGTCGACGCGGTCGCTTCGTAGCTGGCGTAGACCTTCGATCTCCCGGACCGCCAGCAACTCCTCTTCGACCATTTGTTCGAGATCGATGAGGAGCGGATTGCCGGCAAAGGTGGAGGGAGACTGATAGGGCGAGTCGCGGTATCCGGTAGGCCCCACCGGAAGCATTTGCCAGTAGTGCTGACCGGCCTCAGCGAGGCGAGCAGCGAACCCGGCGGCCTCCACCCCTAGGGTGCCGATGCCGTGGGGCGACGGCAGCGAGGTGACATGTAACAAGACCCCGGCCCGGCGCATCAGCCGGCGATGGCGAAGCGAACAGTGAGGTCCACCCGAACCGTGGTGGTGCCCGCTTCCACCGGAGCCGCCTCCATGGCCATCGCCTTGACCGAACGTGCCAGCGGCGCCACCCCCGCTCCTTCGACCAACGCCACTGCCGGCCCTAGCTGTACTTCCGCCAGTGAGGCGAGTTGTTGGGCCCGGGTCTCGGCGGCGGTGAAGGCCAGGCGCCGGGCCTCTGCTTCTATTGCCTCCCGGTCCTGCAAAGAGAAGGCAATGCCGTGGATCTCAGCGGCATCCTCCAGGCTGGCGGTGGCCGCCGCGATCACCTCTCCGAGCCGGTTGAGATCGGAGGTCTCCACCCGGAGAAGGTTCCGAACTCGATACCCGGTCGGATGGCCATCGCGGTCGTGGTCGGGCCAGACCGATAGTTCGGCCGTCTGCACCGATTCTTTCCCGATGCCGAGACCCTGCAAAGTGGTGAGCAACCGACCGATCCGGCTGTTGACGTCCTCCATGGCTTGGGCCACGGTGCCCGCCCCCCGGCTGGCCCCGAGCGTGATGTGGGCAAGGTCGGGGGGAGCAGAGACGGTCCCGCTGGCGGTGACGGTGATGCCTGCTTTCATCCTCCGGAGGCTAGAGCGTCCGTTCTACCCTCGGCTTCGTGACCGGACCTTTGCGAGGGCGCCTGGTAGTGGAAATGGCTGGGATCGGACCGGTGCCGTGGGCGGGAATGATGCTGGCCGACCTAGGTGCGGACGTGATCCGCATCGATCGGCCGGAAGAGGGACCGCTGGCAGCGTTGAGCCGTCTGGATCCCACGGGGCGGGGCCGCCGCTCCCTCCGCCTCGACATGAAGCATCCTCGGGCAGCCGAAGTCATGGATCGGTTGTTAACCAGGAGCTCGGCTCTCATCGAAGGGTTTCGTCCCGGGGTTATGGAACGGCTGGGGTTGGGACCCGACTACTGCCTCGAGGTCAACCCAACCCTCGTGTACGGGCGGATGACGGGATGGGGACAGGACGGACCCCTCGCCACCACGGCCGGTCACGACATCACCTATCTGGCCGTTACCGGCACCTTGTCGGCGATCGGCACCGCCGACCAGCCGCTCCCTCCCCTCAATTTCATCGCCGACTACGGGGGCGGCGCCATGTTGTTGCTGGTGGGGGTGCTGGCCGCGCTCGACCATGCCGCCAGGACCGGGCAAGGTCAGGTGGTCGACGCTGCCATGGTCGACGGGGTGGCCCTGCTCGGCGCCATGATCCGGGGTGGTTTGGCGGGAGGGTGGTGGCGGGAAGGCCGCCAGCGCAATCTGCTCGATGGAGGGGCCCCCTTCTACCGGACCTACCGGACCGCCGACGACCAGTTCGTCGCGGTGGGTGCTCTGGAGCCCCAGTTCTATGCCCGCCTGCTCGAAGGCCTGGGACTGGCCGAGGCCGATCTTCCCTCCCAGCAGGACGAGGAGCGCTGGCCCGAACTGGCGGCCCGGTTCCAAACTGTCTTCTCCAGCCTTCCCCTCACCCATTGGATTGAGGTCTTCGCCGGGAGCGATGCTTGCGTTGCCCCGGTCCACTCCTGGGATCAGGCCCTAGCCGATCCCCACCTCAAAGCTCGCTCCACCTTCTTCCAGGCCGCGGGAGTCAATCAGCCCGCCCCCGCCCCTCGCTTCTCGGTCTCGGCCGCCACCACTGATGGCGTCCCGGTGCCGGCCGGGGCTCACAGCCGCCAGGTCCTTGATCACCTCGGCTATTCAGAAGACGACATCAGTAAGCTCTTCGCCGAACGTGTCGCAAGCTGACCAGGAGGAGTGATGTCCCAGAACACGGTGACCGCCGAGCGGGCATCGATCGACGCCGCGGTGGAAGGCAAGACCCTCATCAACGTCTTCGCCGACAACGCCGAAGTACACGGAGACAAACCCGCCATTCACTGGAAAGAAGGCGAGATCTGGCGCCATCTCACCTGGTCGCAATACCGCAAAGTGGTGCACGAGGCTGCCGCCGGGCTGCTCTCGCTGGGAGTGGCCCCGGGGGACTTCGTGGCGATCATGGCGGGCAACCGCCCCGAGCATGTCATCACCGACCTGGCCGCGGTGCACGCTGGCGCCACCGGGGTGACCTTCTACTCCACCCTGGCCCAAACCCAGGTGCAGTACATCGCCGCCAACTGTGATGCCAAGGTGGCGGTGTTGGAAGATCTCACCTTCATGAAACGATGGGAAGCGGTGAAGCCCGAACTCCCTGCCCTTCAATACGTGATCCTGATCGAAGGGGCCGACAACTACGACACCACCGATTGGGTGCTCTCCTGGGAGCAACTATTGGAGAAGGGCAGGGCGGCCCTGGCGGCGGATCCCGACTTAGTAGAGCGGGCCGCGGCCAGTACCCGTCCCGATGGCCTCGCCACCCTCATCTATACCTCAGGCACCACAGGTGTTCCCAAGGGAGTGATGGTTACCCATCGCAACGTCATCTGGACCACTGAGTGCGTGCGGCGAGGCGCCGGCCTAGCCGACAACCCCCGGCTGGTCTCTTACCTGCCCCTCGCCCATATCGCCGAGCGGATGTCCACTCACTACATGGGCATTTACCTCGCCGGCGAAGTGTGGTACTGCCCCGACGTGGGTCTGGTTCTCGAATATGTGACCAAGGCCCGTCCCAACCTGTTCGTGGCGGTCCCCCGGGTCTGGGAGAAGTTCCACGCCCGCCTCCAGACCCGCTTTGCCGAAGACCCTAAGAAGGAAGGTCTCATCCGCCGGGCAGTGGCCAACGGTGAGGCAGTCGTCCGGGCCGAGCAGGCGGGACGAAGCCCGGGGATGGGCGCCCGTCTCCAGCACCTACTCTTCGATCGGTTGGTGTTTACCAAGGTCCGCCACGGGCTGGGAATGGACAACCTTCATATCGCCATCACCGCCGCCGCTCCCATCAGCCCCGATCTCATCGTGTTCTTCCGTGCACTCGGGATTCCTCTCTACGAGTTGTACGGCATGACCGAGACCACCGGTCCCGCCACCTCCAACTTGCCCGGGGACGACCGCATCGGCAGCATCGGTAAGCCTTTGCCCGGGATCGAGATCGACCTCGGGGAGGACGGTGAGATCCTCATGCGTGGGGGAGTGGTGACCGCCGGGTATTACAAACTGCCCGCCGAAACCGTCGAGACTTTTGATGCCGAGGGCTGGCTCCACTCTGGCGACCTGGGGCGATGGGACGACGAGGGCTTTCTCTACATCGTGGGCCGCAAGAAGGAAATCATTATCAACGCTGCCGGCAAGAACATCGCCCCCGCCAAGCTGGAGACGACCCTCAAGAACCACCCTCTCATCGCCCAAGCGATGATGGTGGGAGACGGCCGCCAGTACATGACCATGATCGTCGCTCTCGATCCCGAAGAGGCACCGGGATGGGCAGAGAAAGCGGGTATCGGCTATCAGGACCTGGCCTCGTTCAGCCGGCTGGAGGCGGTAAAGGAGGAAGTGCAACGCGCCCTCGACCAGGCGAACCAAGAGGTCTCGCGGGTGGAACAGGTGAAGAAGTTCGTCGTGGTTCCCGATGCCTGGACCCCGGAGTCGGGCGAGATCACTCCATCCTTGAAGCTGAAGCGGCGGGTAGTGCTCGAGAAGTACGGGCAGGCCATCGAGTCGATGTATTCCTAAGGGAATGGCCGACATCACTTTCGACGGCCGGGTGGTCGTCGTTACCGGAGCTGGCGGAGGGCTCGGTCGCTCATATGCCCGGGAAATGGCTCGACGCGGGGCGCGAGTCGTGGTCAACGACCTGGGGGGAGCGGTGGACGGCAGCGGCAGCACCCACCGGGCGGCCGACGTCGTCGTCGAGGAGATCAGGGAGGCCGGGGGAGAAGCAGTCGCTTCTCATGACTCGGTGAGCTTGCCCGAAGGAGGGGAAGCCATCGTGGCCACTGCCCTGGACACTTTCGGGTCGGTGGACGTGGTCATCAACAACGCCGGCATCCTCCGCGACCGCAGCTTCGCCAACCTCACTCTGGAAGAACTTCACGGGGTTCTCGACACCCATCTCAAAGGGGCTTTCTACGTCTCCATGCCCGCCTTTCGGGTGATGAAGGAGAGGGGATACGGGAGGTTCGTTCACACCTCCTCCAACGCCGGCATCTTCGGCAACTTCGGGCAGGCCAACTATGGCGCGGCCAAGGCAGGGCTGGTCGGGCTCTCCAATGTCCTGGCGATCGAGGGAGCCAAATACGGGATCCTTTCCAACGTCATCGCCCCCATCGCTCGCACCCGCATGACCGAACAGCTGCTGGGTCCGTTGGCGGAGATGGTCGATCCCGACCAGGTGATGCCGATGGTGGTCTATCTCGCCTCCGAGGCCAACCAGTTGACCCACGAGATCTTCACCGCCGGAGGGGGCCGGTTTGGCCGGATCTTCATCGGCACCAATCGGGGATGGTTCGCCGGGCCCAAGGTGGTGCCGCCGGTAGAGGAGGTGGCGGCTCATCTCGATGAGATCCGAGATGTGTCGGACTACGAGATTCCTCTATCGATCAACGACGAGATTGCCTTGATCGGTCGCGTCTTGGACGGCGACTAGGTGCCGGGACGAGGATCGGTTTACGCGCTTCCGTGCGGATTTTTACGTCGTGGCGACGGGTTTTTCTGCACAGGTAGGTCAGCGGCGCGGTTCCGTGCAGATTTTTACGTGGTGGCGACGGGTTTTTCTGCACAGTTAGGTCGGCGGCGAGGTTCCGTGCGGGTTTTTCCCGCGCAGATTCGTGGCAGGGACCCGGTGGTCTAACCTCGGCCGGTGAGCAACGCCGCTCTCGATGAAGCGATCGACCGGTTGCTGGCTGAAAAGCCCCCGGCCATGACCCCTGAAGTGGAGTTCTGGGGTGCCCAGTTCGATGCGGGCCTGGCCTGGGTCCACTTTCCCCCCGGCGCCGGGGGTCTAGGACTTACCCCCGGTCTGCAACGGCGGGTCAACGAGCGATTGCGGACAGCCGGAGCACCATTCGGCAACGTGGCTCGGAACGTCATCGGTCACGGCATGGGTGCCCCGACCGTGCTCGCCCATGGCAACCAGGACCAGGTCGACCGCTGGTTACGACCGCTCTTCACCGCCGAGGAGATCTGGTGTCAGCTGTTTTCCGAGCCGGGGGCAGGCTCCGATGTCGCCGGTCTCTCCACCCGAGCGGTCAAAGATGGGGAGGAGTGGATCGTCAACGGGCAAAAGGTGTGGACCACCTTGGCCCACACCTCCCGGTGGGGAATGCTTCTGGCCCGCACCGATCCCGACCTTCCCAAACATCAAGGCCTCACCTACTTCGTTGTCGACATGAACGCTCCCGGAGTGGAGGTAAGGCCTCTTCGCCAAATCACCGGCGAAGCCGAGTTCAACGAGGTCTACTTCACTGACGCTCGAATCCCCGACGGCGATCGCCTAGGCGAGGTCGGCGATGGCTGGCGAGTGGCTCTCACCACCCTCATGAACGAGCGGGTGGCGATTGGCAACACGCAACTTCCCCGAGGGGGAGGAGCCATCGCCGAGGCGGTCGCTGTCTGGAAGGAGAAGGGGCACACGGATCCTTACCTGCGCGATGAGTTGATGAGACTGTGGTGCGAAGCGGAAGCCCTCCGGCTTACGACCGCCCGGGCCGACCAGATGCGTAGCCAGGGCACTCCTGGACCTGAGGGCTCGACGGCCAAGCTCTACTGGGCCGACCTCAACCAGCGCATCACCTCCTTCACGGTCGATCTACTGGGGGCGGAGGGGCTGTTGGTTCCCGGCGGCTACCCCTACCTGGCGCCCGAGGAAGCGGGCACCGGACGTCTTTCCCGCCAAAGGAGCTTTCTCCGCGCCCGAGCCAATTCCATCGAGGGTGGCACCTCCGAGATCATGAAGAACATTCTCGGCGAGCGAGTGCTGGGGCTTCCCGGAGAGCCTCGGATCGACAAAGACCTGCCTTGGAAGGACGTCCCTCGTTAACGCTCCCCGATGATGGTCACCGGCGTACCGAGCTTCACCGCCGCCGCCAGCTGGGTGATGAGGTCGTTATCGATGCGAATGCAGCCGAGCGACACCGCTTCTCCAATGGTGGACGGTCGGTTGGTGCCGTGGATGCCGATGATGCCGTCCCCGCCGTTGAACTCGGTGATGGTCTCGGAGCGGGCCGAGAGACCGAGAGCATACGGCCCCCAGGGGCTGTTGGCGTCTGCCAGCTGGACAATGTCGGTGACATAGAAGAAACCAGTCGGGGTGGGATTGGCAGGTGACCCGACCGTGGCCGTGGTGGTGAACACTTCTTCGCCCTCGCGCAGGTAACGGAGGGTGCGGGAGTCGAGGTCGACTTCGATGAGTTGATGGACGATCTCGAAGTCCAGGGCGGCAGCCTCGGCCCAGGCGGTGGAACCGTGGGGCCGGCCGGGTAGAGCCAGCTCGACCCATCCGTCGCTGGTAGCTCTCTCCACGAGGTAGACCTGGGGGGTGCCGAGGATGGTGGTGGCGGGAAGCAGTTTCACGACGTCGGAGCTTCTCGGATAGAGATAACTTGCCACTTCATCCCGGCTCCGCGCCACCAGGTGCTGACCTGTTTCGGCTTGGGGAATGGTGGTGACACTGCCAGAGGTCGCCGTCCGGGGGGCCGTGGTAGCAGGGGTCTCCGGGAAAGTCGTGGTGGAAGTCGGAAGGCTGGTGGGGGGCTCGGTAACCAGCGGAGACGATGTAGCTGCCGAGCATGCCACCAGGAGACCGGCCGCAATTCCGGTGCCCAATACTTGGCGTAAGTCCAATTCAGGTCTCCTCGTCCGAATCCTTACTTTGCTCATCGGCTTTCCCGGCCTTGTCCTCCAGTTCCTCTCTGACCGGCCGGAGCACGAAGAGGATCACCCCCGCCAGGACGGTGGTGGTGACGGCCAGGGTGTAGAGGGCAAATCCGGACGCCAGACCCACCGCCGCCACCGCCCACATGCCGGCGGCGGTGGTGAGACCCTTGACCGAGTTTCCCGCTCGGAAGATGGTTCCCGCTCCCAGAAATCCGATTCCGGACACTACCTGGGCCGCCACCCGGGTGGGGTCCTGTCCCAACTCCACTCCGGCGATGGCATATGCCGCCGCTCCCAGACCCACCAACATGTGGGTGCGGAGACCGGCATCCTGATGACGGAACTCCCGATCGATCCCGACCAGGGCCGAGAGACCGCTCGCCACCAGCAACCTCAAAACGACGTCAAGGGGCTCCATGGACGGGGGACGCTAGCCCGGGAGGTCGATCGGAGTGTGGACGACGAGCAACATCCCCTGGCGGACTTGCACTCGGGCCACGGGGCCGGTCATCCGATTGGACACGCCCCAGGTGGTGCCAAATTCCAGAGTGGCGTCGACCAGCGCCCACTGGAGGCCGCGGGTGGTGACTCCCGAAACCTGCCCCCCCAGAGCAAGCAGAGACACGGTGTCGCCCTGGGAGCCATGGATTTCCAACGCAGCGCGGACGACATGGACGGCGCTGCCCGCTGCCATCCACATCATGTCTACTTGGGCGAATTTTTCGGCGGCGAGGAGGGCAGCGTTGGCTAGCAGGTGGTCGAGGCGACCTCCACTGCCTCCCACCACGATCACCCGGGTGGGGTCGAGGGAGAGGGCGGCCTCCAAGGCCAGTTCGAGGTCGGTGCGGTCCTTTTGTGGGGAGTGAGAAACGATGCGGGCCTCTGCATGGCGGGTGAGCACCTCGGCTTCGACCGAGTCGAGGTCACCGATGACCACATCGACGCGGAGACCGAGACGGGAGGCGTGATGAAGACCGGAGTCGGCCGCGATGACGAAGACCTTTTCCGGGAGTTCTCCCGACACCCAAGCCGGGGGAGGGTCCCCTCCGGCGAGCACTACGACGGTGTCGTGATCAGAAGACGGCCGAGGCGGGAGGTCGTTATTCATGCCAAATGACAAAATCGTCTTACCCGCAACAGCGCGGGTAAGGTCTCAACGTATACTGGAAGGTTAGGTGCCTTGCTCAGAGGTTGAAGAGGTTCAACTAAAGGTTTAGGTGCTGGCGCAACCATGAAAAAACCTCGTGGTACCAGTGGAGGCTGGCCTGGGGACTCAATATCCAATGCCCTTCACCCGGGTAATAGAGGAGTCGGGCCGGCACTCCTTTTGCTTTGAGGACCCCGTACAGCTCGAGACCCTGGGTAGCCGGCACCCGGTAGTCCTTCTCACCTACCACCACCAGCGTGGGGGTGTTGTATCCGGAGGCGTGGGAAGAAGGGCTATAGCGTTCGACGGCCTCTCGGTCCTCCCAGATCTCGGCTCCGTAGGCGCGGGCCCGACCCGAGGTGTGATCGGAGGCGTACATCCCGGGGAGGTTGGTAACGGCGGCGTGGGCGACCGCGCATCGGTACCGGCTGGTCTGGCCGGTGATGAAGGCAGTGAGGTAACCGCCATAGGAGCCGCCCGTGACCGCCATTCGGGTCTCGTCGGCCACCCCAGTGGCGATCAGATGGTCGGTTACCGCTTCGACGTCCCGATAAGGCTTGTCGCCCCAGGCGCCGTGGATGGAGGCAGTGAAGTCCTGTCCGAATGAAGTGGAGCCATGGAAGTTGACCATCGCCACGGAACACCCCAGAGAGGCGAAGGATTGGGCATGCCAGCGCCAAGCCCAGGCGTCTCCAAAGATGCCGTGAGGCCCGCCATGGATCAGGTGGACGAGCGGTCGGGTGCCGTCGGTCTTCCCCGGGGGGCGGATAAGGAAGTATTGGATCGGCTCGTCATCGGCCCCCGGCACTTCTCCTTCGCTCACCTCACCCCAATCGACCCCTTCCAGCTCCCCGGTGGCAAACGAGGTGAGCGGGACCAGGTTCCCGCCCGCTGCCAGCCGGGCCAGCTCGGGAGGCTCGGTCAAGCTGTGCTTGATCAAATAGACGGTTCCGTCATTTGCCACTTGGAGGTTGGCGAGTGATCCGCCGCTGGCCAAGAGTTGAGCAGTGCGATCCACCCAGCGAAAGAGTGCGTGCCGGCCCCGGTCCTCCGCCACCACCACGATGTCGCCCCGGCCATCGAACTCCCACTCCTCGGCCGAACGGTCCCAATCCTCGGTGAGCGGTCGGAAAGAAGCCGTCCGACCCGAGTCGAAGTCCATAACACCCAACCGCACCCGGTCGGCGTAGAAGTCGGGGATCATCTGATAGCCGAACAGCAGTTGCCTGCCGTCGGCCGAGAAGCGGGGGCGGAGAATGTGAGCCGGTCCAGGGGGTGTCATCTCCTCCGGCTCACCTCCCTCCATCGAGGCCACGAACAGGGCCCGGCGCAGCTGATGATGGGGGGCCAGGGAAGCATCAGCCGAAAAGGCCACGAATCGGCCGTCGGGAGAAACATCGAAATCCGCCAGGGGGTCGTCGGTGTTGGCGAAGGCCCACCACCGCTCGGAGTTGGGGATGAGATCGACGACCTCGCCGCTGGCCAGGTCGAGGTGGAAGAGGTGGGGGACTTCGCCGGTGGTCAGCCAAAGGTCCCAGTGCCGGTAAAGGGCATCTTCGGTCACATGCACCGTCAGCTTCTCCTGGCGGCGGCGAACTTCATCGGCTGCGGTGGCCTCCAGCGTCAGGTGGCCCTTGCGAAGCGGGGCCAGCACTACCAGACCCCGGCCATCAGGGGTGAATTTGGCGCCGAGGCAGCCGAGCGGAAAGGCGGGCAGGGCCATCACCTCGCCGGTCTCGGGTTGCAGAAGGTGCAGTTGCTTCCCCTCTTCCTTTTGGTTGACGAGAAGCACTACCTGTTTGCCATCAGGAGAGGCCACGGCCCGCGACACATCGAGTTCGGGCCCGGTAAGGGGGTGGCCCTGGCCCTCCGCCGGGACCTCCCAGATTCGGCTCTTTCCCCGATCTTCCTCCACGTCATAGGTGGTGACCGCGACCAAGACGGAAGTCGGCGATCCCTGACGTAGGTTGGGATTGGCCACCCGGGGAAGTGACCACAACACCTCAGGGGTGATGGGGCGGGTCATGAGTCACCTTCCACCGGGTTCCAGCTGGCGAAGGTACCGGGACCGATGACACGTGGAGTGGATTGGTTCAGTTCTTGGACGACAATATTGCCTTCGCCGTTGGCCACCACGAAGGCGTCCCCGGCTGGGGACCACAGGCTCAGAGTCCGCAGGTACTGGTCCCAGAAGGGGAGGTACTCGGTGACGAAGGTGACACT
>DATEDX010000224.1:0-2987 GCA_035281425.1 Acidimicrobiia bacterium
GAAGCTAAAGGAGATGCTCGATTCGGGAGAGTTGGGCGAACTCCAGCACATCGAGGCCAACATCTCGGGACCCATCGCGTTCAAGCCCGATCTTCCTGAGTGGCGCAAGGATCCCCAGGAAATCCCGGCCGGCGGCATGACTCCCCTGGGGGTCCATCACGTCGACACTATCCAGTATCTCGGCGGGCCGATTCGATGGGTGTCGGCGGCCAGCAAGAGAGTGCACGGGCGCCTTCCCGTTGACGATGTCACCGCCATGATCTTCGAGCTGGAGTCAGGTCCCTTGGCTTACCTCTCGACCCTGCTTGCCACCGCCGTGATAAACACCGTGGCCGTCTTTGGCTCGGAAGGAATCGCCTGGTCTGAACAGGACGGCACCCGCCTCTTTCACCAGCGGCGCGGTGAGCCCTCCCGATCTGAGCTTTCGGTGAAGCCGATCGACACCGTGGCCGACGAACTAAGCGAGTTCGCTGGCTGCATCCGCGGAGGCCAAGCCCCCGAAACCGGCGCAGACGTTGCTGTATCGGTGGTCGACGTCCTTGAGGCCATCGTGAAGAGCGTCACCAGCCGATCCCCGGTCACCATCTCCGGCTGACCAACAGCCTGTTCGATCGATCTGGGCAGGATTATGCATTGTGTATTATCGTCCGCCAAGGTTAACGCAGGAGACTGATGAGCAACAACCTGGGCGCAAACGCTGATCCCGACGTATTAGTCGTCGGTTCCGGCCACAACGGACTGACGTGCGCGGCCTATCTGGCCAAGGCCGGCCTGCAGGTGACCGTTATCGAAGCCGAGGACACCATTGGAGGAGGGACCGCCACCCGAGAGCTGATTGCCCCGGGGTTTCGGCACAACACCTGCGCCAACTACTTCCACGGCTTCGAGCTGTACCCGGTGGCACGTGATCTGCAGCTGGAGCAGTATGGGTTCGAGTCCATCATTCCCGAGGTGCAGCAGGCGTACCTCTATGGCGACGGTCGGGCCCTGGTCATCCACCGGGACCTTGAGCCAACGATGGAATCAATTGCCCGTTTCTCGGCGCAGGATGCCCGCATGTGGGAAAACCTGACAGAACGCTTTCTCCCCGCCCTCCCCTTGTTTGTCGCCTCCCAGTTCACCCCTCCGGCCGAGGCCGTTTCACTAATGGCCACCGCAGTGGATGAGGGAATGGTCAACTCGGTTCTGAAGGACGAACTGGCCCGGTTAAGGCAAATGAGGCCCTATGAAGCGGTCGACGGTTACTTCGAGGACGAGCACGTGCGTGTTCTCTTGAAGAAGCTGATCCACGTGGTCCAGGCCACCAACACTCCTGGGGTGGCCTCAATGCTCCCCGCCTTCTTCCTCAATCTGGATCGAAACAGCTTGGCCAAGGGCGGAACGCAGAATTTCCCCAACGCTCTGGCTGGGGTCGTCACCGAACACGGCGGCACTGTTCAGACCGGATCTGCAGCCCACCGGATCCTCGTCGACAATGGACGCGCCATCGGCGTTGAGCTGACTAGCGGCGAAGCGATCCTGGCCAACCGGGCGGTGGTGTCTGGGGTGGACTTTGCCCAAATGGTCGAGATGCTTGATCCGGATCGGGTACCCGCAACGGTTCGAGCCAAAGCAGAAGCCTGGGACTGGAATAGTGGCGGCAGCCTCGCCACCCTCCACCTCGCCCTGCGCCACGCCCCGGAGTTCCGCTCCGCCCAATTCGACCCGGACGTGGCCCGGGCGTACAACCTGTCCTTTGGAGCCGACGACTCGTCGCAGCTAGAACAGTCGATGGATGATGTCACCGGCGGCCGCTTTCCTCGCCTTCCGGTCGGAAACGGTGCCTGCAACACCATCCACGATCCGAGCTATACCGACGATTCCGGCCACGTCGCCTTTTGGTGGCCCTTCGCTCCACATGTCGTCGATGGCGCCACTTCCAACTGGGATACGCGACGTGATGAATACCAGGATCGCCTGCTCCAATCCTGGCGCACGGTGGCTTCCAACATCGATGACGACAATGTAATTGGGGTGTATCTCCGTACTCCGCTAGACGTCTCCCGCGACAACCGGGCGATGCGAAACGGTGCGGTTCGGATGGGTCCCTACACGCCAGACCAATCCGGGGCCAACCGTCCCCATCCGGACTTAGCCGACTTTCGCTTCCCCGGTCTGGCCGGGCTCTACCACTCGAGTGGGACCAGCCCCAACGGCGGCGGAGTGAGTGGAGCCGCCGGATATTGCGCCGCCGGAGTCATTGCAGGTGACCTCGGGGTCGAGCAGTGGTGGCCGGAGATGACCCTTTCCTATGCAAAGGAACTGGCCGGTCTGTGACCTGCATGTGCCCTGTCGAGCGCACACTTCCGGGGTGGAGCTGCCTGGTCTGATGCAGCACCACGGGTCCCGCTTGGGCACGCTCGCGTAACCAGGCGCTCCGATAGCGGCATCCGGATCGCGGGTCTTGCCATGCGAGCGTGTAAACCCCGATCCATCCGTCCGGTGTCCGGCCATGGCTCTCATTGCTCCGCGGGGAGTATCTCCCACTCGTGCGGCCGGTGACCCGGACACCCGAGATTCAGGTGAACGAACAGCCCTTGGCCAGGGCCTCCTCGGCGGGGGGAGCTGGCACCGGAACCTTGGGCCGCCACAGCGTACCGACGTAGACCCCGGCCAGCACCAGCAAGGCTGCCAGCGCCATCCCCCAGGTGAACGTCTGGTCGAGGAGCGCCGCCGCTAGCACCACCGTCACCACCGGCATCAAGACTATGGAGTAGGACGTCGCCGACGCAGACCAGCGCTTCAGGACGAACAGGTACAGAGCAAAAAGACCCACCGTTCCGAGGACGGAGAGATGGGCTAAAGCCAGCCAAGTCTCCCCGCGTGCAGGGAGGAGCCAGGCATCCCCGGCCACGGCTGAAGCCGCAAAGAGAACAGCAGCCCCGACCAACGTCGCCAGACCGTTGGTGGCGGCGGGATGATGCGACGGGTACTTCTTGACCACGATC
>DATEDX010000225.1:0-30539 GCA_035281425.1 Acidimicrobiia bacterium
GCCGAACCGGAGGTGCGGGCGACCGCTCGCCGGGCCCGCATCGATGGCTTCCGGGCCGACACCCGGGAGCGGCG
Source organism: Acidimicrobiia bacterium (assembly GCA_035281425.1). GTDB lineage: Bacteria > Actinomycetota > Acidimicrobiia > Spongiisociales > ZC4RG35 > JAICND01. The sequence continues at coordinate 75 of DATEDX010000225.1, forward strand.
GATGAGGATCGCTCGTGAAGCGGAACGGCGTTTCGGTCGGAAAGTCAGCTGGGCGGCGAGTTGCGGCGACGACACCATGCTCTTTACCCACTTGGCGGCACCGGCCATGACCCGGCTACGACTTCCGGAGCGAAAAGTTCTCGACACGCTGGTGGACTCGGGCGTGGCCCGGAGCCGGGCCCAGGCCCTGGCCTGGTGCGTCCAGTTGGTGGCCCAGCATGAAGGCGACTGGCTGGAGGAACTACGCCAGGCCCTCAGCCGAGTCGAAGAGCTCCGCCGGGAGGGCCCGGCAGCTTGATGGAGCCGCTGGGGAGACTGCAGCTTGTAGTAACCCCACGGGAGGGTGGGCCGGCTTGACGTAAACTTGCTCGGTGGGCCCGACACCAGACTTACCGACGCAATTTGATCCCCACGCGGTCGAAGGACCGCTCTACAAGAAGTGGGTCGCCGCCGGCTACTTCACTCCCTCCACCCAGCCTCGGGAGGGAGCGGAACGGTTCGTTATCGTGCTGCCCCCGCCCAATGTCACCGGTTCGCTCCACATCGGGCACGCCCTCAATCACAGCATGCAAGACGTCCTCGTGCGTCGCCGGCGGATGCAGGGTTACGACACTCTGTGGCTGCCAGGAATGGACCACGCCGGCATTGCCACCCAGAACGTCGTGGAGTTGGAACTAGCCAAGGCGGGAGTGTCCCGACACGATCTAGGCCGAGAGGAGTTCGTCGATCGGGTGTGGCGCTGGAAGGCCGATTCGGGGGGCGAAATCCTCGGGCAAATGCGCCGCCTGGGCCTCTCTGTCGACTGGAGCAGGGAACGGTTCACCCTCGATGCAGGTCTCTCCCGGGCAGTCCACACCATGTTCCACCGGATGTATCAAGACGGGCTCATCTACCGCGCCGAGCGGATCATTCACTGGTGCCCGCGTTGTCTCACCGCTCTGTCCGACATCGAGGTCGATCACGAGGAGGTGGAGGGGGAACTGATTTCGATCCGTTACGGGGATGGGGACGATTCGATCGTGGTGGTTACCACCCGGGCTGAGACCATGCTCGGCGACACTGCGGTGGCAGTCCATCCCGACGACCCGCGATATCAGCACCTAATCGGCCGCTCGGTGGTCCTCCCGCTGACTGGGAGGACGGTGCCCATCGTCGCTGACGAGGCGGTCGATCCGGAATTTGGAACCGGGGCGGTCAAGGTCACCCCGGCTCACGATCCCATCGACTTCGAGATCGCCGCTCGCCACGGTCTTCCCCCCCTTGTCGTCCTCGACGAGCGGGGCATCATCACCGCCCCCGGCCCCTTCCAGGGGTTGGACCGCTTCGAGGCCCGCCCGGCGGTGGTGCGGGCTTTGCGTGAACAGGGGAGGATCGTCGCCGAGCAGCGGCCCCATCTGCATACCGTCGGACACTGCTCGCGCTGCGGGACCGTCGTGGAGCCCCGGTTGTCGCTGCAGTGGTTCGTCAAGGTGGCCACCCTGGCCAAGATGGCCGGCGACGCGGTGCGGGAAGGCAAGACCCGCTTCATCCCTGAAGAGATGTCGCGACGCTACTTCGACTGGGTCGACAACATGCACGACTGGTGCATCTCCCGCCAGTTGTGGTGGGGTCACCGCATCCCCGTCTGGTATGGGCCCGACGGTGAGGAGAAAAGCGTGGCACCGGATGAGCCTTTACCGGGCGAGGGCTGGACTCAGGATCCGGACGTGCTTGACACCTGGTTCTCGTCGGGTTTGTGGCCCTTCTCCACCCTGGGTTGGCCCGACGACACTGCCGATCTGCGGCGCTTTTACCCCACCACGGTCCTCGTTACCGGTTATGACATCATCTTCTTTTGGGTGGCGCGGATGATGATGTTCGCGCTCTATGAGACCAAGTCCGTGCCCTTCCGGGATGTGTTCATCACCGGCCTGGTCAGAGATCAGCACGGGAAGAAGATGTCGAAGAGCGTCGGCAACGTCGTCGACCCGTTGGAGTGGATGGACCGGTACGGAACAGACGCCACCCGTTTCACTCTGCTCCGTAATGCCAACCCCGGGACCGACGTTGCCACCAGTGAAGAGTGGGCGGCCGGGGCGCGCTCGTTCTGCAACAAACTCTGGAATGCCAGCCGGTTTGCGCTCATCAACGGGGCCGACACGGCGGACCTGCCTCCAAAGGAAGACTTGTCTCTGCCCGATCGCTGGATCCTCTCCCGCCTCCATGCCACATTGGCCGAGGCCGACCGCCGATATGAGGACTACGAGGTGGCCCGGGCTATCGAGTCACTCTTCCACTTCACCTGGGATGAGTTTTGCGACTGGTACTTAGAGATGGCCAAGGGCCCGTTACAGCGGGGCGGGGCAGAGGCGGACCGCACCCGAGCGGTGTTGGGCCATGTCCTCGACCGGCTGCTTCGATTCTTACACCCGGTGATCCCCTACATAACCGAAGAGCTTTGGATCACCCTCACGGGTGGTGAGTCGGTGATGGTGGCCGAGTGGCCGCACGCCGATCCGGCCCTGGCCGATTCCGCCGCCGAAGCCGAAATGGCACATGTGCAGCGGCTGGTTACCGAGGTGCGGCGGTTTCGCAGTGAGCAGGCCATCAAGCCCAGCCATCGGCTTCAGGCTCGATTCCAGGGTTTGGAAGCGGTGGCCGAGCAGGAGCCAGAGATCCGGAGTCTGCTCCGGCTCGATCAGCCCGGGCCCGACTATTCGCCCTCGGCCCGGGTGACGGTAGACGGGGTGGTGGTTGAGTTCGATCTCTCCGGGGCGGTCGACTTCGAGGCCGAGCGACGGCGGCTGGAAAAGGACCGGACCGGGGTCCAGCGAGAACTCGACCAGGTTCGCGCCAAGCTTGCCAACCCCGACTTTCTGGCGCGGGCCCCGGCGGCGGTCGTCGGGCAGATGCAGACCCGGGAAGCGAAGGCTCTCGCTGAAATTGAGCGACTCGACTCCCAACTGGCTTCCCTCCTCTCTTAGCCCTCTCCGCCTACCCGGCGTCAACTCAAGAAATCCGGGCTCGCGGTCGATAACCCTGCGGGAGGCGATGACGATTTAGGAGAGGGAGTCATGAAGCGTTTGCGGCTGGCCCAGAAGATGGCCTTGGCGATTATTCCGATTGGCTTGGTGGCCCTGGCCGCGGGCGGTTTTGTGGCCTGGACGTTCCTGGAGCGATCCAACTCGCAGGAGGAAGCCGCCGGCGCGGCCATTGTCAGCGTCGAAGCCATGTCGACCCTCCGCAACGTGTGGTCGGAGGAGCAGGCCGTGGCCTTAGGAACCGTCTCGATGGGGCCGGTCCATGGAGGCGTCGACACCGCCTTCGCCCGTCTCAGGACCGCCGCCGCCAACCTCGACGGTGGCTCTTCGCCCGGCTCGGAGGTGGCCGCCACCATTGCCGAGGTTGAAGCCAAGCTGGCCGCAGCTCGGGCCGGCGGGACCGTCGCCGGTTACGAGGAGATCAACAACCTGCTTGTCTCCATCGTTGCCCAGTCTTCCTTCTTCATCGCCGATCGGGAGCCGGCTCGGGAGATGTCGGCCGCGGCGGCGCTGGCCGAAGCCGCTCGGATTTCTTTCCGCCAGGAGCAGCTCCGTCGTTCGGTGCCAGATCCCAACGAGGTTCGCGAGCCCATCGAACTTCTGGAGGTCACGTTCTCCAGCTGGATCGAGCGGGCTTTGACGTCGTCGGCCTCGGCCCAGGCGGCGCTCGATGTCCCCAACGTGGCTGCCACTCCTCAGCCTGTGGACTTAGGTCAGTTCCCGGTCGACCGCGACCAGTTGGTCCTGGATGTGGCCCAAGACCTGGCTGGCGCGGTGTCGTCGGCCGGTATCGCCCAGGCCGATCGCAGCCGCCTGGAGGCGGTTGTGATCGGGGGCGGGGTGGCGATGATTCTGCTTGTGACCGGATGGGCGGCGTTGGTTATCGGCCGGTCGCTGGTGCGCCGAATTCGCATGGTGACAGACGTCGCCCGGCGGGTGGCGGAAGTCGATCTCCCCAATCTGGTTGATGCCTTACGGAACCCTCGGGAATCTCTTGAAACTCCCGAACCGGTGGACCTGGCGGGATCGGGATCAGATGAGGTGGGTGAGCTGGCTCACTCCTTCTCGGCTCTGCACGGCACCTTGGTCGACGTGGCTCGCGAGCAGATGAACATCCTCCGCCGCGGAGTTTCCGAGATCTTCGTTACCTTGGCCCGGCGTAACCGAATCTTGGTTGATCGCCAGCTGGCCCTGATTGATCAATTGGAGGCACGGGAGGAAGAGCCGGAAGTTCTAGGCGGGTATTACAAGCTCGATCACCTGGCCACCCGGATGCGGCGCAACGCCGAGAGTCTGTTGGTTCTGGCCGGCACCGATCCTCCCCGGGTCTGGGCCAAGCCGGTCGACATGAACGATGTCATCCGGGCCGCCCTGGGTGAGGTGGAGGACTATCAGCGTATCGACGTGCTGGCAGTGGAGCCTGCCCGGCTGGCGGGGAGTGTGGTCACCGACCTCGCCCATTTGATGTCAGAGTTGCTTGACAATGCCACCCAATATTCACCTCCTACCGATCGGGTGCGGATCACCGGCCTCTTCGACCAAGACGGATACGTGGTCACCATCGCCGATCGAGGGATGGGCATCTCCGAGTCCCGGCGGGCCGAGCTCAATGGGTTGCTGGAGTTACCGCCAGTGTTGGGCCTGGCCCTTGACCCCACTCTCGGCCTCTACGTGGTCGCTCGTCTGGCTGCCCGCCATGGGATATCAGTCCGGCTGGTAGCGGGCGTTCCGGGTACCACGGCACGGATCACCGTTCCTCGCAGTCTCCTCGACACCACTCCGGAAGACGAGAGCCCGTCAAGCGATCGGGACGCCCTCGAAGCACCCTGGAAGGACGGAGACATCACCGCCCACGCAGCCAACGGTGCCGGAGTGGCATCAGGTCACAACGGTGCCGAAGCCGTCAACGGGGGATTGGTGCGCCGCACCACCAGCCCCAGCGCAGAGAGCGCCACCGCCGCCCGGAAGCCGGATCCGCCAACCCCCGGGGAGCCCACTGCCCGTCCTTCCACTGCGGCGGAGCCCGCTCGCAGCGCCACCCCGCCCGCCCCCGTTGCTTCCCGACCCGTGTTCAACATGATCCCAGCCGCCCCCAGCACGGCGCCGCAAGACGCCCCCCGTCCCGCCCCGGCTCCTTCCCCCTCTCCCGAGGTCAAGGTGACCAATCCGGGCCTGCCGGTCCGGACCCCGGGTGCTGCCTTCAACGAGCAGTTGAGTGCTACCGAGTCGACCGCTACGTCTGCAATCGGAGCCGAAGGCATCCGCTCGGCGCTCTCCGCCTTTCGCAGCGGACAGGAGTCTGCCGGTGGTCACGGACCGGAGGGAGAACTCGAGGGAGGATCGGAATGAGTGCTGGCGCGGCCAATCTCAACTGGCTGATCAGCCGTTTTGCCCTCACCGTGCCCGCAGTCCGCAAGGCGGTGGTGGTCTCCTCCGATGGTCTGCCGATCGCAGTGTCGGCCGATGTTGATCGGGAGTCAGCTGATCGCCTCGCAGCGGTGGCCTCGGGCATGATCGGGCTGGCTTACGGCTCGGCCGGGCGTTTCGGGGCGGGGCCGGTGTGCAATGTCATCGTCGAGATGAAGAACGGCTGGCTCTTCGTCACCGGCATCCGCGACGGGTCGCTGCTCTGCGTCCTCACCACTCGGGCGGTCGACATCGGCGGTGTCGCCTATGAGATGGCCCTCTTTGCCGAACGGGCCGGTGAGGTTCTTACCCCCGAGGTGCGGGAGGAGCTGAAGGCCGAGTTGGTCGGCATCGAGTGATCACCATGGAGAATTCAGGGGTTGAAGAGCGGGGGGAGGCGGGGCGGCTGGTACGCCCTTACACGATGACGGGAGGAAGGGCCGGAGACGACTTGCCGGTCATCGCCCTGGAAGCCCTCGTCGCCGCCACCCCGACTGGCTTCCGGCTCCGCCCACAGATCCGCTGGGAAGCGGCGCGGGTCATCGACCTCACCCGCAAGGAGACCGCTCTGATCGAACTGGCCGCCCGTCTCGACGTTCCCATCGGGGTAGTGCGGGTGGTGGTGGCCGACTTAGCCCAACGGGGCGCCGTGAACATCATCGATCCTCCCAGCGGAGTGGCCACCTCGCTCGACGGCTACATGTACACGACCTTGTTACAGAAGGTGCTCGATGGGATCCGCAGCCTCTAACCCCGCCCGACCCGTCCCGGTGAAAATCGTCGTTGCTGGCGGCTTCGGAGTAGGCAAGACCACTTTTGTCGGTGCCATCTCCGAGATCGAGCCACTCACCAGCGAAGCCATCATCACCCAGACCAGCGCTGGAATCGACCTCCTCTCGGAAGCCAATACCAAGACCACCACTACCGTGGCCATGGACTTCGGTCGGATCGGCCTCAAGAACAATCTCATCCTCTACCTGTTCGGCACTCCGGGCCAGGACCGCTTCCACTTCATGTGGCATGAGCTGGCCAAAGGAGCCATCGGGGCGGTGGTCTTGGTCGACACCCGGCGCTTCGACGCCTGTTTCGCGGCAGTCGACTTCTTCGAGCGCAGAGATACCCCGTTCCTCGTCGCCGTCAACACCTTCAACGGCGACCGGTTGCACAACCTCGATCAGGTGAGGGAAGCCTTGCAGGTCTCTCCTGGGGTACCCCTGACCTACTGCGACGCTCGACGCCGGGTCGACGTCCAGGCCACCCTCGTCCAACTCGTCGAACACGCCTTGTCTCGGGCCCTCGACGCCGTCCATGTGACATGAGTGCCGCCGTGACCGCCAAACAGGTCATCGGCTCCTCACCGCCTGACCCCCGCGACGCACGCATCGCTCACCTCGAGGCGGAACTGTCCTCGCTTCTCGCGCGTTTGGAATCGGCCGAATGGGCGCTACGCCACCAGGGCGGGGAAGGACCGGCGGAGCAACGAGTCGCCCGCCTGCTGGAGGAGGCGGCGCGGGAGGCGCAAAAGATCCGCGATGAGGCTCGCCAGCAGGTGGAGCGTGTAGTGGCGGAGGCGGAGCAGCTTCGCTCTTTTGCCCGCCACGGGGCGCAGCAGGCAGCCGGTCAGGCTCGGGGAGAGATCGCTCGGCAAGCGCAAGCCTTGCTCGATGACGCCACCCGCCTGCGAGCTTCAGCCCAGAAGGAAGCCGCTCAGATCCTTCGGGCGGCTGAGGCAGAACGGGACCTGATCCAGGCCCAGATGGAGGAGATCAGCCACACCGCTCGCGAGATCTATGCCGACGCCGCCCAGCGCCGAGAGGAGGTCGACACCCTCATCGCTCAAGCCCGCGAGCACGCCGATCTCATCCTCCGCCAGGCCCGGATCGCGGCCGAAACCAGGGCGAGGGAGTTGACCGAGGCAGCGCAAAGGCGCCTCAAGACGGCTCAGGAAGACGCCCAGAAGATGGTGGAACTGGCCAGTCGCACCGCTCGCCAGCGACGGGCCGAGTTGGAGGAGATGGAGCGCCAGGCGCGGCTACGTCTCAAGGAACTGGAAGACCGCCACGCCTCCCTTTCGCATCAGTCACCGGCTAGGCCCTCACCCCCCGACGCCTGAGCCGCCCCGGACTAAGGGTCGTCAGTGCCGGACGCTCCCATCGGCCAGGAGCCCGGCACTAGAAGCTGGTGCCGGTAAGTTGGGGTGGTGACGGTCCGACCGGCCACCATCGATGACGCCGACTCGATAGCCTCGGTGCACATCCGAAGCTGGCAAGCTGCCTACTCGGAGATCCTTCCGGCCGAGTTCCTGGCCGGACTTTCCTACGAGCGGCGACGTTTGAGGTGGCGGGAGAACCTGATCGCCGGAGACACCAGCACCCTGGTGGTGGAGACCCCCGAAGGAGAAGTGGTCGGGTTTGCCAGCGTGGGCTCCGGGGCCGAGGTCGGCCTGGGTGAGCTATACGCGATCTACCTCGAGCCCCGACTCTGGGGAACCGGGTTGGGTCGCCGGTTGATGGCCGCCACCGATGAGCTGCTCCTCCAGAGCGGCTTTTCGGCGGCCACTTTGTGGGTATTCGCCGACAACCTTCGGGCGCGTCGCTTCTATGAGGCGGCCGGATGGACTCACGATGGCGGGGTCCGGCTGGAGGACATCGGAGGTGTTCAACCGCAGCAGATGAGATATCGCAGGCACTTCGGTCAAGACAACCATCCCTCCTGACCGAAGGCCGGGGCCAGCTTTTCGGCTGTATGGAGATCGGCCGGATAGGTGACTTTCAAGTTGCGGGGATCGCCGCTCACCGCCACCACCTCGAGATCGCTGAAACGTTCGACTGTTTCGGCAGTGTCGAAACCTGAAAACCCGGCGGCTGCGGCCAGGCGGTAGGCAGCGAGCAGGGGGCGGGCGGCGAACACCTGGGGCGTCTGCACCCTGGACAGGCGATGCTGCGGGAGGAGTCTCCACTGCTCACCTTCTCGCCGAAAGATGGGACCTCCAACCGGCAGCGCCGGTACCGCTCCTCCGCTGAACCGGGCGGCTCCAATCAGTTCGTCGAGCAGAGGAATGGTTAGGAAGGGGCGGGCTCCGTCGTGCAGGGCCACCAGCTCGATCTCACCCGACTCGATCACTTTGGCGAGGGCGTTCAATCCGGCTAGCTCCGATTCCTGACGGGTCGAACCTCCGGGCACCATCGGGCCGACCTTCTCTAGCTCGAGCTCGTCCACCATGCGGCGAGCGCGGGACTCATCCTCGGGGCGAAACACAACCACGATCGTTTGTATCGCCGGAGCGGCGGAGAGGGTGGACAGCGAATACTCCAGGAGGGGCCGACCCCCCACCGGGAGAAAGACCTTGTTGGTCTGCGGGTCGAACCTAAGACCGGACCCTCCGGCGAGAAGCACCGCCGCAACGGACATGTATTACTCCTAAGGTCACGCCGCCGTGGCCGGGCGGCCTCGACCGTGATGCTGCTGTGAGCATTGTTCCCTAGATGAGGCCGGCGAGTGGTGGATTCCGTCTCACGTCTCACGTCTCACGTCTCACGTCTCACGTTTCCGTCTTCCGTCTTCCGTCTTCCGTCTTCCGACTCACCACTCACCACTCACATCTCACCTCTCACGTCTTCCGTCTCGGGCGATTCCCCACGGTAGGTTGGGTCACCATGGCAGACCCGCCCCTGCTCGGCCCCACCCCGGCCCGACAGCTCGGCCTTCCCGACCCCGACGACAAGGTGGCGGTGTTCTTGGTCCCGGACGCCGTCCCGACTGGTGACCTGGTCGTCGATCTGCCGTCCTTAGCCGAGCTGATGGCCTATCTCCCGGACACCGTGGAACTGGTGGTGATCGCGGCCGGTGACCATCTTGACTCTGCCACCCGGTCCCAGGTGGAAGCCATGCTGGTCCTGATCAGAGACGAAGACGCCCTGGCCGGTTACCGCCCGGTGTCCGAGGCTCTAAAGGAAGTCGAGGAGGGGCTGGTTGTACGGGGGGTGGATCGCTCCGGGCTGGTTATGGCTTGCGGCCCGGAGGTGATTCGGCGGAGTTCACTTCACCAGGCATTGGCCCGGGCCGTAGGGACACAACGGGCCAGCCTGACGGGGCTGATTGCCGCCACCAACGGCCGAGTTGGGCTCGTCGAGGCCAGCCAGGCCGAGGGGTCAGCCGCGGGCGCGGCTGCGGGCCTTCAACGCCCATACGGTGAGGGCGGCAGCCACCCCGGTAGCAACCGCCGCCCCTGAAATCACCGGTACCGGTTTGGGGATTGCCGCCAGCCGGGAACGCAGGGTCACCGGTTGGCGGAACTCGAGGATCTGCCAGTCGCGTTGTTGGGCGATCTCCCTCAATTCTTTGTCCGGGTTGACGGCCACAGGATGGCCCACCGCCTCCAGCATGGGCAGGTCGGTGGCAGAATCGGAGTAGGCGAAAGAGTCGGGCAAGGAGATTCCCTCTTCGGCCGCCATTTCCCGCATGGCTTCGGCCTTGGCAGGACCGTAGGCGTAGAAGTCGATTTTGCCGGTGTATTTGCCGGCATCGTCAATCTCGGGCCTGGTACCGATCACATCGTCGATACCGAGAAAGGCACAGAGCGGTTTGACGATCTCCACCGGCGAGGAGGAGATGACAACCACCCGCCGCTGGCTGCGCTGGTGCTCTTCGATGAGGGCCAGTGCCTCCTGATACACGAGCGGACTCACCACCTCGTCGACGGTTTCCCGAACTAGCTGTTCGATCTCCACCTTGTCCCATCCCTGGGTCAGCTCCGACAACTCCTCGCGTACTCGCTCCAGTTGGCCGTGGTCGGCCCCGAACATCTGGTAGTAGGCCTGGGCGATGCCGGCTTTGGCCAGCGCGGTGCGATTGAGCAGGCCGGCCCGGAACAGCGGCCGGGAGAAGGCCAAGGTGGAAGATTTGGCGATGATGGTCTTGTCGAGGTCGAAAAAGGCAGCCGACGTCATCCCCACCCAATTCTACGAAACCCTCCATTAATGCCATGGGCCCCTCGCCCTGACAAGGGGTTAACGGCAAGGTCGGGCTTCCGTAAGTTCGGGCGGTGATTCTGGGCCTGACGACGGAGATCGACTCGGTGCTGTCGGTGGTAGCACCTCTGGGGCTGGCGGCCGCGGCGGCGAACGACCCCGTGGTGATGGTTGATCTTGACGAAACCGGCCCTTCCTACCCAGGTGAACGGACCCTGGCCGACCTGGTGGGCGAAGGACCCCGCCGGCGAGAACTGCAGCCCGAAGGGCGTGGAGTGGCGGTGATCGGCAACGGCGGGGTTTCGGGCGATGACGCCCTCTCCACCATTGAGCTGTTGGCCGGGGTCTGGCCGGCGGTGGTGCTGCGGGTGCCGCCGGGTGTTCGCCTTCCCTGGCCGGTTATTCCGGTGGTTCCCCTGTTCCCGGGGCTCCTCGCCGCCGAGGGAGGGAGGGCGGCGGTATGGCAGGCAACGTCACAGCTCGACCGGCCCCCGGGACCGGGGCCGTTGCTGCCCCCGCTGAACCGGGCGACCTTGACGTCTTTGCTGTCGTTACGGGCTGCGCCTGGTGGTCGTTGGGTGCGGGCGTGGCGCCAGGTTTGGGAGTTGCCATGGGGGTGACCGAGCGCGTTGCTCGCTCCCTGATCGACTCGGATATCCCCCTCGATCGGTACCACCTGCGCAAAGCCGCCCGCCGGCTCCTGGAGGAGGAGGCGCCGCTGGCGGCCGATGCTCTGGTCGAGCAGGTGGTGGATGGGCTGATCGGTCTCGGGCCAGTGGAGTTGCTCCTCCGGGATCCTCAGGTCTCCGATGTCCTGGTCAATGGGCCCAAGGAAGTGTGGGTCGAGCGGGAAGGGGAGCTGATGCCGACCTCGGTGTCGTTCAAGGACGACGAGGCGGTGGTGGCAGCAGTCGAGCGGGTGATTGCTCCTCTGGGCCTGCGGCTCGATCGGGCGTCGCCGATGGTCGACGCTCGCTTGGGTGACGGCAGTCGCCTCCACGCGGTTATCCCTCCGGCAGCGGTCGACCATCCGGTGGTGGCCGTCCGACGGTTCATGCCGGCGGTGACCTCTATGGACACCCTGGTGGAGCGGGGAGCTATCAACTCCAGCCAGAGGTCTTTTCTGGAAGAGGCAGTGGGTGCGCGGCGCAACATCGTCGTCAGCGGGGGAACCGGCACCGGCAAGACCACTCTTCTCAACATCCTGGCCCGTTCCATCCCCGAAGGGCAGCGAGTGGTCACCATCGAAGATGCGGCTGAACTTTCTATTCCTGGTCATGTGGTGCGAATGGAGGGACGGCCACCAAACGCCGAAGGCAAAGGTGAGATCTCGCTACGCCTGTTGCTCCGGTCCGCCCTCCGCCTTCGACCCGATCGCATCATCCTGGGTGAGGTGCGAGGCCCCGAGGCGCTCGACCTGATCGCGGCGCTCAACACTGGCCACGCCGGGTCGATGTCAACCGTCCATGCCAACAGCCCCGAAGAAGCATTGTGGCGCTTGGAAACCCTTGCCTTGTCGGGCGGTGAACGGGTGGGGGAGCTGGCAGTGCGCCGGCAGCTGAGAGCGGCGGTGCAGGTGATGGTCCAAGTCGAACGCGACCACGGCCGGCGCCGGGTGCAGGCGGTGGGGGAAGTGGGACCGGAAGGAATCACCATCAGATGTTGACCGCCCTGATCATTGGCATGGCCCTCAACCGACAGCTGCCGTGGGGTCAGACAGCCTTGATCCTGTTGACCTGGGGGGCACCGCAGATCGCAGCCCCGGTTTTGGCAACGTTGATCCTGCTGGCCCGGAGTCAGCACCATAAATCAGAACCGGAAATGGTTGCCTTTCACCGGACGTTGGCCACGGAGTTGCGGGCTGGGCTGTCGTTGCGGATGGCAGTGATGGCTGCTTGCGAGGTGATTCCAACCCTCGATTTGAGGCCAGTGGTGCGACTGGCAACCGCTGGCCATCCCTTGGAACAGGTGGCTTCCGCCTTACGGAGGGCCGATCTCCGCCTGCGGCCGGCGGCCTCGGCCCTACGGGTGGCGGCGATGACGGGTGGCTCGGCCGTTTCGATCTTCGATGCCCTCACTGCCGAGGCGGTGGAGGAAGAGGCAGTGCAGCGAGAGCAGCGTTCGCTGAGCGGTCCGGTCAAGCTCTCGGTGGCAATCGTGGGTGGCTTCCCCATCTTGGTGGCCAGCTGGCACGTCGCTTCCGGGGAGCTCAACCGGCTACTGGCTTGGGGTCTGCCGGGGCGGGTGATGGTCTTTACCGGCCTGGGCCTGCTGACCACCGGCCTCTTTTGGGTGTTACGCCTTCTGCGGGGAGAGCGAAGGTGACCCGCCCGCTCCTCATCGCCTTAGGTTTGGCCGCCACGCTCCGTTTCCCGTGGTTGGCGGGCGGGTTTCTCCTCTGGGCTGCGGTGGCATGGCAGAGGCGCCGCCGCCACCGCCGGGAGGCCATGCGGCGTCGCGGCGAGGACACAGTCTTGGCGGCCCGCAGCCTGTTGGTGGCGCTCACCGGTGGTCTGTCACTATTCGCCGGGCTCGAACTGGCGGCCGCCGAGGTGGGACCGCCGGTGGGTGACGAGCTCCGCCGTCTCCTGCGGCTGGCCCGGGGGCAAGGTCTGGCCTCAGCCCTCTCCCGAGCCGAAGGTACCCACACCCGACCGATCCTCATCCGGCTGGCGAGAGCTCAGCTGATCGGAGCTCCTATGGCCGAGGCGGTGGCGGCCTACCTCGCTGAACTCCAGGCTGAGCGAAGAGCTGAGGCGCTCGACCGGGTTCGGAGGTTGCCGGTCACATTGATGCTCCCACTCGGCCTCCTCATCCTCCCCGGATTTGTGGTCCTCTTCGTGGGGCCGATCGTGTTCACATCCCTTATCGATCTGCTCGGACAGTTCCCTTGATCCACTTCCCCCCGGTTCCCGGCCGGTCGCCGGGATAGAGAAAGGAGCTGACATGCCAGCTTGGTTGACGAGGATCGCCTCGGGCTGGAATCGCGACGAGCGAGGCCAGGGGACGGTCGAGTACTTCCTGGTGATCCTGGCGGCCACTGCTCTCGCCATTGTCCTGTTCCGATGGGTGCAGGGCAGCGGTGGAAGCGGGATCATCAGCACCATCCTTGGCAAGGTGGTGCAGTGGGTCGCCGGGCAGTTCTGAGCGAGGAGCGGGGGGCCATCGCCGTCGAATTCGCTCTCACCCTGCCGGTGATCCTGCTGGTGTTGCTGGCGGTGATGGAGATCGTGGTGATCGCCCGCACCCAGCTCGAGTTGGTGGCTGCCGCCCGCGAGGGAGCGCGGGTAGCGGCCACCGTGGCCGACCCAGCACGGGCGGTGGCGGCGGTGGAGAACGCTCTCTCCGAACCGTTACCTGGACGGGTCAGGGTTTCGGTGTCGAGACCTTCGGTGGTAGGTCGGCCGGCGACGGTCGCGGTCACCCTCCGGCATTCGCTGGTAACGCCCCTCCTGCGGTGGGTGGAGGTGGAGCTCGTGGGGCGAGCGGTAATGAGGGTGGAGCAGTGACGGAGCGGGGGAGTAGCTCGGTGATGGCAATGGGGCTGCTGGCGGTGGTGGTGACTACCGGCCTGGCGGTGGTGGCCGCCACCCAAGTGGTGACCGCCCGGGCCCGGGCGGTGACTGCCGCCGACGCCGCTGCCTTGGCGGCGGCGGCGCACACCTTTCCTCCCCTGGCGGGTGGGGTGGCACCGTTTCAGGCGGCGAGGTTGGTGGCCAAGGCCAATGGGGCTCGGCTGGAACGTTGTATCTGTCCGGTGGTGGCGGCACCTCAACCTCGGAGCGTCGAGGTGGCGGTCACCACCCAAGTCCAGGTAGCACTGCTGGGCACGGTAGAGGTGGGGGCAGCGAGTCGAGCCGAATACGTGCCCTGACGTAACATCGACTCGTGCCCGCCACCCCCGCACTCGGGTTCCTGGAAGCGGCCGGCATCCAACATCGGGTTCATCCCTACCCATTCGATCGCCTCGACCGCAATAGTGCCGACACCTACGGCGAGGCAGTGGCGGACCTGCTGGGAGTGGCATCGACCCGCGTCTTCAAGACCCTCATCGCCAAGGTCGACCAACGTCCGCTGATGGTGATCGTGCCGGTTTCCGCCCGGCTGTCCCTGCGTGCCATGGCTGCCCTCGCCTCGGGGAAAAGAGCGCTCATGGCCGATCCCGACGAAGCTCAACGTCTGACCGGCTACGTTGTTGGCGGGATCAGCCCTTTCGGCCAGAAACGAAAGTTGCCGGCCTTCATTGACGCCAGCGCTCTCGACTTCTCCACCATCTTCGTGTCTGCAGGACAGCGCGGCCTGCAGGTCGAAGTGGAGACAGCGGCCTTAATCGACCACCTTGGGGCCCGGGTCGGGCACCTCACCTGAGCTGGTGGCGTCTCAGGCCGGACCGGTCAGCACGCTACCAAGTAGCTGCACCGCGCCATCTTTGGACAGGGGTTCATTGAGGTTGCCACACTTGGGGGACTGCACACAGGAGGGACATCCAGAGCGGCAGGGACAGGCCCTGACCGTTTCCAAGGTCGCTTGCCAGTGGCGGGCACCGGCGGCAAAGGCGAGGGGAGCAATCCCCGCCCCTCCCGGGTATCCCTCGTAGATGAAAATGGTGGCGGTACCGCTAGCCGGATGCCAGTTGGTAGAGAGGCCTCCGATGTCCCAGCGATCGCACACTGCCATCAAGGGGAGCAGGGCGATGCCCGCATGTTCGGCGGCGTGGAGAGATCCCAGGAGATCGGGACCGAGAGCGGCGGCGGCGAGGACGGGATCGGTGATGGTCATCCACACTGCTTCGGTGATCAGCCGAGAAGGAGGAAGGTCGAGGTAGGTGGTGTCGATCAGCTCGCGGCTTCCCAGCCGGCGTCGCTGGAACGCTGTCACCTGATGCTCCACTTCGACCTTCCCCAGATGGAGCCGGGCCCGGCCGAGTGAAGCCTGCTCGGCCACGTCTAGCACTTCGAGGCTGGTTTCCTGGCGGGTCTGGGTGTAGTAGCCCACATCAGCCGGCCGCACCAGGACCTGGTGTTGGGCGCGGTCGAGTTCTTCCACCAGATAGGAGTCGCCCTGGTGGAGATAGACGGCTCCCACGTGGGCGTCCCGGAAGACCCGGGACTCCTCGAGGGTCCCGAGTAACTCACCAGAGCTGACCACGAGATAAGTGGGACCGCCGCTACCCCTGATGTCGATGGCGGGAGCGGGGCGGGAGCGCCGGGCCCAGTAGAGCTTGCCTTCTTTGAGGCGGAGATGCCCCGCCTGTACCAGCCGGTTGGCGGCTTCTTCGATGGAGTCGGAGAGGATCTCCCGGTCGTCAAGACCCAGGGGCAGTTCGTAGGCGGCGCAGGCGGCATGGGCTTCAGCCACCAGTGGGTTACCGGGGTTGACTACCACGGCTTCCACCGGTCGGGAGAACAGTTCATGTGGATGGTTGGTTAGGTACTGGTCGAGGGCGTCCTCACCGGCGACCAGTACCGCTAGCGAGTCTTGCTGGCTCCTCCCGGCTCGTCCGGCTTGCTGGCGGAAGGCAGCCATGGTTCCCGGGAAGGTGGTGATGATGGCGGCGTCGAGCCCACCGACATCGATTCCCAGTTCCAGGGCGTTGGTGGCAACTACCCCCAGCAGATCGCCATTGAAGAGCCGGTGTTCGACCGCCCGCCGTTGGGCTGGGGTGTACCCAGCCCGATAAGCCGCGATGCGTTCCCCCCGCTCACGATCAAGGCGCTCCTTGGTCCACCGAAAGACCAATTCGGCAGACTTCCGGCCCCTGGTGAAGGTGATGGTGCGCCGTCCTGCCATCACCAAGTCGGAGAACAACCGGGCCGCTTCCGCCGCCGCCGAGCGGCGCCGACCGTCCTCACCGGGGAGCAGCTCCGGATTCCACAACACGAATTGTTTGCGGCCTTGGGGGGAATCGTCTCCCTCTACCACCGTCACTTCGAGCCCGGTTAGCTGCTGAGCCAGTTGGGTCGGGTTGCCGATGGTCGCCGAGGAGAGGACAAATGTGGGATCGGCGCCGTAGTGACTGGCCAGCCGTCGCAATCGCCGCAGAATCATGGCGACGTGGCTCCCGAAAATGCCCCGCAAGGTGTGGGTCTCGTCAATGACCACGAACCTGAGCCGGTGGAGGAAGTCGGCCCATTGTTGGTGGAAGGGGAGGATGCCGATATGGAGCATGTCAGGGTTGGTGAGAACGACATTGGCCTGACGGCGAACCCGGATCCGCTCCTGGGTGGGTGTGTCGCCGTCGTAGATCGCCACCCTGGCCTCCGGGAGGCCAAACCGAATCAGGGATCCTGCTTGGTCCTGGGCCAGGGCCTTGGTCGGATAGACAAGGAGGGCAGAGGATCGGGGCTCGGCCAGCACCGTTTCGAGGATTGGAATCTGGAAACAGAGGGACTTTCCGGCGGCGGTTCCTGCTGCCAGCATGACGTGGCGTCGCTGGCGGATGAGCGTGATAGCTTCGACCTGGTGGCGGTAAAGAGCCTCGATGCCCCGTTCCTGGAGACGCAGCTGGAGCACTGCTTCAAGCGACAGCTCGGCGAACCGTCCAGGCCGGGCCGGCACCTCTTCGACGTGAACTAGGTCGGCCTCCCGATCGGGATCTTCCCTCCACCGAGCGATGACTTCGTCGATCTCCACCGACACGCACGATAGGAGCGACGGATAACCTCACCGCAGGAGGTCGCTCATGGCCAAAGACAAGGTGAAGGCTCGTGTGGAGTTGTCCGCCCCAGCCTCCGAGGTGATGCGTTTGTTCACCAATTCCACCGCAGTTCGCGAATGGCTGGCTGATCGAGCCCTGATTAACCCGCGGGAAGGGGGGCGGATCTACTTGGGATGGCATGACGGTTACCAGACGGCGGGTACCTTGACCCGAGTCGTTCCGGAAGAAGGCCGCCTCAGCTTCACCTGGCAGGGACCGGGGGAAGATCCCACCAAAGTGTCGGTGGCGTGGAAGGAGGAAGGCCCTACCACCACCGTTGAAGTACGGCACACGGGGTTCGGCACCGGCAAGAAGGCGCAGCGTCAACGGGATGAGATGGGGCGGGCATGGCAGGTGTCGCTCGAGAACCTGAAGTCGGTCATCGAGACCGGGGAGGACCTCCGCTTCACCCGCCGGCCCATGCTCGGGATCTACTTGGAGCAGGAGGCACGAGGCCCCGGGGGCGAGGAGCTGGGGGTGCAGATCTCAGGAGTGGTGGAGGGGATGGGAGCGATGGCAGCCGGGCTCCAAAACGGTGACATCATCACCTCAATGGCCGGCCGTCCCGTCCGCCAATTCGCCGATTTAGGCGCAGCCCTCTCCGCTCACCGGGCCGGCGACGAGGTCGAGGTGCTTTTCATCCGGGAAGGCAGTCAGCAGTCAGCCACGATGCGCCTCTCCGGCCGCCGGATCGGTGACGTCAAGTCCACCCCCGCCGAACTGGCCGACCAAATTGAAGACATCAACCGCCGTTTCCTGGAACAGCTAACTGCGGTGCTCGACGGGGTTACGGAGGCCGAGGCCGGGCACCGCCCCGGGGAGGGTCAATGGTCGGTGAAGGAGGTCATTGCCCACCTGCTCGATGGGGAGGGCGATCAACACTCAACTCTGGTGGAGAGCTTCGAGGGGGTGGAGAGGTACTACGACGGGGGCTTTGGCAACTCCCATTGGCGGACCCGGGTTACGGCCGATGCCTATCCGGACGTATGGGCCATGATCGACTCCTACCGGCGGCTGATCGCCCAAACCGTGCAGCTGATCAGGTCCATGCCTGAGCACCTCCAACGCCGCCGAGGGACCTTTTGGCGTTATGCCTTCGGATTTGCTGACGGTGAAGACCATCTACACGAGCACCTCGAACAGGTGAAGTCGGCCCTGGAAGCAGCCCGGGCCGGGAGCCAGGAATCGAACTCAGACGGGCAGACGTGAGACTTCCTCCCCCAGGAGCGAAGCGACGTTGGGGGAGGTGTCGCCGAAGGCGACGGAGGGGGCAGCGAGCGAGTCGCGCGACGCGAGACGCTGGCTGATAGCTGCAAGCCGACAGCCGATAGCTGAACTGTTACGCGTTGATGGGACTCCGCTCGATCCCGGCGATGGCGTAAGCCTCGGCTTCGTCGAGAGTTTCTTTGTCGAGGAGAGCGCCGGCGAGAGCGTCGAGTTGGTCGCGGTGTTCCTTGAGTTGAGCCTGGGCCGAGTCGTAGCACTCGTCAACGATCCTTCTCACCTCTTCATCGATCAGTTCCTGGGTCTTGGGTGAAATCTCCGGACGGGCAAACGGATCGCGGTTCTCATCGATGACGGTGATGGGTCCGATGACGTCGGACATGCCCCACTTCCCCACCATCGAGCGGGCGATCCGGGTGACCTGCACGAGATCGTTTTCGGCGCCGGTGGTGAAAGTCCCAAAGACCACCTCCTCGGCGGCCCTCCCCCCCAGGGCCCCGATGATCCGTCCCCGTAGATAGTCGCGGTCGTAGGCGTATCGATCAGAATCCGGTGACTGGAAGGTGACTCCCAGGGCCCGGCCGCGAGGAATGATCGACACCTTGCGGACCGGATCGGCTCCGGGTTCCAGCATTCCCAGCAGGGCGTGGCCGGCTTCGTGATAGGCAGTGCGCTCCTTCTCCTCGGGGCTCATCATCAACTGACGCTCGGTTCCGAGGACGATCTTCTCCAGGGCATCAGTGAAGTCGGCGTGCATCACCCGCTCATGTCCCCGCCGGGCCGCCATCAATGCCGCTTCGTTGACCAGGTTGCGAAGATCGGCACCCACCATGCCCGGGGTGGCGGAAGCGATCCCGCTCAGATCGACATCGGCAGCCAGCGGCACCCGGCGAGTGTGCACCTGGAGGATCTTCAGCCGTCCCCGTTGATCGGGAGGGCTGACCGCTACCTGACGGTCGAAACGGCCCGGACGCAACAGGGCGGCGTCAAGGATCTCGGGACGGTTGGTGGCGGCGATGACGATGACTCCCTCCGATCCGGTGAAGCCGTCCATTTCGGTGAGAATCTGGTTGAGGGTCTGCTCCCGTTCGTCGTGGCCGCCGAAGGCCATGGCGCCGCCCCGGCTGCGGCCGATGGCGTCGAGTTCGTCGATGAAGATGATGGCCGGTGCCACCTTCTTTGCCTCGGCGAACAGGTCGCGCACCCGGCTGGCCCCCACCCCTACCACCATCTCGATGAACTCCGAGGCGGAGATAGAGAAGAACGGAACATTCGCCTCCCCGGCTACGGCTCGTGCCAGCAGGGTTTTTCCCGTTCCGGGAGGGCCGGAGAGAAGCACCCCTTTGGGAATGGCGCCACCGAGACGGGTGTATTTGGCCGGGTTCTTGAGGAAGTCGACGATCTCGGCCAGTTCCGCTTTGGCGTCTTCGATCCCGGCCACGTCTTCGAAGGTGGTGCGCTGATCAGTGGCCTCGAACCTTTTGGCCCGTGACCTTCCCAGCCCCCCGATTCCTCCCAAAGCCGAGCCCGCCCTACGCCACATCGAGAGGAAGATCCACAACAAGAGCAAGGTGGGTCCGAAACCGAAGAGGAGTTGTTGCCAGAAGGGGGTTTGTTCGGGGTCGACCGCCGAGATCTCCACCCCGTTTTGGCGGAGGACATCGACGAGGTTGTCGTCGGCCCAGGTGGGACGTTGGGTAACGAAGAGTACGGAGCTGACCTCCTCTTCGTCGGGGTCGGGCTGGGCCTCTTTGAACCGGCCCTGGATGGTGTCGCCCCGGGAGAACACTGTTTCCACTTGTTCGGCCTCTACCGCGTCAAGGAACTGGGTGTAGGTGAGATCGATGCGCGTTTCCCGGAAGACCAGGGAGGTCAAATACCAGTTGGCAGCGAAGAGGGCGAGAGCGATGATGAGGATGCGCCGGTTGGGGGCTCGACCAAAGAAACCTCTGGGTTCTTCGTCGTCCTTTTTCCCGGGCATGCCCTCCACTCGCCACTCGGGTGGGCGTTGCTTGTCGGTGGGGGCCCCGGGTCGCTGGGTCATTGGGGAAGGGTACAGAGAGAGACGGAAGACGGAAGACGGAAGACGGAAGACGGAGGACGGGAGACGGAAGGTGGGAGATGGGAGAGGGAAGACGCGAGACGCGAGATCTGGAGCGTGGGGCAAGGAACGGGGGACGTGGGCGCGTGACGTTCGTGGTGGGGAAGAAGGCTTGGCTACTGGCTTAACCTCCGGGCGTGACCTCCAACGGCGCCATCCTGGCCATGCTCGCCGAGCTAGCCCGCCTTACCGCTCTCGACGAAGGGTCGCTGCAGTCGTTCAAAGTACGGGCCTACGAGAACGCAATTCATGGTTTGGAGGGCCATCCCGATCAAGTCGCTTCTCTCAACAAGGCGGAGTTGGTCAAGATCAAAGGAGTGGGGGCTTCCATCGCCGCCAAGATCCGTGAATACGTCGAAACCGGGCAGGTGGCCAAGCTCAACGAGCTTGCCGCCCGCTATCCGCCCAGCTTTGTTGAGCTGATGAAAATCCCCGGTTTGGGGCCCAAGACCCTGAAGCTCATTCGGGCTGAGTTAGGAGTCGAGGACCTGGAAGGGCTCAAGGTGGCAGTTGCGGAGGAGAAGCTCCGCGAGCTCCCGGGCCTGGGTGCCCAGAGCGAGGAGAAGATCGCTCGGGCTATCGAACGGTTGGGGCTGCACGGCAAGGACCGCCGCACCCCCATCGCCGAGGCGTTGCCGGTAGCCGAGACACTGGCGTCGGAGCTGGCGAGCCTGCCAGGAGTGGAAGCCGCCACCGTCTGTGGCTCATTGCGCCGGCTGGCGGAGACCATCGGGGACGTCGACATCGTCGTCGCCTCCACCGACCCCGCTCCGGTGATGGCCGCAGTCGCTTCCCATCCCCGGGCCACCGAGGTCATCGGCTCAGGGGAGACCAAAACTTCGATCCTCACCCGGGGGGGCCTGCAGGTGGATGTGCGGGTGGTGACCCCCGATCAATACGGATCGGCGCTTCTCTATTTCACCGGGTCCAAGGCCCACAACGTGGCCCTGCGCCAGCGGGCCATCGACCGGGGTTGGTTGCTTTCCGAATACGGACTTTTCGACGGAGAGCAGGTGGTGGCGGCAGCCAGCGAAGAGGCCATCTACCAGTCGCTAGAACTGCAAACCATCCCCCCTCCGATGCGGGAGAACAGCGGTGAGATCCAAGCCGCCAGCCGGGGAGAACTGCCCCTGCTCACCTTGGACGACATCAAAGGTGACCTTCATTACCACTCCGACCGCTCGGGCGACGGCCGATCCACCCTGGAGGAAATGGTGGCGGCCGCCGCCAATCGGGGATATCGGTACGTCGCTCTGACCGAACACGGCGAGAACCTGGCCATCAACGGATCAAGCCGCCAAGAAATGCTGGCCCACCGGGAGCGGATCGACGAGGTGGCCGCCGAGTATCCCAATTTGACCGTCCTCTTCGGCTGCGAGCTCAACATCGGCCCCGACGGGTCCCTGGACTATGACCCCGACTTCCGCCTTCAATTCGACTGGTGCGTCGCCTCGGTACACAGCCATTTCGACCTCCCCCCCGAGCAGCAGACCGCCCGCCTGCTGCGGGCCATCGCCGACCCGGCGGTCAACGCCGTCGGCCATCTCACCGGCCGCTACATCGGCCGTCGACCCGGCATCGAACTAGAGGTGGAGGCGGTGCTCGATGGCCTCGCGGCCAGCGGGGTAGCTCTAGAAATCAACGGCGCCCTCGACCGGCTCGACGCCTCGGCCGAAGTGGTACGGAAGGCGGCGGCGCGAGGAGTGAAGCTGGTCATCTCCACCGACTCTCATCATGTGTCGGATCTGCGCCGGATGGCCTACGGAGTGGCCAATGCTCAACGGGGCTGGGCGAGCGCCGAGGACGTCGTCAACACGATGAACACCGACGGCTTCCTGCGATTCGTCCGTAGCCGGCGCGACTAACCCGATTCAGGGGGAAAGGATCCATCGGCCAGTTCGGCGAAGACTTCGGGGGCGTCACCGGTCAGGAACACCACCGAGGCCGACCCGACGCTTCCGATCCGGGCCGGCACCACCGCATTGCCAATAGCCTCCACCGGGGTATCGAGAGCCAAGGCCGACCAGGACAGCAACTCGGCCCAGCTCAGGTCGGTTACCAGCCAGGGCGCGCTCGCCGCCAGCATCTCCGGCAGCATCTGCGGGCCGGTCGACTGCGCCTTCGCCAGGGCGGCCAGCAGTACCACCCCCCCGTGGTACTGGCGGGTCAAGTCGCCACCCGACAGGGTCTTCCGGGTACGGCTGAAGGCGAGGGCCTGGGTCCCATCCAGTGTCTGCAGGCCCGCCTCGAAGTCGGCCTTGGCGGCGGTATCGCTGATGTCAAGCGGAATGTTGACCTCTGCTCCCTGCAGCGCCTCATCCCAGATGTTGACGAAGCCCTCGAACCCGGTGACGACGATTCCTTGCAGCGGGAGCTCGGAGGTGTCGGCGAGAGTGGCCAGCATCGCTTCTGGTCCGCCCAAGGCCAGTGCGGCGTTGATCTTGTTCTCGCCGCCGGAGGCAATGGGTACCCACGAGTCGCGAGGAATTCCTAACACCCCACCACTGCCGAGGCCATCGAGACCCACTAGGTGGATGCTGTCACCCCGGCTGTGAGCGGTGTCTTCGCCTGGTCTGGCATCAGAACCCACCACTGCGATCAGTTTGGGCACGGTGCCATACCAGCCCCGGTCCTGCCCCAGGGAAGGGAGGCGGGCCGCTACCACCGCAAAGCTCCCCTCCTCCCCGACGCCGTAGATGATGTCCTCGCCAAGAACTGCCACCGCCAGGGTTTGCTCACCGATGACGGCGTGAGCGGAGGTGCCCCGGGGACAGGAGCTTGGCTCCGGGAGGTCGGCCAAAGCCTCCGGCCGGTAAGCGAGGTCGCCTTGGCAGACCTGGCCGTAAACGCCGGCGACGGCTTCGCTCCACCCGTCGGGGGCGCCGTCCAGGAACGGTTGGGTGGTGGTGGGAGCCACCGTGGTGCTGGTCGAAGCCGGCGGCGGGGTGATGGGGCTGGTGGCCCCACCCGAGCACGCCAGTAGCACCAGGAAGGAGGGGAGGAGTCGTCTCATCGACCCCGACGACGCTAAATCGGGTCGTGTTCTACGCCAACCCGGCCCGGCGGTCGGGTTCTTATAATGGCCGCCTTCCCCGCAACGGAGAGGAGCTCCCCCTTGCCTGAACTGGTGCTTGGCGCGGCCTTGGTGTCCGCCGGATTGGCTTTGCTCCTGGCGCTGGTGTTCGCCCGGCAGGTGCTGAGGGCCAGTCCCGGCAACGAGCGCATGGTGGAGATCTCGGCCGCGATCCGGCGAGGAGCAATGGCGTTCCTCCGGCGGGAATACACCTGGTTAGGTGGGTTTGTGGTGGTGATGGCGGTGCTGATCGCCCTGCTCCTCCCTTGGGGTGCCTTGGGAGCTCCCGCCTACCTGTTCGGAGCTGCCCTCTCGGGAGGGGCCGGATTCATCGGGATGCGGATCGCCACCGCCGCCAATACCCGGACCGCCGAAGCGGCCCGCCGGGGAGGGGTCCACCTGGCCTTACCGCTCGCCTTTCGGGGGGGAGCAGTAATGGGGTTTACTGTGGCCGGGTTTGGGCTGGCCGGGATCGGGCTTGGATATTTGACCTTCAACACCGTCCTCGGCCGGACCGACTGGCCCGAGATCCTCACCGCCATCGGGCTGGGAGGATCTTCGGTGGCGCTCTTTGCCCGGGTGGGGGGTGGCATCTACACCAAGGCGGCCGACGTGGGAGCGGATCTGGTAGGAAAGGTCGAGGCGGGGATCCCCGAAGATGACCCACGTAACCCAGCGGTGATCGCCGACAACGTGGGCGACAACGTAGGCGACGTCGCCGGGATGGGCGCCGACCTCTTCGAGTCTTACCTTGGAGCCCTGGTGGCCCCGATCGCCTTCGCCGCCATCGCCTTTGATGGGCGAGGGTTTCAGTCCCAGACGATCCTCTTCCCGCTGGCAGTAGCCACCGTGGGGATGATTGCCTCGGTGGTCTCCTCCTTTTTGGTACGTCCCCGGGGCGACAACCTAGGGGCGGCGCTGCGGCGGGGGACCTTTACCGCCGCCGGCCTTACCACCCTGGCCGCCGTGGGCCTCAGCTGGTGGATATTCGGAGGTGTGG
Source organism: Acidimicrobiia bacterium (assembly GCA_035281425.1). Taxonomy (GTDB): domain Bacteria; phylum Actinomycetota; class Acidimicrobiia; order Spongiisociales; family ZC4RG35; genus JAICND01. Next base: position 24,566 of record DATEDX010000225.1, read on the forward strand.
ATGAAGTTCGTCAGCCGCTGGGAGTGTTCCTGGCGGTGCTGGTGGGGCTGATCGTGGGCTTGTTGGTGGGCCAGATCTCTGAGTGGTTCACCTCGGATCATTATCGAACGGTGAAAGAGATCGCTCGCCAGGCGCAGACCGGACCCGCCACCGTACTGATTTCGGGGCTCGCCGAGGGAATGCGCTCCGCGGCCTTTTCGGTTATCGCGGTGGCCGGCGGCATCCTGGCCGCTTTTCTCGCCGGCACCTGGGCGCTGGGCGATGGAGGAGGGATCTACGGGGTAGCGATCGCCGCCATTGGCGTCCTCGCCACCCTCGGCATCACTATCTCGGTCGATGCCTACGGGCCCATCGCCGACAACGCCGGGGGCATCGCCGAGATGGCTGGTCTTCCCCCGGCTGTGCGGGAGGCGACCGACGCTCTCGACGCTCTCGGCAACACCACCGCCGCGGTGGCCAAGGGATTCGCCATTGGATCGGCGGCGGTGACGGCCCTCGCCCTATTTGCTGCCTTTACCCAGGCGGTTCGTCTGGAAACTATCGACCTGACGCGGGCTCCCACCACTGTGGGCCTTTTTCTGGGGGCTATGTTCCCTTTCCTTTTCGCGGCTTTGACTATGAACGCGGTGGGGAGGGCTGCCAATCGGATGATCGATGAGGTGAGGCGCCAGTTCCGGGAGATTCCGGGGCTGCGGGAAGGTGAACCTGGTGCTGAGGCCGACTACGAGACTTGTGTTGACATTGCCACCCAGGCGGCCCTCAGGGAGATGATCCTCCCCGGCCTGCTCGCCGTCGCCGCCCCACTTCTCTTGGGTTTCACCGATGTAGAAGCATTGGGTGGGTTCCTGGCCGGAGCCCTCGTTACCGGTTTTCTTCTCGCCATCTTCATGGCCAACGCCGGGGGTGCCTGGGACAACGCCAAGAAGTTCATCGAGGCGGGAGCGTTCGGCGGCAAAGGCTCCGACGCCCACAAGGCAGCCGTGATCGGAGACACGGTGGGCGATCCCTTCAAGGACACCTCGGGGCCGGCCATGAACATCGTCATCAAGGTCATGACCATCGTGGCCTTGATCTTCTCTCCGGCGTTTGTGGGTTAATTAATGGGCGAAGGCAGCGAAGTCTGGCTGATCCGCCACGCCGAATCGGAAGCGAATGTCTCGGCGGTCTGGCAGGGACGGGGAGAAAGCCCCTTGACCGATCTTGGGCGTCAGCAGACCGAAGCCCTCGGGCGAAGGCTGCAGGGGACTCACTTTGACCTGGTCATCACCTCTCCACTGCAACGAGCCCGCCAGACCAGCGAGGTCCTGGGGCCGGCGGAGGTGGAGCCGGCCTTTGTCGAGATCGACCTCGGCCATTGGGAAGGGAAGAGCTGGTCGGAGCTGGCCGGAACCGATCTCTCTGAACTGGAGGCTTTGAAGCGGGGAGAAGACATCCGTTTTGGTGAGGTGGGGGAGACTTTGAGCGAGCTTCGGGGGCGGGTACTGGCGGCGCTGGCCCGGGTCTTCGACCGCCTTCCCTCCGGAGGTAAAGCTGCCATCGTCACCCATGGAGGAGTCCTCGACGTGGTCGTGGAGCGAGCCTTCGGTCGCCTCAACGGGCGGCGCCTGGCTGGTTTCCCCGAAAACACCGCCATTACCCGGTTGATTCGCCGCCACGGGCGCGATCGGCTGGCTTCCTTCAACGACGGAATCCACCTGGCGCCTCGGCCGGCGGCGGTGGAACGCGCCCTGGAGGAGGGCAGAGCGGTCCTGGCGATGATCCGCCACGCCCGCACCACTGCCAACCACGTGGGACGCTGGCAGGGCCACTCCGACTTCGGGCTGGATGAGATAGGGGTGGAGCAGGCCACCCTCCTCGGCCGGAGTTACCCCGGTCTGCAACGGGTGGTGACCTCGCCCCTGGGGCGAGCCTGGCAGACCGCCCTCCATCTCCATGCCGAACCGGAGACCCACCCCGCCCTGATCGAACTCGGCTTCGGCAAGTGGGAGGGGTTGACCTCGGAGGAGATTCGCCTGGGATGGCCGGAATTGTTCGAGCGCATCTTCATCGGTGGCGAGGACCTCGCCCGGGGAGAGACCGGGGAGACCTGGCAGGGATTGACCGGGCGGATAGCCGAAGCCATCGACTCGCTGAAGCCCGAGCCGGGTCAGGTGACGGGCGTGGTCACCCATGGCGCCGCCATCCGGGCCTATCTTTCCGCCCTGGTCGGTAGCGACTGGCGCCGGGCCCAGGAGTGGGACACCCCCGCCAACGGCTCGGTGACCCACCTGGTGATGCACGACCACGGCCCCCAGGTGGCTGACTACGGCGCCGCCGGTTACTTGGAGGAAAGATGAGCGCCTCGTACAACTCTCGGCGGTACGCCCTCGTCAACCGCTGGAACCCGCGCAACCTTGCCTTAGTCAACAATTGGGTGACACCCCAACCGGGCGACAAGGTGCTCGATGTGGGTTGTGGCCGAGGCCATCTGGTGAAGGCCTTGACCGCCGGCGGCGTCGACGCCTGGGGCATCGACCTCAACCCCCAAGCCTCAGAGCTGGCCGGGGAAGACCGGGTGCGGACTATGTCTGCCACTGCACTCGACTTCGGGGAGGCCAGCTTCGACGCAGTGGTGTCGTTTCATGCCTTGGAACACATCCCCGACGTTGAGGGGGCGATCAGGGAGGTGGCCAGGGTGGTCAAGCCCGGAGGCAAGGTGCTGTTCGTCTATCCGGCGGAACCGGTCCGGGGCCTCTATGCCATCCCCACGTCGATCATTCTTCACCGCACCCCCTTCAAAGCCCGCCAGGTACACATTCACCGACTCAGCCCTGCCAAGGTGCGGGCTCTGGCGGCTCCCCACGGCCTCAGCGAACGCCGCCACTCCTTCCGGCCCTGGCCCTCCCCCGAGTACGCCTCCCTCTTCCTCCGAACCTGACTCCCCGAAGGGGCGCGCGCAATCCTTGTAATTCCCCTCGTGGGGGAGAAAGCTGTCCCCACCCAGATCACGAGGAGCGCTTCTTGGTCCAAACCTTCGTTCTCGATACCTGCGTTCTTCTTGCCGATCCCCACGCCCCGGTCCGTTTCGACGAACACCGGGTCGTTTTGCCTTTGGTGGTGGTGGAAGAGCTCGACCGGATGAAGACCAGGCTCGACGAGGTGGGGGCGGGCGCCCGGGGAGCCATCCGGCTCCTGGAGGATTTGGGAGCGTCACGCGCCACCGGTCTGCGAGAACCGGTAACACTTCCCAGTGGCGGAACCCTCCGCATCGAACTCAACGGGGTGATTTCGCCCCGGCTTCCGGCGGTGCTCGATCCCACTACCCCCGACCACCGGCTTCTCGCCTGCTGCTTGAACCTGGCCGACTCCGGCGACCAGCCGGTGCTGGTCACCAAAGACGCCGCCCTGCGGATCAAAGGCGCCCAGCTCGGATTAGTCGTGCAGGACTATCGGGGCGACACCGTCCCCGTTGACCAACTCCACTCCGGGGTGACCGAAGCCGAGGCCACCCCCGAGTTGATCGACCGCATCTACCGGGAGAACAAAGTTGTCCTCGATGGAACCGGCGCTTTGGTCAACCAGTTCCTGGTGCTGCGTCATGGGTCGCAGTCGGCCCTGGTCCGGGTTATCCAGGCCGAGCCCCACACCGTGGTGGAGCGAGTCTCCAACCATTTGCGGGTCTTCGGAGTCGAACCCAAGAACCTTCGCCAAACGGTGGCCCTCCACCTCCTAATGGACCCGGACCTTCCTGCGGTCTCGCTGATGGGGATGGCCGGAACCGGCAAGACGTTTCTGGCTCTGGCCGCCGCCCTCGAACAAGTCCTGGAAATGGGCCGTTATCGCCGGGTCAGCGTCTACCGACCGCTGGTGGCAGTAGGCCGTCAAGAAGTGGGGTTCCTCCCCGGGGACCTCGAAGAAAAGCTGGCGCCGTGGATGGCTGCCGTCCATGACAACCTCCACGCCCTTTTCGCTGAAGCCACCGATCCTCGGGGTGCCATCGAGGATCTGCTGGCCCGAGACGAGCTGGAACTGGCCGCCATCACCTATCTACGGGGACGGAGCATCTCGGGAGAGTTGGTGATCGTCGACGAAGCCCAAAACTTGGAGATCCCCACCCTCAAGGTGATCCTGACCCGGGTGGGACGGGACTCGAAGGTGGTGTTCTGCGGTGATCTGACCCAGATCGACAACCCCTATATCTCGCCCTACGGGGGGATGGCGGCGCTGATCGAGAAGTTCAAAGGTTCCCCCCTCTTCGGTCACGTCACTTTGGAGCGGACGGTGCGGTCCCCGTTGGCAGAGATGGCCGCCACCCTCCTCTGAGGGGTAATCCACGTTCTTGTGACGGTTGAGCACGATATTCGTGCTCAACCGTCACAAGTACGAAAAAGGAGAGGTTCAGCTCTTCTTGCGGCGCCGTGCCCGTTTGGCGGGGACTTCGCCCGAGGCGAGGCGCCGGCGCCGAGCCTCGAGCAGTTCCGCCGCCCGTTCCAAGGTGATGGTGGTGGGGTCATGGGAGGTGCCGAGGGAGGCGTTGACCTCACCGTCAGTGACATAGGGGCCGAAGCGACCGCTGCGCAAAGTCACGGGCTTACCGGAGGCAGGATCGACGCCGAGTTCACGCCCGGTATCGACTGCTGCCTTTCCCCGCTGGCCCCGCCGGCGGGGAGGCTGGCGGAAGAGCTCGAGCGCCTCCTCCAGGGTGATGGAGAAGAGCTGCTCTTCGCTGTCCAGTGAGCGTCGCTCCGCTCCTCGGGAAAGATAGGGGCCGTAGCGGCCATTCTGGGCCACGATTTCCACCCCGGAGTCGGGGTCCCGGCCCAGGGTGCGGGGAAGACTGAGTAAACGGAGGGCGGCCTCGAGGGAAAGCTCATCGATGGTCATGCCCCGAAAGAGGGAAGCGGTGCGCGGTTTCTCCTTGCCCTCCGCCTCTCCCAGTTGCACGTAGGGCCCATAGCGTCCGTGACGGGCGATCACGTCGAGGCCGGAGTCGGGATCGGTGCCGAGAATCTTGTCGCCGGCGGTCTGCGTGGCCAGGAATTCAGACGCTTTCTCCACGGTGAGCTCGTCCGGGGCCAGCTCTTCGGGGATCGAAGCCCGGTCGTCACCCCGCTCGAGGTAGGGCCCGAATCTCCCCACCCGGGCCACTATCTCTCGACCTTGGTCGTCGACCCCGATAGAGATGGAGTTGATCTGACGGGCGTCGATCTCGTCGAGACGTTCGGCCACCTGAGCGGATAGTCCTTGGGGAGGGAGGTAGAAACGACCCAGCCAGGGAATCGTCTCCTGTTCCCCCCGGGCGATCTGGTCGAGATCGTCCTCCATGCGAGCGGTGAAGGCGTAGTCGACCAGATCGGGGAAGTGTTTCTCCAACAGGCTCACCACTGCGAAAGCGGTGAAGCTCGGCACCAGCGCCTGCCCTCGGTTGCCGACATAGCCGCGCTCTTTGATGGTGCTGAGGATGGAGGCATAGGTGGATGGGCGCCCAACCCCGAGTTCTTCCAAACGGCGGACCAGGGAGGCTTCTGTGTAGCGGGGTGGAGGTTTGGTGGCATGTCCCACGGCCTCCAACTCGACCGGGCGCACCTCCTCTCCTTCCTGCAAGGGAGGTAACGAGTTCTCCTGGTCGTCGAGAGCCGCCTCGGGGTCGTCGCTTCCTTCCACATAGACCCGCAGGAACCCGTGAAACGAGATGGTGCGGCCACTGGCGGCGAACTCGGTCCGGGTGCCGGAGGCGGTGGAGGCGGTCAAGCGCACCGAAACCGACTCACCCCGGGCGTCTGCCATCTGCGACGCCAGCGTCCGTTTCCAGATCAGCTCGTAGAGCCGGGCCTCATCGCCCCCGCCCACCTCGCGGTTCACCTGTTCGGGGGTGCGGAAGGTTTCCCCCGCCGGGCGAATCGCCTCGTGGGCCTCTTGGGCGTTCTTGACTTTGCTCTGATAAGCGCGAGGAGTGGTAGGCAGATACTCGGCACCGTAGAGCGAAGCGATCTGA
>DATEDX010000226.1:0-6301 GCA_035281425.1 Acidimicrobiia bacterium
CGACGCCAAAGCGGTGCGGGCTGCCGGGCTCGACTACACCGGTCTCGGGCGCCCGACTGCCTAGTTAGCTTCCGGCTATCAGTTATCAGTCGGCCCGGATCGGCTTCAAAGACCCATCTCTCGGAGACGGATCTCCTCCCGCTCCTCGCGCAGGACTCTTGGCCTGCTGACGATTCCATGGGTAGTCGGCGAAGAAGGAGAGCCAGCCACTCGGGATAGGCCTTACCTGCAGGGAGGGTCGGGCAGCGGAGCTGGTTCTTTGGCGGCTAGGCACCGCCCCCAGCGTTCTTTGTCACCCCCAGCCCTGAATACGGGGCCGCCACGCCAAAAGTCGTTGGTCCTGGTCGCCATCCCACCGCCCAGACCTAGGGCACGTCAGGAGACCCAGTATTTCGGGTCTCCTGACCTTTTCCACGGGTAGTCGGCCAAGGAGAAGAGCTAGCCAGCCAGCACTGCATAGAGCTGATAGCTGGTAGCTGATAGCTGACAGCTGTGAGCCGAAAGCTAGCTAGGCAGTCGGGCGCCCGAGACCGGTGTAGTCGAGCCCGGCAGCCCGCACCGCTTTGGCGTCGAGGAGGTTGCGTGCATCGACCACCCGGTGCCCCCGCATCACCTCACGTACCTGGTTGAAGTCGACGGTGCCGAATTCGGGCCACTCCGTCACCACCAGCAGAACATCCGCTCCTCGCGCCGCCTCCACGGCCGAGGAGGCGTTTTCGATATCGGAGGCGCGGGCCTCCGGGTCGTAAACGCAGACGGTGGCGCCTTCGTCGGTGAGGAGGCGAGCGATCCGGACCGCTGGTGATTCGCGGATATCGTCAGTCCCGGCTTTGAAAGCCAGGCCCCACATGGCAATGCGGCGCCCCCGGAGCCCGCCTCCGGCCGCTGCCCGGACTTTGGCAGCGATGCGACGCCGCTGTTCTTCATCCGCTTCGATCACCGCCCGCAACAGACGAAAGTCGTATCCGGCGTCTTCCGCCACCCCGATCAGTGCTTGGGTGTCTTTGGGGAAACACGACCCCCCATAGCCCGGTCCGGGCTTGAGAAAGTGGGGGCCGATCCGATGGTCGAGTCCCACCCCCTCCAGGACATCGAGAATGTCCGCCCCGACCGCTTCGCTCAGATTGGCGAGGGCATTGGCAAAGGTGAGCCGAGCGGCGAGATAAGAGTTGGAGGCGTACTTGATCATCTCCGCCGAGGTGGGATCGGTGGCGACTACCCGGGCTTCTAGTTGCTGGTAAAGAGCCGCCACCGCCTCACCGTCGACCGGCTCGAATGCCCCCACCACTACTCGGTCGGGTTGGAGAAAGTCCGCCACCGCGGTGCCTTCCCGCAGGAACTCGGGATGAGCGACGAGGCGGGCGTGACTTCCCAGGTCGGCAAGCCGTTTACGCAACCCCACCGCGGTCCCGGGAGGAACGGTGGACTTGACCACGAAGATGGCGTCCGGTTCGACCGCCAGTGCCAATTCGTCGATCACGGTGTTGATGAATCCGAGCTCCGCCCGCCCGTCGGGACCCGGGGGGGTGGGGAGGCAGAGGAAGACCATCTCGGCGCCCTTGACCGCTTCCAGGTTGGAAGCATGAAAGGAGATCCGCCCGACGGCCCCGGCAAGCAGCTCGGCCAAACCCGCCTCGTAGATGGGAACCTCACCACGTTCGAGTTGGGCCAGCCGCTGCCCGTTGGCCTCCCCCACCTTGACCTGATGTCCTAGATGGGCCAGACCGGACGCGGTCACCAAACCTACGTATCCAGCCCCGATGACTGCAATCGTTGTCACTCGCCTCTCCCGTTGCAATGGGGCGACGCCGCACCCCTAGAGGCCTGCAAGCTAGCTGCTCTGCAGCGTCCGGTCAGCGTCAAGTCCGACGATGATCACCGCATCGAGACCCGAATCGAGCTCTCCGGCTTCGATTTCGCCAAAACCCAGAGCGTCGATGATGGCCTGGCCCTGTCCGAGCGCCTCCGGTCGAACGATCACAGTGGTCACCGCGAAGTCGGTTCGTTCGGCGTCGCCCACTCCCAGGACCTCGAATCCTTTCTCCTCCAGCACCGCTGACCACCGGCCGGCCGAGCCGGAAACGCCGTTGCCGTTGAGTACTTGGACCCGAAGCGGCTCGGCGGCGAGGACACTCATCGGAGCCCCGCTGCCGAAGGCGGCCAGCATGGAATCGGCCGCCGGTTGATCCATCCGCACGATCGACATGCCGTTGTAGCTGTCCACGTAAGTGGCCAGGGTGGCGGTCTCGATCCGGGAGGCAGAGATGTTCCTCATCTGGAAGGCCAGTTCGACCAGTGAGGATTCGAGCAGAGCGGTGTCAACGGTCAGGTGGCTGGCGAATGAGCTCACCACCGCCCCGGTCTCGGTGAGGGTGGACGGCTTCTTCAGAGCGTCGAGGATGGCCAGTACCAACTGTTGCTGGCGAGCAGTACGCCCGATGTCACTGGCATCCACCGACACCCAGCGGCCATCCTGCAGCTCTTGATAGTGACGGGAGCGGGCATAAGCCAGGGCGGTCTGTCCGTTTAGGCTGTTGGGGCCCGCATCCACCTCCAATCCGGACTTGAGGTCGCGGGCCGGATAGGGAAAGTCGATCTCTACTCCACCGACCTCGTCGACGATGGCTTGGAAGCCAACAAAGTCGACCTCCACGTAGTGGTGGATAGGAAGTCCGGTAACAGCCCTCACCGTCCGCACCATCAACGGGGCACCGCCGTAGCTGTAGGCGGCGTTGATGCGGTTGGTGCCATGGCCGGGGATCTCCACCAGAAGGTCCCGGGGAAGGGAGAGGATCTGGGCGGTGCCTTCCTCGGGATCGACCTTGACGAGCATAATGACGTCGCTTCGCTCGCCGGCAGCCCGGCCAAAGTTGTCCAGACTGTCGAGCCCCGCCCGGCTGTCGGAACCGATGACCAGGAAGGTGAGAGGCTCCATCGGCTCGGTCGGGCGGACGTTAAGTTCCGGGACCACCTCGGGGGGGGCTTGGCGGACATTTTCCCGGAAGGCCGTTTGGGCAGAACGCAGGGTCCAGTAGACGCCGAATACCGCCAGGTTGGAGAGCACCAGTAACGCGATGAGGGCGCGCTTCCACCACCGGTGGCCGGCGGGAGGCGCCTCGGGGCGCGGCTCGGGAGAGGAGGTGGGTTGAGTCAGCGTCGACATAGCTACCCCAGAGAGACGCTCATTAGGTTACCAAAGGTTCCCTTCTCTAAACCTGGCGAACCGCCAACTAAGGCCCCGGACATCGACCCCGCTAGCCTGCCGCCGGCAATTCGGCATGAGAAAGGCCTGATCGGTCGATGGCGGTGCTGCCCCATGAGGGTAAATACTCGATCATGTACGGCAGCCAGGCGGTGCCGGTGGGATCGGCCTACCGCCATGGATATCTGGCCCGTCCCGACGAAGCTGGCCGCTTCCCCACCGTGGTCCTGCTTCCCGGCTCCGACGGAATGGACGGCTTCACCAAACACTTCGCCCGCCGGTTGGGCCGCTCCGGCCTGGCCTGCCTGGTGGTCGACCTCTACGGGGGTGACGATCCCCTGGACGCCTACCACGCCCGCACTGACAAGGAGGTACTCATCGACATCGATGAGACCTTCGAGTTCCTCCAAAGCGACGACGTCTTCTGGGCATTGGGGTCTCGAGTCGGCTTGCTCGGACTCGACCTCGGGGGCAGATATGCCCTCATCGCCGGGGCTCATCGCCCTTGGGTGGGAGCCCTGGCGCTGATTTCGGCTCCCCTCACCGGTGACGAAGATCGTGACTACCAGGTAGCCGACTTGTTGAACGCCCTCCCTGGCTCCGTTCTGGGCCTTTACGGCGCCGCCGACGATCTCATCGCCCCGGAGACCGTGGACGAAGCCCAAAACCGCAACCAATCCGGGACCTGGCTTCTCTACGACGGGGCGGGGCACTGGTTCTACGACGACGACCACGCCGACTACCTCCCCGCCGCCGGTGAGGACGCCTTTGTGCGGGTGCGGGACTTTTTCCTGAGGTATCTCCCCCCGGCGGAGACCGAAGACGTGGGGTGACCTAAAGGTCGCGCAGATGGCGGACCCGACCGGCGGTGAGCCTCACCGTCCCGGTCGAGGTGGCTACCAAAAGGGCGCCGTCGTCGTCGACGGCGAGGGCCGAGCCCCGTCCTTCCGGCTCCCAAGCCACCTCCCGCCCGATAGTGGCTGAGAGGCGGCGATACTCCTCATGGTCCCACCCTTCGGGTCCTCGATCGAGGCGGGCCAGGAGGGCGTGGGACCACGCTTGGGCGAGGTCGACAGCCACGGAAGGGCCGGGATCGGCAGCGTGCAACCCGCCCATCCCCGGAGGCGGCTCGGGCCAGTAGAGATTGAGACCGAAGCCGATGACCACACGATCGCCTGCGGCCTCCACCAACAACCCCCCGACTTTGACGTCATCCAGCAACAGGTCATTGGGCCACTTGAGTCGGCAGGCAGGGCGGGTGACCGAGGCGGCGGCCAGGCCAGCCACGAGCGGGATCAGGGGTCGTTGCCCCGGCGGCCATTGGGTGTTCACAGCCAGGGAAGCGGCCAATGCCCGGGGGGCGTTGAGCCAACCGTCCCCGCCCCGCCCTCGCCCTGCGCTTTGACGGTGTGCCACCACCAGCACCGGTTGGGCAGTGAGTAGTCCGCTGGCGACATCCTGGGTAGAGGTCACTTCCTCGAAGATATGCAGCGAATAGGGTGTAGCCATCGCGGCCGTAGGAAAGTCCAAACCGGAGATCATACGGAGGTGGACGGTGGGCACCGAAGCACGCATCGAACAACTACGCCGACTACGAGAGGAAGCCCTTCACGCCGGTAGCCGGCGGGCCGTCGACCGCCAGCACGAGCAGGGCAAACTCACGGCTCGGGAGCGGTTAGCCCATCTGCTCGACAAGGGCTCTTTCCAAGAACTGGACATGTTCGTCCGCCACCAGGCGGCCGGGTTCGGGATCGAGAGCAAGCGGCCCCCGGGGGATGCCGTCATCACCGGGTATGGGACCATCGATGGCCGCACCGTCTTCGTCTACGCCGAGGATTTCACCGTTTATGGGGGAAGCCTGGGGCAGGCGGTGGCCGACAAGATCTGCAAGCTCATGGACATGGCTCTGGAAGTGGGCGCACCCATCGTTGGCCTCAAGGACTCGGGAGGAGCCCGCATCCAGGAGGGAGTCGCCTCCCTGGACGGATACGGGCGGATCTTCGAACGCAACGTCCAGGCCTCGGGAGTGGTGCCACAGATCTCGGTGATCATGGGTCCCTGCGCCGGGGGAGCGGTTTATTCGCCTGCCATCACCGACTTCGTCATCCAGGTCGATCAGTCATCGCACATGTTCATTACCGGGCCCGATGTCATCAAGGCCGTTACCGGAGAAGAGGTGAGCTTCGAGGAGTTGGGCGGCGCCTTCACCCACGCCTCCACTTCCGGCGTCACCCATCTCGTCTTCCCTACCGGACGCGACGCCCTCGATGCGGTGCGCTACATGTTGTCGTTCTTCCCCCAGAACAACCTCGAGTTGCCCCCCTATTTCCCTCCTCTCGACAGTCGTGACCGGCTGGAAGACAGTCTCGACCGCATCATTCCCGACTCCTCGAATCAGCCCTATGACATGGTGGCGGTGATCGAGGCGGTGCTCGACGACGGCGAGTTCTTCCAGATCCACGAACACTGGGCCCGCAACTTGATCGTCGGGTTTGGACGCCTCGATGGCAACTCGGTGGGGATCGTCGCCAACCAACCCGCGGTCCTGGCTGGGACCCTCGACATCAAGGCGTCGGAGAAGGGTGCCCGCTTCGTACGGTTCTGCGACTCCTTCAACATCCCCCTGGTGACCTTCGTCGACGTCCCCGGGTTCCTTCCCGGGGTGGACCAAGAGCACGGAGGAATCATCCGCCACGGCGCCAAGCTCCTTTACGCCTACTGCGAGGCGACGGTTCCCCGACTCACCGTGATCACCCGGAAGGCCTACGGCGGCGCCTACCTAGTCATGAATGCCCGCGGGATCCGGGCCGACCTCGTCTTCGCCTGGCCCTCGGCCGAGATTGCGGTGATGGGTGCGCAGGGAGCGGTCAACGTCATCTTCCGCCGAGAGCTGCAAGAAGCTGAAAACCCCGACCAGAAGCGAGCCGAGCTGATCGCTGACTATGAGGAGAAGTTCAACAACCCTTACCGGGCGGCAGAGCTGGGGCTAGTGGATGAAGTGATCGAACCCCGGGAGACCAGAGTGAAGCTAATTCGGGCGCTGGAAATGTTGCGGAGCAAACGCGAGCTGCTTCCACAGAAGAAGCATGGGAACATTCC
>DATEDX010000227.1:0-4480 GCA_035281425.1 Acidimicrobiia bacterium
GCATCGCCCGCCGCCTGGCCTCCTCCATCGAGGCCCTCGGCGCCACCCTTGTGGCCCATGACCCCTATGTGGCTCCGGGGCCGGGGATGCCTGAGATGGTGTCGCTTCGGGAACTGGCCGCCCGAGCCGACGTGATCTCGATCCATAGCCCTCTCACCCCTGAGACCGAGGGGATGATCAACCACCGGTTCATCGACCAGATGAAGCCGGGCGCCATCCTCATCAACACCTCCCGGGGAAAGCTGGTGGTGCTGGACGATGTCATCGGAGCCCTCCAGTCGGGCCACCTGGGGGGTGCGGGCCTCGACGTATTTGAAACTGAGCCCCTCGACCCGGCTCGGATCAATGGGATTCCCCACCTCCTCGCCACCCCTCACATGGCTTATTACTCAGAAGAATCGCTGCGGGAATCACAACGCAAGGCTGCCACCCAAATCGTCAAGGTCCTCACCGGCGAACAACCTGATTATCCGGTCAACTAGGGCATCGCCCGCCCGACTTCATGTATTGTGCAAGATCGACTCATCGCCTCAGGAGGGAGCATGGACACAGAACCGTGGAAAACCGACAAATGGTTTTCGAGTCCCTGGAATTACCTCCCTGAGATAACCGCCGGGTTCAACCTTCCCGACCAGGTCCAGGTCCACGACGTCACCCTCCGCGACGGCGAACAGCAGGCAGGAGTGGAGCTGCGCTGGGACGAAAAACTGGCCATCGCCGAAGCCCTTTCTGACGCCGGCGTCCACCGTATCGAAGCCGGGCTCCCCGCCGTCTCCCCCTCGGACGAAGAAGCGGTGCGGCGAATCGTCAACGCCGGGCTCGACTCCGAGATCTACGCCTTCTCCCGTTGCATGGTTTCCGACGTGGCTCTGGCGGTGGATACCGGGGTGAGCGGGGTGGTGATGGAAATTCCCTCTAGCCACCATCTGATCGAGCTGGCCTACCGCTGGCCGGTGGAAAGAGCCATCGAAGCCTCGATCGAAGCCACCTCCTACGCCCACGACAACGGGCTCAAAGTGTCTTTCTTCCCCATCGACGCCACCCGGGCGGGCATCGTCAACCTGATGGACGACCTGGAGACCGTAGCTCGAGAAGGTCACGTCGACACCGTCGGGTTGGTCGACACCTTCGGGGTGCTTTCCCCCCACGCCGTCGAGTTCTTCGTCAAACGGGTCCGGGAACGGCTCAACGTGCCTTTGGAGACGCACTTTCACATGGACTTCGGCCTGGGGGTTGCCAACACCGCCCTGGCGGTAGCCCAGGGGGCGACCGTCATCCAGACGACGGTCAACGGTTTGGGAGAGAGGGCCGGCAACGCCCCCATGGAGGAGACGGTGTTAGCCCTCCTCACCATGTACGGGCTCGACATGGGAATCAAGACCGAGAAGTTCTTCGACATCGCCCAATTGGTGAAGAGACTCACCGGGGTCAACCAACCCTCCAACCGGCCGGTGACCGGGGAGCGGCTTTTCCACGTCGAATCGGGAATCATCACCACCTGGGTGAAGAACGTCGGCCAAGAACACCTCACCGAAGCTTTCCCCTACCGACCCGAACTAGTCGGGCAGGCTCCGCCCGAGGTGGTGTTAGGGAAAGGGTCCGGTCTCGATTCGGTGGCCATCTGGCTGTCGCGGCATGGCATCAACGATGCCGAGAGCAAAGAGATCGAAGCCATCCTGGCGGAGGTCAAGGGCCGTTCGCTGGAAAAGAAGGCGCTCCTCTCGGACGAGGAGTTCTTAGCCATCGTCGCCGACATCCTGCCCGGTCGGGTCAACTGAATCATCGAGCTAAGGAGGAGAGGGAATGAGGGAGGCCTTTGGCGTTCTGAGCACCGACTGGAAAGAAGGGATCAACTGGGCAGCGGTGCGTGACTACCGCCTGCAGCGGGCTCATGCCGCGATGGAACGTCACGGACTCGGGGCCATGTTGCTCTTCTACGACGAGAACATGCGCTACGTCTCCTCTACCCTTACTCCCGGCTGGAACCGGCTTAAGCCGGGCCTTCGCTATGTGGTGTTACCGACGGGCAAGCCGCCCATCGTCTACGAGCAGGGAGACATCGGTTTCCACCTCGCCGTCCACAACCCCTGGATCCCCAAGGAGAACATCCGCTACTCATATGCCTGGATCAAAGGAGCAGTAGGCCCCGCCTCCGAGCAGCAGGTGACCAAGTTCGTCAATTCTCTCCTCAACGACCTCGAAGCAGCGGGGGTAAAGGGCCAGCCGCTGGGGGTGGACTTCATCGATATCAACCTCATCCGGGCTTTCCAGAAGGCAGGGATCGAATGGACCGACGGCATGTCACCGATGATGGAGGCGAGAGCCATCAAGAGCCCTGATGAGATCAAGGCCTTCTCGATGGTGGGCTCGATCTGTGACAAGGTCCACTACGAGATCACCAACTTCATCAAGCCGGGGATGACCGAAAACGAGGTGGCCGCCTTCGGATTCCATCAGCTCTATTCCATCCCGGGAATGGAGGATGTTGAGGATGTGATCGTCTCCTCTGGTCCCAATGCCTGGCCCAACTGGCGCAACTTCTCCGACCGGATCATCCGGCCCGGCGACCTGGTGATCGTCGACATGGCCGCCCTCACCTGGAATGGGTTCAAGTCCTGCGTCTATCGGACCTACTGCGTGGGGGGAAAGCCCACCGCCGAGCATCAGCAGACCTACGACGAAGCCCATAAGTGGCTGTGGGACTCGATCGAAGCGGTCAAACCGGGAGTCACCACCGCCGACGTCGCCTCCAAGTGGCCCTCGGCCAAAGAGGTCTGGGGCTATGAGGAGGAGGACCAGGCGGCGGCCAACTTCTGGGGACACGGGCTGGGCCTGGCCCAATACGACCCGCCGGTGATCTCCCGCATCTGGTCGCTCGATCATCCGGTGGAGATCCAGCCGGGGATGACCTTCGCCTTGGAGACCCAGCACGGCAAGCTGCACGACCACGGGGTGCGGTTGGAGGAGATGCTCTACGTCACCGAAACCGGTCACGAGATCGTGTCCACCTACAAGAGCCACGAGATAATCGTCGTTGATTGACGACCACCACTGACCGTTTCGTCGTCGACCTCGACGAGGAGGCGGCTCTCGATCTCCAATGGGCAGGGGCCAAGGCGGCCTGGCTGGCCCATGCCCGCCGGGTGGGCCTTCCCGTGCTCCCCGGACTGGTCCTTTTGGCTCCCGCTTCGGCCCCGGCGATGTCGGTGGGTTTGGAGACATTGAGCTCCTCCGGGAGCGGCGCCGCCCGGATGGCGGTCATGGCCCAGGGGGCACCGCCGGCGCTGATCGAGGAACTGACCAGCCGGGGCACCTGGTGGAGAAAGGTGGTGCGATCCTCCAGCCCGCTCGAAAAATCGGGGGAATGGTCGGGGGCTTTCGCCACCTTTCTCGACGTTGGAGACGGTGACCTGGCCAAGGCCATCAGCGGATGTTGGGCGTCGAGCTTCACTGTTTCAACCCTGGAACGCTTCCACAACTCCGGCTTGAGCCCGGCTGCCATGGCGGTGCTGGTGCAGCCATTCGTGGATGCCAACGCTGGGGGACTGGCCAGAGTGAAGAACGGCACGGTGATCATCGACTGGGTGCCGGGCTCGCCGGCAGGGTTGCTAGCGGGCCGGCAGCAGGGGCGGCACTACGTGGTCGATCTGGAGTCGGGCACCCCGTCCGGACACTCCGAACCGATCATGGATCACGTGGCCTCGGTGGCCCGGGCCGCGGCCGCGGCCACCGGTGCAACCCAGATCGAGTGGCTGGAGGAGGACGGGAAAGTGTGGATCGTGCAGCTCGGTGCGCCAGCGCAGGCGGAGGCGCCTGCCCCAGCCCTGGACCTGCCGGCCGACCCCGAGTTGCGGCGGGTGGCTCGCGTCCTGCGGAGGTTCCCGGGGCGCTGGGCCGAGCAACTGGTCTTGCCCTGGGCCCTCTCCCTGGCCGACCCCGCCGCCACCGATGACGTCGAGCCGATTGAGGGAGGGGACCCGGCCTCTATCCATCACATGGCGACCGAAACCACCAACCAGGTCTGGCAGAGCCCCCTCGGAGCCGAGCGGGCAGCTGCCACCCTTGCCCAGCTGGCGGGAGACCCGCTATCGGTATTGCCGCTCCTTTCCCGGTTGCGTCCGGTCGAGATTGATCATGCCCGCCTCCTCGTGGGACTGATGCGAGGATTGGAGGAAAGGGAAGGGCTGGTGCCGAGCCGTTACCGACGGTTCGAGCCGCTGGGAGCGGCCGTGACCGAAGCCTTCGGGCAGCGGCAGCGAGGAATCGCCGCCAGTCCGGGAGTCGGATTCGGCCGGGGCATCTGGGTACAAGACCCCGGTGAAGCGCAGGCTTCACCCCGCCCGGTGATTGTCGCTCGCCAGCCGATTCCCCATCTGGCGCCGCTCTTGTGGACTGCGGCCGGACTGGTCACCCTCAGCGGAAGCCCGGCCGCCCACCTCTTCGCCTCGGCCCGTTCGCTGGGAGTGCCGGCGGTGGCCGG
>DATEDX010000228.1:0-2105 GCA_035281425.1 Acidimicrobiia bacterium
CGCTTCACCCACACCCTCTACCACACTGATGACCAGGTCCTCTCGATGCTCGAGGCTCTGGCCGAGACGGTGCGAAGGGTGCTCGGCGAGACCGAAATCGTCATCGATCTGCGTTCGGGAGTGCCCATCGACCTCGGCTGACAAGGGTGTCCTTCGGGCTGATACTTTGGCAGCTGGGCACCGCTGCCATCGTTCTTCCGTGTGTTAGCCCCGTATCCGGGGCCAGCACGCCAAAGGTCGCTCTGTGCGGGGCTGGGCCGCCGAAGAATCAGAAACAGGACCTCTGTCTTTACTGGGCAAGGTTGCTCGCGATCTGGCGGCCAGGCTGGGAGGCAGTTTCATCTTCTTCGCTGCTGTCTCCACGATTCCCTGCGCCTTAGCGCCAACCCCGAAAGTGTCCGCAGACTCTGTGAGAAGGGCGCCCCAGCGGAGCGATTCTCCTTTTCTCGCCCGATCTTCGGGCCGATAACGCACAGATGGCGCAGGCGTCCCGGGTAGAAGTCGACACCGGCACCCTGGTCCCCCCGCGCCCACCCAGGCTGAGGCTCGGATTGCTCGCCTTCGGTGCTCTGTCGGTCTTAGCGAGCCTCACTGTGGTGGTGGCGGCTCCCGAGGCCGCTTTGGAGGTTGCTCCGGTCGGGGTGATGCTGGGTGGTGCCGTTGCCGGCACCGCCTTCATCCTCGGCGCCCGGGTCCACCGCGATCGCGAGCGACTTGCCTGGTCGGTGATCGGGGCGGGGATGATCCTGGCGGCGGTGGGGGTGCTGGTGGTGGGCCTGATCGACACCCTGTCCGGCCCCGCCCCTGCCTTCGGGTGGCACGACCTCATCTTCATCGGGGCGTACGGGACGGTCATTGTCGGCTTCTCGCTAATGCCCAACCTCGGATCAGTCCTCACCGGCAGGGTCCGTGTCCTCCTCGACGGACTCATTGGCGCCTCAACCATGGCGGTGATCATCTGGGTCTTCTTCGCCGATGGACTGCGTCTCCACCTCTTAGAGTCCGCCACTTTCTGGGAGCAGTTTGCCGGGGTTGCCTACCCCCTGCTCGACTCAGCCATGGTGGTGGCGGCGATGATCGTCACCATCCGCCGCTCCAGCTGGAGATTCGACGGGAGAGTGGCCCTCATTGGGCTGGGGATGGTGCTGCAAGCCTTGGCCGATCTCAACCTGCTTTCAACCGGCGTGGGCGAAGCTTTCGTCGACTCCAATCCCAATTTCGCCCTCTTCTTGATCGCCATGTTGTGTTACCTCGGGTCGGCGGCCATGGTCGAACGGCGCCCCCAGACTCGGGAATACGCCGATCGCCGCCAACCTCTCTGGTCGTTGGTAGCACCGTACGGAGCCGCAGGCATCGCTGTGTGGCTGGTGGTCATCGAGGTGGCGCAAGCCGCTCTCCGCACCAATCATGTGATCCTGCTCCTTCTTGGGCTAGCGGTGGTGTCGCTCGTGGTCGGGCGCCAGCTGGTGGCGCTGCGCGACTTCCGAAACCTGGTTGAGGAGCGGCGCCGGGCCCTGGTTTCGTCGGTCTCGCATGAACTACGAACCCCGCTGACCGCCATGGTCGGGTTTCTCGACGTCATGAAAGACCCCGAGGTCTCGATGCCGGCTGAGGAGCGTCAAGAGCTGATCGGGGTGGTCCATCAGCAAGCTATGTACATGTCGCGGATCGTGGCGGACCTATTGCTCCTGGCGCGGGACTCGGCAGGACCCGAGCTGCATGAGTCGGTCGTGGCCCTGGACAAGGTGGTGGCCAACTCCGTCTTCTCGGGTCGGAGCTCACCGGTAGGACTCGAGGTCGAAGTCGAGCCGGGTCTCTACGCTTATCTCGACCCGGATCGAATCCGCCAGGTGCTCGACAACCTTGTCACCAACGCCATCCGTTATGGGCATGGGCAAGTGGTGGTTACCGCCGCTTCGAGGCAGAACGACGTCGTTGTTGAGGTCCACGACGACGGTCCCGGTGTACCCCGAAAATATGAGATCGTCATCTGGGAACAGTTCGAGAGGGGTCCCAACCGCCTCAACTCCAATGTGCCGGGGTCGGGGATCGGGCTGGCGGTGGTGGATCGGATCGTCCGCCGGCACGGTGGGCAGGTGGCCTAC
>DATEDX010000229.1:0-3045 GCA_035281425.1 Acidimicrobiia bacterium
GGTTCCAGGTGATCGTTCTGATCACTTCTGGCCCCGAGAATGGTGACGCGAGATGAAGTGTTGTCCCGGGTTACCGCCGGCCGCGGCGCCTCGGCAGCCCTGACTACGGCACCGGGTGCCAGGCGATTCCGATGAAGACACTCCCCCTTCGCACCTGGTAAAGAACCCGGCGCTCGCTCCCGTCGGTGTTCATCACGATGATGGTGCGACTGGAGTTGATAACTGCCAGCATCGTTCCATCCGGTGACCATGTCCCCCCCATGAAGTTCGTTTTCGTCGCTGAGGCGCTTGTGATAGCCCGCAGGCCCGAGCCGTCGGCGCTGGCCACGTAGAGGTCGGTTGTCGAGATTGTTAGGTAGGGGTTCAAACCTTGTCGCCCGGTCGGAACCTGAGTCTCTCCGGCGAGGATCAGTAGTTCGGTCCCATCCGGCGACCAAGAGACGTGACGAACATGGCCAAAGTCGCCAGGCAGGACCCGGCGCTCGCCAGTATCTACCGACATCACCTCGACGCTTGTTGCCCAGAAACAAGGTTGGCCTTGAGATTGTTTGCACCCGGCGTCGTGCTGGGTCACGAACGCGATGGCAGAGCCGTCGGGGGACCACGCCGGTCCGGGAGGACCGAGATCCTCCTCGATGATGAAGGTACGACTCGAGCCGGGGTCATCGATATCGACGATCTCAAGACCCTCGCCCTCGGCGCCCCGGGCGTAGGAAGTGCCATCCGGGGACAGCCAATCGGAGCTGACGAACCAGCAACAACCGCTCTCGCCAGGCAGCCGGGATACCGCCCCCGACGAGTCCAACACGTAGCTAGCCCCGTTGTACTCGTCGTGTATACCTAAGACCGTTCCGTCGTTCGACCAACCAGCCGGAATTGGGCGGCTGTTCCCATCGCCGTTAGGGGTATAGAACCGGGACTCTTCCGGAAACTCCAGAATGCGGCGCTGCGAAGGATCGGCTGGGTTAAGTGCCTCCAAATCCTTGCCGGCGTTGTAGACGATCCATCCCCTGATGGGCTCGAAAACGCCCAGATCTGCGGGTGGCTCGTCGACGACGTTTGGCACGTCTGGGCCCAGGAGTCGAGCAGCTAGGAGAACTCCTAGGGCAAGCAGCGCCAACGCCAAGACTGCCGCCACCACCGGCCGGACCCGCCAGCGCTTTCCACGGTTCAAAGATTGTGGTGATCGCCACACAACCCCGACTTCAGAACCACGATTGAAACCCTCGAGGAAGAGCGGATCGAAAGGCTCCGGAGGCTCCACTAGATCCAGGTGGGGGATGGGATTGGCGGCCGCGAAGAGGGCGACAACTTGCTCCTCGGTTTTCATGGGTTGCCTTCCTTTCCGGCCCTGGATCTTCTGTCAACTCCGGCAAGGCGGTTGTATTCCGCGGTGAGATTGCGGCGGGCGCGGTAGGCGCGCTGTTTCACCGCCGCTGGTGCCAGCGAGAGCGCTTGGGCGACGTCGGCCAGGCTCAGTTCCTCCCACACCGTGAGGCGAAGGATCTCCTGGTCAACCGGCCGCAGCCGGGAGGCAGCGAGCAGGACGAGGTCGCGTTCCTGCTGGCGCATAACAACCACCTCCGGTCCATCGAGGCGCTGGTCGCCCTCGATAAGCCGCCCGATGAGCCGTTGTGCCCTGTTCCGGCTTCGCCATTGGTGGGAGAGGATTCGATGAGCGGTTCCGTAGAGCCAGGGGAGGGCCGTGTCGACTTCAATCTGATCGAGGCGTCGCCACGCGACAAGGAAGGTCTCGGCGACGGCGTCGGCTGCCTGCGACGAGTCGGTGCGCCGAGCGCAATAGGCATGGACCAGCTTGGCGTAGCGGGCGTAGATGTCGTTGAACTTGGCGTGCTCGCTCGTCAGGGCGGCGGGGCTCGCGGCCTGTTCTTGCTCCATCACCTCTCTTTGTGCCCGCATTGGTCGGAAGGTCACAAAGCTTCTCCGCTTCCGGGAGTTCTACACCGACCCGGATCGCTCCGTAGCCGAGGGTCTCCACTTCCGGAGATCTCAATTGACTATCTGAAACGCCCGCCGGAGCCCCGGTCCGTAACGGTAGATGGAGAAGTCGACGTCGAAGGTGGCCACCGCATCGAGCCGGCGCCGCTCCATCACCGAGAACGAGGTGCAATCCACCAACGAAAAGCCTTGGTCGGGGAACGCCTGGCGAATCCGGGAGGCGTGCTCGAGATCGGTTCGGTTGACAACTTCTATGTCAACTGCCCCGGACAGAAGAGTGGAAAGGTAGGCATCGGCCACCTTCCGTCCGAGCCGGTGGTCGGCCAGGCGGTGGGCTTCCACCATGACGTGGTCGGTGACCAATAGGTCGTGTTCTTCGGCAAGGATGCGCGCAGCCCGGCTATGGGATCGGTCGGACCGGTCGAGGGCGGCATACCAGACCGAGGTGTCGACCAATATCGTCATTGGCCCCCGAAAGCCTGGTCGAGGTAGAGCTCCTCGTGGGCGGCGACGTCGCTGCCACCAGAGTCACCCAGGCCGATCAGGTCGACCAAGGGGATGTTCTGCTTGCTTTCACCGAGATCCTCGCTGATCAACCGTCGAATGTATTCGGCGAAACTGACTCCCAACTGGCGGGCCCGTTCTTTTGCCCTCTGATCCAGCGTCTGATCGAGAGTGATCTGGGTGCGTTGTATCATGACGGCGCCATCATACCATCGCCGACACTTCGCTCCGAATCTCTCACGCGATCCTGGGCGCCGTCCGGAGCGAAGACTCCTCCCGTAATGCTGGCGGAACGCCGTGATGGTGGAATAGACCGATGACGAGGTCTGGCCAGGCCGAGCGGCGTCGTTTGGCCGTGAGCGCTCGCAAGGCGTGGGCGCTCTTCGCCCTCAACACCGTCTTTGGTCTTTCGGCCCTGGCTCTGGCGGCCACCCAGACGCTCTGGGAGTTCGAACTCGCCAACCTCATATGGGGTCTGTCATTCCTGGCCTTCGGGGCGGTGGGCGCGTTGGTCGCTTCCCGCCGGCCCGAGAACCCCATCGGTTGGCTCTTTTCGGGCGGGGCGACACTGGTGGCAGGTGG
>DATEDX010000230.1:0-25855 GCA_035281425.1 Acidimicrobiia bacterium
CGCTCAGGGTTGTCAGCCGTTAACGGGTGGGCATCGCCCCCACCGCCCCCCCCGCCTCTGCCGTCTTGAGGTAGGTGGGACGCATCTCCACTGGCGGTGCCGCCACCTTTCTCGACCGCACCCGCAGGTTGAGTCCTTCCACGAAGACCGAGAAGCCCATGGCGAAGTAGATGTAGCCCTTGGGGATGTGCAGGTCCCAACCTTCGGCAACCAGCGAAAAGCCGATGAGGAGAAGGAAGCTCAAGGCCAGCATCTTCACCGTCGGATGGCGGTTGACGAACTCGCTGATGGGACGGGCCGAGAAGAGCATGACGGTCACCGCGATCACTACCGCGGCGATCATCACCCCGATCTCTTCCGCCATCCCCACCGCGGTGATGACCGAATCGAGAGAAAAGACCAGATCGAGGAGCAGGATCTGGATGATCACTCCCCGGAAGGTGGCGGCTCCTCCCTCGGGGCCGTGGGGGGTCTCCCCCTCCAACTTCTCATGGATCTCGAAGGTGGCCTTACCGAGCAGAAACAAGCCGCCCAGGATCAGGATGATGTCTCGGCCCGAGATCTCCTTGCCGAGGAACCCAAAGAGGGGAGCGGTGAGGCCGATCACCCAGCTGATGCTGAGCAGGAGAAGGATGCGCATGACCATCGCCAAACCCAGACCCACCGTGCGGGCTCTGGCCTGCACCGCCGCTGGGAGCTTGGAGGAGAGGATGGATATGAAGACGATGTTGTCGATCCCCAGCACCACCTCGAGGACGGTCAGGGTAAGGAGCGCCAGCCAAATCTGAGGGTCGGTGATCCAGTCCATGGGCAGCGAGCCTACGAGCTTTTCGTGGCGACATCAGCGAAGGAGCCGAGATCGGGGAAGCGCCAGCGGGGAGCCACCGAGCGGGTCGGGGCCGGAGTGGCCCCGCTTCCTTCCCGGCCCTGGCGGCGGTCGATCCAGACGGAAGCAATCCCGTAGCGAGCCGCCGGCTGGTGGTCGTGGTACAAGCTTTGGGCGACGTGGAGCAGTTGCCTTGGTTCGGCTTCCAAGGCGGGCAAGGCAGCGAGAAGCGCCTCAAAGTGGGGAGGGTTGGGTTTGTAGGCGCCGACATCTTCCGCGGTGATGATTCGGTCGAAGTCCACGCCTAGGCGGCGGTTACTCCCGGCGAAGGAGGCGCGGTCGACGTTGGAGACGATGATGAGCCGAAACCGTTGAGAGAGCCTGTTGAGGGCTTCCGCTGAGTCGGGGAAAGCCGGCCAGTCCTCCACCGAGGCGCCGAAAGCGGCGGCTTCTTCGGTGGAGACATCGGCCCCGAAGCGGTCACCGATGCGCCGAAGCGTCTCGGCCAGAACCGACGGGTAGAGAGGCGCCGGGTGCTTCTCCGACTCGACTCGTGTCTCGAATTCGCTGAAAGCCGTGAGTAGCTCCTCGTCTCCCACCTCCAGTCCATGGCGGTGGGCCCAGGGCCGAAGATGGGAAAGTATTCCCGCCTCCCAGTCGATAAGAGTTCCGTAACAGTCGAAGCTGAGAGCCCGGAACACGTCGAATTCACTCACTTTGGGTCTCCTTTGGCATATCGTGAAGAGGCGAGGATGACAACTTATCCGCTGCTGTACCTCGAGCATCTCAACCCCGCCGACCTCGGGGTCCTGGCCCGGGCGGCCGGATTCGAGGAGGATCCCGGACGTCTACGGACCCGCCTGCGCGATCAACCCGAGGCTCTCGACCAGCTCCTCTCCAGCCCGACTGTGTATGAGTCCCTCTTCGGCCGGGAACTCTTCGACCCTGGCAACCGGATAAGCCCATTCCTGTTGTTCGGGGTACTGGTCCATCGGGCTGCGGCCGACCTCGACCAGGTGTCCTATGTCGCCGAGTGGACCGGACCCAACCAAAGGTTGCCCATCCTCGACGTCGGGTCGCTACGGGAAGTGGTCGAAGCAGGGTCGAGGCGCTTCTTCCTGATCGAGCTGCTCACCTCCTTCACCCGGGTGGCGAGCGGCAGCACCCTGATCCGTACCCGGCGTGGCTACCGGAGACGGCGCTTCAGCGAGCTCGACCCGGTCAGCCTGGTGGGGATGGTGGAACAGCTTCCGGTCGAGCAGCGACCGGCCGGATACCGCCGCCTCGGTGACGTGGCTTTGTTCTTGTGTGGAGTGTTTCCCGACCATACGGCCCGTCATCCCCTGCGACCGGCCGACTGGCACTTGCTGGCGGAGTCGGCGGGGGTGGCCTCACCGGTTGACCACGAACTCGATGCTTACGAGAAGGTCGGGGCCGGCTGGTACCGGCGGACGGTGGAGACCGCTACCGGGATGGCCGGCGCCGGACCCCGCATCCTCCTCGAGGTGGCCGACCGCTTCCAGGCGGCCCGCCGCTTCCTCAACTACGTCACCGACCGCTACCTGTATCGCTTCGAATCCGGCCTGACCGGGCCCGGCTAGACAAAGCGCGGCGTTACCTATCTGCGCGTCTTTTTACGTCACCACAACGCAAAAATCTGCACGGAAGCCGGGCACGAGCACTACTGCGCGTCTTTTTCCGTCACCACAACGCAAAAATCTGCACGGAAGCCGGCGGCGGCTACATGTTGCGGCGGTAGCGGCCCCCGACCGCGTAGAGGGCGTCGACCATCTGCCCCAGGCTCGCCACCTTGGCGGTTTCCATCAAGGCCACGAAGAGGTTGCGGTTGAGGACGGCTGCCTGGGCTAGATCGGCCAGAGCAGCGTTGGCCCCGTCCTGGTTGCGGGCCTGATACGAACCCAAGTTGGCGATCTGGCGGTTCTTGTCCTCGTCAGTGGAGCGGACCAGATGGGAGGGGATGACAAACGGTGAGCCCTCCTTCGATAGGAAGGTGTTAACCCCAACCACCGGGTAGGCACCTGCCTGTTTTTGCTGCTCGTAGTAGAGCGACTCCTCCTGGATCTGGGCCCGCTGGTATTGCCGCTCCATCGCCCCCAACACCCCGCCCCGCGCATCGAGACGTTCGAACTCCGACAGCACCGCCTCCTCTACCAAGTCGGTGAGTTCTTCGATGATGAAACTCCCCTGGAGGGGGTTCTCGTTTTTGGCCAACCCCAACTCCCGGTTGATGATGAGTTGGATGGCCATCGCCCTCCGCACCGACTCTTCGGTGGGGGTGGTGATGGCCTCGTCGTAGGCGTTGGTATGGAGCGAGTTGCAGTTGTCGTAGATGGCGTAAAGCGCCTGAAGGGTGGTGCGGATGTCGTTGAACGAGATCTCCTGGGCATGCAAAGAGCGGCCCGAGGTTTGGATGTGGTACTTCAGCATCTGGCTGCGCTCGTTGCCGCCGTATTTGAGGTTCATGGCTTTGGCCCAGATCCGGCGGGCGACTCGACCTATCACCGCGTATTCGGCGTCGATCCCGTTGGAGAAGAAGAAGGAGAGATTGGGGGCGAAGCTGTCGATCGGCATCCCCCGCGCCAGGTAGTACTCAACAAAGGTGAAGCCGTTGGCGAGGGTGAAAGCCAGTTGGGTGATGGGGTTGGCGCCGGCCTCGGCCATGTGATATCCGGAGATGGACACCGAATAGAAGTTCCGCACGTCCCAGTCGATGAAGTACTGCTGGATGTCGCCCATCATCCGCAGGGCGAACTCGGTGGAGAAGATGCAGGTGTTTTGGGCTTGGTCCTCCTTGAGGATGTCGGCCTGGACCGTCCCCCGCACCGCCCCCAGGGTCTCTACCTTGATCCGCTCGTAGACCTCGGCCTCGAGCACTTGATCGCCGGTAACCCCCAAGAGCATCAACCCCAACCCGTCGTGGCCCTCTGGTAGCACACCGTGATAAACCGGCCGGGGCCGATCCCCGTAGATGGCGGTAATCCGAGCCTCTACCTCCGCTTCCCGCCCCTCTGCCCGGATGTATTTCTCGCACTGCTGGTCGATGGCGGCATTGAGGAAGAAGGCGAGGATCATGGGGGCGGGGCCGTTGATGGTCATCGACACCGAGGTGGCCGGGTCGCAGAGGTCGAAGCCCGAGTAGAGCTTCTTGGCGTCGTCCAAGGTGGCGATGGACACACCCGAATTGCCCACTTTTCCATATATGTCGGGCCGCTCGTGGGGGTCGTGCCCGTAAAGGGTCACCGAGTCGAAGGCGGTGGAAAGCCGCTTGGCCGGCATGCCCGAGGCGAGGTAATGGAAGCGACGGTTGGTCTGCTCGGGGGGTCCCTCCCCGGCAAACATCCGGGTGGGATCTTCGGCGGTGCGCTTCAAGGGGTAGATCCCGGCCGTGTAGGGGAAAGAACCCGGCACGTTCTCCTGCAGCAGCCAGCGGAGCCGGTCTCCCCAGCCAAGGAACCGAGGCAGAGCCACTTTGGGTACCCGGGTATGGGACAGTGTTTCGTGGATGAGGGGAACCCGCACTTCCCTTCCCCGCACTTGATAGACCAGCTCGTCCCCGCCGAACCGTTCCCGGAGCGAGTCCCAACCTTCCAACAAGGAGAGGTTCTCCTCCGCCAGCCGCTGGCGAGCCTCGTCGACGGCCTTGGTCAAGGCGGGTTCGTCACCCAGGGCGGAGGCCGCTCCGGTCAACCGATAGAGCTCTTCGGCTGCAGCCACCTGGTCATCAACCCACCCGTCATACCCACGGATCGTTTCTGTGATCTCCGCCAGGTACCGATGCCGCTCCGGTGGCACCACATACTGCTTGTCCTCGGCGGCGACAGGTAGATCGAGATCGCTGGTCAGTGCATCGTTGCTCGCCGCCAAGAGGCCCATTAACGCTCGGTAGAAACGGTTGGTACCGGGATCGTTGAAGTCAGAGGCCACGGTCAAGAAGATGGGCAGGTCGTCATCGGACCCGTCGAAGAGAGTGTGGTTGCGCCGGTACTGCTTACGGACATCACGCAAGGCGTCCAGGGCGCCTTGTTTGTCCGACTTGTTGATGGCGACCAGATCGGCCCAGTCGAGCATGTCGATCTTTTCCAACTGGGAAGCGGCCCCGAACTCGGGAGTCATCACGTATACCGAGTGGTCGACGTGGTCGACAACGTCGCTATCCGATTGACCGATCCCCGGCGTCTCCAGGATCACCAAGTCGAAGCCGGCGGCCTTGACCACGTCCAGGGCCATACGCACCGATCCCGGCAAACCTTGACCCTGGCGGGCGGCCAGCGAACGCATGTAGATCCGGGGATGGGGAATGGAGTTCATCCGGATGCGGTCGCCCAGCAGGGCTCCGCCGGTCTTGCGCTTGGAAGGGTCGACGGAGACGATCGCCAAGGTCTTGTCCTCGAAGTCGAGCAGGAAGCGCCGGATGACCTCGTCGACCAAAGAAGACTTCCCCGACCCACCGGTCCCGGTCACCCCCACCACCGGCACCGGGGCGCTCGCCGCCTTCTCTCGCAACTGTTCGAAGAGGTCGGCGTATTTCTCGGGATAGTTCTCGCCGGCGGAGATGAGGCGAGACAGCAGACGATGGTCGGAGGCGGCGAGGCCGGCCGGGTCGACACCATTGAGCTCGCCGGTAGGAAAGTCGGCCTTGGCCATCATGTCGTCCACCATCCCCTGCAGGCCCAGGGCTCGCCCGTCGTCGGGTGAGAAGATCCGGGTGATCCCGTAGTCCATCAACTCCGCCCCTTCGCTGGGGAGGATGGTCCCTCCTCCTCCCCCGAAGATGCGGATGTGCTGACAGTCCCGCTCCCGCAGCAGGTCGTACAGGTAACGGAAGAACTCCATGTGGCCGCCCTGATAGGAGGTGACGGCGATGGCTTGGACATCTTCTTCGATCGCCGTCTCCACGATCTCCAGACCCGATCGGTTGTGGCCGAGATGGATCACCTCCACCCCGGAGGACTGAAGGATCCGCCGGAAAATGTTGATGGAGGCGTCGTGCCCATCGAAGAGGGTGGTGGCGGTGACAAACCGCAGCTTGTTCACCGGCTGGTAACCGGGCGCCATCCCGTCAGTCTATGGCCACCCCCGTCCGTCTCCACTCTCTCCCCGGGCTTTTGGCGCGCCAAAAGGGGAGGAGGGGGGAACCAGGGGAAGGGAGCCGGGCTATTCGTGGCGGTGGGTGGCAGCGCCCAGATCGATGTGGACGTGGCGGGCATCGGCGGGGCGGTGGGCGGCGTCGTCGAGCAGCAGGCGGCCCTCGGTGTCGAGCACTCGATAGGCCTCGGCCAGGTTCTCCGCCACCAGGACCTCCCCCGGGGGACCGGAGGCGACCACCCGCCCCGCCAGGAGCAGAACATGATCCGCCTTGAAAGCATCGGCCAGGTCGTGGGTGGTGACGATGACCGTTTTGCCCCGTGAACGCTCCTCGACGATCACCTTCTCGATAGCCGCCTGGGAGAGGATGTCGAGTCCGGTGAGGGGCTCGTCCATCAGCAACAGTTCGTGCTCCTGGACCAATCCCTGGGCGACGAATACTCGCTGACGCTCACCACCGGAAAGCTCGGAAAGGTGGCGTCCGGCCAGCCGGGTCAGGTCGAGGCGCTCCAACGCCTCCGCCAGCACGTCCCGGTCGGTCCTCTGGAAACGCCGGAGAAGGCCCAACGAGGCGTAGCGACCCATAGCCACCACCTCGCTGACCGTCACCGGGAGCACTTCGTTGACCTTGGTGGATTGCAGCACCAGGGAGACCCGGCCCCGAGCCTCGGCGGCTGTGGTCCCCATCACCGTCAACTCACCCTCAACCGGATCGGCCAGCCCGGCGATCGCAGCCAGCAGGGTGGACTTGCCTGATCCGTTGGGTCCGATCAACACCGTGACCCCGGCCTCGGGAATGGTGAAGTCGGAACTGGACAGGGCCAGCCGGCTTCCGTATCGCAGGGTGACACCGGTTCCCACCACCACCGGCGAAGTCATGGACGACACGTGCGGCACAACCCTTCGATCTCGAGGACGTGGCCGGTACTCGAATAGTCGGCTTCCGCCGCCGCCCCGGCGGCGATCTCGTGGAGGGTGGACTCGGCCCTCGGGTCGAGTTCGACGTCTTCCACCAGCCCACAGTCGAGGCAGACCAGATGGTGGTGATGACCTAACAGCCACTCGGCCAGTTCGAACCGGGCCAGCCCGTCGGCATCGTGGTGCTTTCGCAACACACCGGCCTCGTCTAGCACCGCCAAGCTGCGATACAGCGACGACAGCGGCACCCGGCGGAGCCGAGTATGAAGTTCGGCGGCCGATCGAGGGCCTCCGGCCCTTTGCAGCGCCTTGATCACAGCCTGGCGGCCGGCCGTGTAGCGGATCGAACGTTCCCCAAGATGTCTTCTGATCTGATCTTGCAGATCCGGTGCGGTGGTCAAGATTCTCCCATTTTGGCGAAGTGGCTCGGGCAGTGGTAACTTGCGGTCGATATTAAGACTGATTCTCATTTTATACAAATATTGAGAATGAATCTTGGAGGTCAGACGATGCGAAGACTCGTCATCATTAGCTTGTTGCTGGGAACCGCCTGTGGCGGGGGGAACGGCCAGCCCTCGTCAGAGGTGTTGGTCGTCGCCACCACCAGCGTCCTCGGTGACGTGGTCGCCAACCTGGTGGGAAACGACGCCCGGGTCGAGGTGATCATGCCGGTCGGGGCCGACCCTCACGACTTCGAGCCTTCCGCCCAGCAGGCGGAGTTGCTGCGGCAAGCCGACCTGGTGGTGGCCAACGGTCTCGGCCTCGAAGAGGGGCTGATCGATCTGATCGAGGCTGCCGAGCAGGAAGGGGCCAACATCTTGGAGTTGGCGCCGCTCCTCGATCCCCTTCCATTTGCCGGTCACGGCGAAGATGAACATCAAGGAGAGGCCGAGGGTGAATCTGAATCCGAGGAGGACCACGGGCTGGGTGATCCCCACTTCTGGCAAGACCCGGTGCGCATGGCGCAGGCGGTGGAGATCATCGCCTCCCGCCTGGCGGAACTCGAGACCGATCTCGCCCCTAGCGAGTGGAGCGAGCGGGCCGCCACCTACGGCACCGAGATTCTTGCCGCCCACGCTGCCAACGAAGCTCTACTGGCTGCCATCCCCGTAGATCAGCGCAAGCTGGTCACCAACCACGAAGCCTTTGGCTACTTCGCCGACCGCTACGGCTTCGAGATCATCGGGGTGGTGATTCCCGGGGGCAGCACCCTGGGAGAGCCCAGTGCCCAGGACCTTGCGCACCTGGTGGAGGAGATGCGGCATGAAGGGGTGCGGGCCATCTTTGCCGAGAACACCAACCCGGCAGCTCTGGCCGACGCCGTCGCCGCTGAGTTAGGTGAGGCGGTGACTGTGGTTGAGCTTTACTCCGACTCTTTGGCCGAACCCGGCTCCCCCGCCGACACCTATCTAGGCCTCATCGAGGAGAACGCCCGGCTGGTGGCCGAGGCGCTTACATAAGCCAATGGACTGGCTCCTCGACCCCTTCTCGCTCGGCTTCATGCAACGCGCGCTGGTGGCGGGTCTGCTGGCGGTAATAACTACCTCGCTGGTGGGCACCTGGGTGGTGCTGCGAGGGCTCAGCTTCCTCGGTGACGCCCTTGCCCACGGGGTCCTCCCCGGCATCGCCCTCGGGGTCCTGCTCGGCTTCGACCTTACCTTGGGAGCAGTGGCCTCCGCCATCGTCATGGTGGTTGGCATCAACCTCGTCCACCGCTATTCACGCCTCAGCGAGGACACCGCCATCGGCCTGCTCTTCGTAGGCATGCTCGCTGCCGGGGTGGTGGTCATCTCCCGCACCGCTTCCTACTCGGGCAGCCTCACTGGAATCCTCTTCGGTGACGCCCTCGGCACCACCGCCACTGACGTTGCCGTCCTGGCAGTGGGGGCGATAGTGGCGGCGGTGCTATCCACCTTGCTCTATCGCGGCTTCCTGGCCCTGGCTTTCAACGAACAAAAGGCCGAACTGCTGGGACTCCATCCCCGGCTGGCCCACCTGGCGCTTCTCACCCTGGTGACGATGGCGGTGGTGACCTCGTTTCGGACAGTGGGGACCCTCCTCGTCTTCGGCTTGTTGGTGGCCCCCCCGGCCACCGCCGCTTTGGTGGTCCGCCGGGTGCCGGTGATGATGCTGGCAGCCGTGGGTCTGGGGGGGGTTGCGGTGGTGGGCGGGTTGCTCGTCAGCTACCACGCCAACACTGCCGCCAGCGCCAGCATGGCGGGGCTGGCGGTGGCCATCTTCTTCCTGGTGCTTACCGCCCGGCGGCTGCTGACCCCCGCCTCCTAGACCGCCTCGAACGTAGAACGGCGTTACATTCCGAGCCGTGGCCACCGCCCCCACCTGGAGTAATTGGGTAGGAAACCAGTCCTTCACACCGCGGGCCATCGTCCCGATAGCCGACGAACAACAGGTGCAGGCCGAGGTGAAGCGAGCCGTCGCCGGCAGCTACGGCATCAGTACTTTCGGCGCCGGTCACTCCTTCACTCCCATTGTTGAAACCGATGGGGTTCTGCTCGACACCTCCCAGCTGCGCGGGATCGTGGAGATCGACTCTGGTCGCCGCCAGGTCACAGCCGGCCCCAGCACCACCATCGCCGACTTCGGGGAGCCGCTATGGGAGGCTGGTCTGGCCCTCGCCAATCAGGGCGACATCGATGCTCAAGCCATCGCCGGCGCCATCGCCACTGCCACTCACGGTTCCGGGCTTCGTCATCCCTGCATGTCGGCGATGCTGAGCGGAGCCCGGCTGGTCGACGGCCACGGGGAAGTCCAAGAGATCCAAGCCGGCGACGATCCCACCCTGCTCCCGGCCCTCCAGACCTCGATCGGCCTGCTGGGGGTGATGACCGAGGTGACGATCGAGGTGGTACCTGCTTACGAGTTGCACGCCCGGACCGACATCATGCCCCTCGACGAGGTGTTGGAGCGTTTCTGGGACGACGTTTCTCGCTACCGGCACTTCGGGCTCTTTTGGATGCCCACCGATGCTTCTGCCCGCC
The DNA here is from genome assembly GCA_035281425.1 of Acidimicrobiia bacterium. Taxonomy (GTDB): domain Bacteria; phylum Actinomycetota; class Acidimicrobiia; order Spongiisociales; family ZC4RG35; genus JAICND01. The sequence goes on from DATEDX010000230.1 coordinate 9,850, forward strand.
TCTACAACCTCAAGGAAGCGGGAGCCGGCGATTGTGTGGTCAAGCGATACATGCAATACGAGCCGGGAAGCTTCGACGGCTCGCTCGCCGTCAACGAGCGCTACGGCCCCGCCTACCAGATCTACCCGATGGTCTACGACCCCAACTTTCACGAAGTCGAGTACTTCCTACCCGTGGAGGAGTCGATCGAGATCCTCCGGGCGATGCGGCAGCTGATGCTCCGCTGGCTACCGCTCAGCGTCTATCCCCTCGAGATCCGGGTGGTGGCGGGCGACGAGGCTTGGATGAGCCCCAACTACCAACGCGACAACCTGGTGGTGTCGATTTCGGGTGAGCCGGGCGTCGACTACTGGCCGTACCTTCGTGCCTGCGACAGCCTCTTCGCCGAATACCGGGGCCGTCCTCACTGGGGCAAGATCCATTTCATGACCGCCGATCGCCTCGAGCGACTCTTCCCCCGATACACCGACTTCGTGGACGTCCGTCGCCAATTCGACCCGCAAGGGATCTTCCTCAACCGTCACACCCGACCCCTCTTCGAGTGACCGATGGCGATGGACCTGGATCGTCGAGACCTGGAGACGTTCCATGTCGTGGCGGATACCGTCCTGCCCTCGCTGCCGGGTAATCACCCCGCCTGGACTGCACCGCTAACCGTAGATGAGCTAGGCCAGCGCCTCCCGGTCCTCTTCGCTCTGCTGCCTCACGATCAGGTGCGAGCCGATCTTCGGCGGTTCCTTGCCCTGCTTCGCTCGGCATTCGGGGGCATGCTCCTATATAGGCGACCGCAAGCCTTCGTGTCCCTCCCCGCTCAGGAACGGGCGGCGGCTTATCGAAAGATGGAGTCGAGCCCGGTGAGCCTGGTGAGGGGAGGAGCTCGCGCCCTCAAGACCCTGGCCGCCTATTTGTGGGTCACCTCGGAAGGTGGAGCCACCCCCTCGGCGTGGGAGGCGATGGGATACCCCGGTCCGGCCGGGCCTCCGCCGGCCGAGCCGCGCCGGCTCCCCCTCACCCGGATCGAAGGAGATGCCACCCTCACCGCCGACGTTGTGGTGGTGGGTTCGGGGGCGGGCGGCGGCACCGCCGCCGGAGTCCTCGCCCAAGCCGGGTTGTCGGTGGTGGTCCTGGAAGCGGGCCATTACCGAGACCGGAGTGACTTCACCCACCGTGAGGCGGACGCCTACCGGGACATGTATCTCCATGGCGGGCTGGCGGCCACCGCCGACAATGGCATCAACCTTCTCGCCGGCGCCACTCTGGGTGGGGGCACGGTCATCAACTACACCACCTCCTTTCCCACTCCCGGTCCGGTGCGGGAGGAATGGGACCGGGTGGCGGGCTTCTCCGGGGTCTTCGGCGGGGATCAGTTCAGCCACTCCACCGACGCCGTCTATGCCCGCCTGGGGGTGAATCTGGAGCATGGCTGGCCCTCATCTCGGGAACAGTTGTTGGAGAAGGGGCTGCGCCAGTTGGGCTGGCACGTCCATCAGATGCCCCGCAACGCGGTCGGGTGCTTGCCCGAAGCTTGCGGGTACTGCACGATGGGATGCCGCCTGGACGCCAAACGCTCGATGCTCCTCACCTATCTCGCGGAGGCAGCCGGGGCGGGGGCGCGGCTGATCACGGAAGCCCACGTGATGGGGGTAACTGTGGAGGGGCCACACGACCTTTCGGTATCGGCCAAGGTGGGCGGAGGAGACCTCCGGGTCCGGGCCCGGGCCGTGGTCCTGGCCGCCGGGGCGCTCAATACCCCCGCTCTGCTTCTCCGCAGCCACCTGGGAGGTCCGGCCACCGGCCGCTACCTCCGGCTGCATCCGGTGACCGCGGTTTGGGGGCGCTTCTCCGAGAAGGTGGAGCCATGGACCGGGATCATGCAGGCCCGTTTCAGCGATGAGTTCGTCGATCTCGACGGGGAGGGATATGGGTTCAAGTTCGAGACCGCCCCGGTCCATCCCCTCTTCCCCGCCGCTTTCCTCGGTTGGGAGGACGGACTCAGCTACAAGTGGGACGTGCTCTCCCTGGCTCATACCGGGCTGGCTGGAATTCTCCTCCGCGACCGGGGCCAGGGCCGGGTCAGCATCCGCGGTGACGGCTTACCCCGCTGGGTCTATCCGCTCTCCCCGGAGGACCAGCGCCACTTGCGGGAGGGGGTTCGGCGCGGGGCCGAGCTGTTGGCGGCAGCGGGAGCGGTGGAGGTGCTGTCGTCGACAGTGCGGCCGGTGCGCTGGCGGCCGGGGCGAAGCTCGGGGCTGGAAGACTTCGTGGCCGGGGTCGACCGAGTCGGCTACGGCGCCAACCGGATGAGCTATTTCTCTTTCCATCAGATGGGCACTGCCCGGATGGGCGTCGATCCGGAGACGTCGGTGGTGGACGCCGACAACCAGGTGCACGGAACCAGTGGCCTCTACGTGCTGGACGGGTCGTGTTTCCCCACCGCCTCCGGGGTCAACCCCATGATCTCGATCGCCGCCATCGCCCACCGCGGCGCCACCCGGCTCGCCGAACGGATGAGCTAACGCCTCAGCTCACCCGCCCAAACCCGCGTTCGCCAAACCAAACCCCGTTCTTATCTGCTGAAACGGCCCTCCCGGGGCCGTTTCAGCAGATAAGAACGCAGGAGGACGCCAAGGTGGAACTCAGCTCCCGGTCAAGTCCTCCATGGTGGCGATCAAGGCCGCGGCGCCCAACTCGCCGCTGAAGCGCAAAGCGACGGTGCCATCGCCCCGCAGGAAGACGTAGTAGGGAAAGTTGCCCTGCCCATAGACGGTAAAAGCACTCGACCCGGCATCGTCGACTATCAACGGAAAGGTCCAGCCTTCCCGTTCCAGCCAGGAGGAAGGGGGCCAGTTAGGTCGGGTGGAGGAATAGGCGGTCGCCACCGAATAGAGGTCAAAGGAGGCAGGGAACCCGACCGAGTCCTCATACTCCTGGAGGACCGGCACCTCGGCCTGACAATGAGGACACCAGTGAGCCAGGAAGACGATGACCTTGGGACGCCCATCCCCCGCCTCGATCTGCACCTGCTGCCCGGCGAAGTCGGCCCCGGCCAGGCTGGGAGCGGCCAGCCCCAACGCTGGGTCGTTCAACGGATCACCCTCGAAGGAGGGGAGGCTCGATCCGGTAATGGCAACTTGAGGATTGACCGGCATGACCTCCTCGCCGCCCCCGGAAAGGGTCACGGCCAGGGCCAGCGCGGCGAAGACCACGATCCCCAAACCCCACCACACGGCCCGACTCTGGCGACGGACCGGAGCCGGGATTGGCTTGTGTTGCAGATGGGCACGACTCATGCGGTTACTCCTATCGAAGAGCGATGTTCGGACTGGTGGCGGAGGCGAGTCCAGATGAGGGCGGCAATCGCCAGGAAGCCAGACAGGGCCATGAAGGGGATGGTGACGAACCCGAACTCGTTGACCCAGATGGTGCTGCAGGGCACTGCCGGGTCGCAGAAATCGGAGGCCGCGAAGGAGGGAAGGTGCTGCTCGAGGTAGTGGTAGACGGAGACAGCGCCGCCCGTTAGAGCCCACCACGGCACCCACCGTAGGGACGAAGCCCGCACCCGGGGAATCGCCAGCAACACCGCCAACGGATACATGAAACCCCTCTGCACCCAGCAGAGGGCACAAGGGATGAACCCGGCCACCTCAGAGAGGAAGAGGCTGCCCACAGTGGCCACCGTCGCCACCAGCCAGGCGAGGTTGACCGCGTGGGCACCTACCTGGGCCCGGGTGGTCCGGCTCGCCAGCAGGAGCCCAGCGCCGATCAAGGCGATCAAGGCCAGGATCGCGAGAAAGGTGATGACAATTGGGATCATCCGAGGATCAGCCTGGAAGCGAGGGGCGGCGCCAGCAAGGCCGGAAAGTCCCATCCCCGGCGGACCAAAGTCCCCCGCCCCCCTCTCCTCAAGGGGTTTTTGGCGCGTAAAGGCGACGCGATCGCGTCGCCTTTACGCGCCAAAAACCAGGGAAGAGGCGAGGCAGTCCGCCAGGGCTTCCAAGAAGGCCTCGAGGTCGGCCGCCTCGTGGGCCAGCGAGAGGTTGATCATGCCCCGAGGAGCGATGTAGATCCCGCGTTGGAGCAGTTCCAGAAAAATCAACTCCTGAAGCAACCCGTCGTGAACTTCGGCCTCTTCGCCGTTGGTAGGAGCGGGGCTGAGGGCGTGAAGCGACATCATCGAGCCGAACCCGGTCACTGTTAGCGGCCCGCGGCTCTCCGCCACCACCCCCTCGACTGCCTGGCGGAAACGGTCGCCTCGGAGTCGGTGCTCCTCTGCTATCTCGGCGGTGAAGATCTCCTCCAGGACCACCCGGCCGGCCGTGATCGAGGCGAGATTGTTGTTGAAGGTGCCGGCATGGGCGATGGTGGGGCCCCCCGGTGCGGTCTGGTCGTAGAGATCCATCAGCTCGGCTTGACCGCCGAAGGCCCCAAAGGAGAACCCACCGCCGAGGTATTTGCCGAAGGTGCGGAGATCGGGCTCCACTCCCAGCAGGGCAGCCATGCCGCGCGGTCCCTGGCGGGAGGTCATCACCTCGTCGAAGATGACCACTGCTCCCACCCCCCGGGCAGCTTCGCTCACTCCCGACAGGAAGGCGGCGGTGGCGGGGATACAGCCGGCGGCGCCCAGCATCGGCTCCAACAACACCGCCGCTAACTCGGTCCCCGCCTCCTCGATTGAAGCCACCGCCGCGGCGAGATCGTTGTAGGGGGTAAGAAGAAAGTTGTAAGGAGCGTTCCAGGGGGCCGACCCGTGGATGAAGTAGAGCAAGCCGCCGTGGTAGGCGCCCGAACAGACAAGCAAGCGGCGGCGGCCGGTGGCGGTGAGGGCGGTGGTGATGGCCATCAGGTTGGCCTCGGTCCCGGAGTTGGTGAACCGCACCCGATCCAGTCCGAACCGCTGGCACATCAGCCGGGCCAGCACCTCCTCTCCCGCATGGATTCCGCCCACGCTGGCGTTCTCCCGGAGGGCGCGATCGGCCGCCTCCCGAATCCGATGTTCGCTGTGCCCGAACAGCCCGGCGGTGTAGTCACCCAGGAAGTCGCGGTAGGTGTGACCGTCGACGTCGGTCAGCATGGCCTTCTCCCCCTTGGTGAAAGTCAGGGGGAAAGGCAGATGGGTGAGGACCGTGCGGGTGTGGCCCCCAGGCAGCACCCGTCGCGCCTGTTCGAAGTACAGACGGCTCCCGGGGTTGCGGTCGGCGAACGCCCTCCGAGCAGCTGCAACCCGACCCTCTAAGTCATTGCTCATGACCCTCCTCCCCATCTCCCTCCCCCTTCCCGTTTTGGCGCGTAAAGGCGACGCTATCGCGTCGCCTTTACGCGCCAAAACCCCCGAAAAGAGGGCCGATCGAGTCAGCCGGCGATGATGTCCCGCCGGCGAAAGCCGGCCACCCCCATCGCCGCTAAGGCGGAGGCCACTGCTCCCAGCACCAGCAAGGGGAGCGCTTCCAGCTCTTCGGCCGGCAGCAGGGGTATGTGGGTGAAAGGCGACAGGTTGAGCGACCATTGGGGGAACCGGAGGATCTGTCCCAACTGGCCCAGCAACAGGCATCCCACCAGGATTCCCCAGCTGAGGGAGACCAGGCGCGGGACCAGCCCGAAGAGGGTCAATGCCGCCGCGGTGACCACCCAAACCGCCGGCATCTGGACCAGCGCCGACCCGAGGATGCGCGGCGCCTGACCGGCTACATCACCGACAACGACGCCATAAACGGTGCCCGCCACCGCCGCCGCCACGGCCAGCATGAACAAGGGACCCAACACCCCGAAGACGAAGTGGCTCAACGCCCAGCCGGAGCGGGTCACCGCCGTGGCCAGCACCGACTCAGCCCGGAGGCTCTCTTCTTCCACCCGCAGCCGCAGCACCGCCCGGATTCCATAGGCGGTGGCGATCAGGGCCAGGACACTCACCGCAGCGGAAAAGAACGTGTCGGTGAGGGCTTGGGTCCCCCCCAGGGCTTCGAAGATTGCAGCCAGTTGTGGGTTCCCTTCCATCATGTCGCCGATGCTGTCCCCGGCCGCCCCATAAACGGCACCTGCCGCCGCCAGCCCGAAGGTCCACCCGACCAAAGAGCCCCGCTGCAGCCGCCATGCCAGCCCCAACGGGGTACCCAGCCCGGGGGAGGCCGCGGCCGGTCCCGGTCGAGGTGGGAAAGCTCCGGCCCCTACGTCGCGGCGGGAGGAGATGGCGAACGCTGCCACCGAGAGTACGAGAGCGACCCCTAGCCAGAGGCCTACTACCCACCACCTTTCTCCGGCGAATGGCCGCATTCGGCTGAACCAGCCCACCGGCGAGAGCCACGACATCCATCCCAGTCCTCCGGCCTCGCCGGCGTCGCCGCCTACCCGGAGGAGGAACGCCGCCCCCAAGAGGCCCACGGCGAGCCCGCGGGCGGTGGTGGCGTTTTCCGTAAGTTGGGCGGTGAGCGCCCCGGCGGCCGCGAAGGCCACCGCGACCAGCATGACCCCGGTTCCGTAGGCCAGGGCACCTTGTGCTGGCAGCCCTTGGCTCGTGAACCCCAGAACCAGCAGCAGCCCGAGGACCAGCCCGGTGGCAGCGGCCACAGTCATCGCCGCTGCCAAGGGTGCATGGCGACCTACCACCGTCGAGCCCAGCAGCTCGCGCCGGCCCGCTTCCTCCTCTTCCCGGGTGTGACGGATCACGGTGAGGAGAGCCATCAAACCCACCAGCACCGCACCTATGGTTCCTATACGCCAGGCGGTAAGGGCACCGATGCTGGAGCCATAAACCGGGCCCAGAATGGCGAGAAGCGCAGGTGTGCTACCGACCGTGGCGGCAAGTTGTTCCCGGATGGCTTGGTCGGGATAGAGCCCGGCAAAGGCGCTGGCCGTGCCGATCGGCACCAATGCCAGCACCAAGATCCACACCGCCAACCGGGAGCGATCGCGGCGCAGGATCAGCCGGATGAGGCTGGCGGTCCCCGTCAATGCCTTCACTGGGCGTCATCCTGGTAATGGCGCATGAACAGTTCCTCCAGTGTCGGAGGATGGCTAATGAGACTGCGAACCCCGAGCGGTGCCAGCTGGGCCAGCACCTCGCCGATCCGATCGGAGTCGACTTCGAACTCCACCTTGTGGTCGTGGAGCCGGAGGCCGTGAACTCCGGGCAGGGTGGTGATGGGGCTGGGATCGGCCGCCAACTCGGCGGAGATAGAGGTGCGGGTGAGATGCCGCAGCTGGGCCAGGGTGCCGCTCTCCACCATCCGACCCTTGCGCACGATTGAGATCCGATCGCAGAGGGCCTCCACCTCGGCGAGGATGTGGCTGGCAAGCAGGACCGTACGACCGTGATCGCGATCTTCTTCGATGACGGCCCGGAACTGTGCCTCCATCAGTGGATCGAGGCCGGCGGTCGGTTCGTCGAGGATGAGCAACTCGACGTGGGATGCCAAGGCGGCGACCAGGGCCACCTTCTGACGGTTGCCCTTGGAGTAAGTGCGGCTCTTCTTGGTCGGGTCGAGATCGAAACGCTGGAGGAGTTGGTCCTTCTTCCTGAGGTCGAGCCCACCCCGGAGCTTGCCTAGGAGATCGATCACCTCCCCGCCGGTGAGGGTGGACCACAAGATCACGTCCCCGGGGACATAGGCGAGCCGGCGATGGAGTTCGGTGGCATCCGCCCACGGATCGCCGCCGAGCAGTGACACCGCCCCGGCGTCGTGGCGGATGAGCCCGAGCAGGACCCTGATGGTGGTGGTTTTGCCGGCGCCGTTGGGACCAAGGAACCCGTGTACCTCTCCCGACGCCACCTCGAGATCCAGGCCGTCCAGGGCGCGGGTGGTACCGAAGTTCTTGACCAACCCGCTGACAGAAATTGGATTAGGCATGACCGAGGCATCCTATCACATTGCCTGAACACCCGTTTAGTATGTTGATCGTGAGTTCAACAGCGGTGGCATGGGTGGAAGACCTAACCACCAAAGCCCGAATCCGGGATGCCGCCTTGGCCCGGTTTCCCACCGACGGCTTTGCCGCTTCCACCATTCGAGCCATCGCCGCTGATGCTGGAGTCTCCCCCGGTCTGGTTCTCCATCACTTTGGATCGAAAGACGGGCTGCGGGAGGCATGTGACCGCTACGTGGTCAGCCGTTTCCGTGAGACCAAACGAGCGGCATTGGAGGATGGCAACCTTGCCGATCCCGGCTTCGCCGCCGCCGCCTTCCGGTTGTCGGCGCCCATCATGCGGTACCTGGCCTGGGCCCTGGCTCGAGGTCACACCGCGGCAGACGAATTGTTTGACGAAATGCTGGAGGAGGCAACCGCCGTCTCCCGCCTAGCCGTCGAACGAGGATTGGTGGTGGATTCACCCGATCTGGCTCGCCGCACTGCCCTCCAGGCGGCGATGCAGCTAGGGATGGTGGTCCTTCACCGCCACCTGCAAAGAAACCTTGGCTTCGATCCTCTCAGCCCCCAGGGCATCGCCACCATCACTCCGACCCTCCTCGAGATCTTCGCCGGGCTCTTCACCCCCGAGGCCCGGGAGCAGATCGCCCGCACCTACGTCCAGGGCGCCCGCCTGCTGCCCTGAGGGGTTGGTCAGGTTGAAGGCTTGCGCTCCCCGATCCAGACCCCCATCCGTTCGGGTTGAAGGGTTCGTTGCAGGAGTCGGGTCGTCGCTACCACCACCTGACTCAAGTCGGCGCCATGGGCCAATTGCGAAGAGAGCTCGTCGACCTCACGGCGGGCGTCGTAACGAGCGCGATTGAAGCGACGTTCGACCGCCGACTGCACCCGCCGGGTCACGGGTCGAAACAGAGCGAACACGGTGAGGGTGGCTCCGGCAACCAGAACCGGCGAGTCGCCGGTGATGACAAAGAGCCGCGGCACCCCGATCGTGACCACCGAATACACCGCGATGAGAAAGCCCACCACCAGTCCGTAGGCCACCGTCCGGTTGATTAGCCGGTCGATGTCGTAGAGGCGGTAACGGAGGATGGCTACACCGATCGCGGTCGGTGTTACGAGGCCCGCCAGTGCTCCCACCGCGATCGCCGTCAGCCCAAAGGCCGCCGGGCGGAACAGGGAAGTGCCCCATATGCCCAGTGCCACCGACACCTCGACGCTTCCCCCCAGAGCGACCCATTTCAGCTGCTGGCGCACCAGCGGAATGGCGCGCCGGTATCGGTAAACCAGGGCGAGAACCGACCCCACGAATCCGGGCAACAAGGCAAAGGTCAACGGATCGGCGACCGCCACCACCGCCGGGTCGTAAATTGGATTGGGAAGCGAGCGGGGCGAAATTCCAAGGTATTCAAAAAAGGCCGCGCTGACCAGCCATCCGCCGATGCCGACTCCAGCCAGCCAGGGCACCGGCCACCACCTCTTGTTGGGAAGGCGGCCGTCGGGGACCAGCAGCAGGACAAAGGTCAGCGGCACCGTGTACTCGGGGATGAACGACCAATTACCGATCCAGTTGGCGAAGTCGCCCAGCGCGGTCCGGGTCGGATCCGCGGTCGCCAGGGCATGTAACACCGAGCCGGCGGCGAAGGAAACCCCAGTCCAAATGGCCAGCACGAGAAGGATCCAGCCGATCCGGTTGCCTGCCACCCGAGAAGTGATGAGGGCTCCAACTGCCCCCACCAAGACGGCGCCCAGACAGTAACTGATGACCACCAGCGCTCCGGCTGAGCCTTCGGCCACCACACCGGAGACAAGGAGGGAAGAACCTCCTCGGTTGAGGTTGATCAACCATGCCACCAAACCGACAGTGACGGTCAGTAGCAACCCAAGCCAGGTAGTCCAGGCCAAGCGGGACGCGGTGGTATTTTTCATCACATGTCTGGTTGAGAGCGACTCGCCCCCGCAGGGTACGGCCCAACCATTACGAGTGCATTACCCACTAGGCGCCGGGCCGTTAGTTTCACTCTTCTGCCGTAAAGGGAGGTTGGGCAGGAGCCGATATCTGCCTAAGAAGTGCCCGAGGTGCCTCGCCGCCACCTTACGGAAGGGCCAACGCTTTCTCGCTCTTCCACGATCGGCCGTTTTGCGCTGAGTCTGACGGCCAGCATCGCCGCGGGGGCGATACTGGTCCTGACCCTGGTGGTAGCCCTCGGTTCGTGGTACCGGGCTGGGGAGCGAGCCGCCGCTGTCATCGGACAAGGGGGCGAAGTGGTGGCCCGGGGCCTCGAGGCCTCGATCGACGACGCTGATGCTCGGCTCCTGGCCGTAACCGGTCTGTTCAGGGCCAGTGAACGGGTGTCGGCCGAAGAGTTCACAAGATTCGCCTCTGACCTGGGGCTGACGCCCGGGGTCGGGGGGATCGGCTACATCGCCGCTGTCTCCCGATCCGACCTTGAGAACTTCGTCCAATCGGTAACGGAGGAAGTCCCCGGATTCCGGGTGTTCGAACTCGACGATTCCGGAGCGCGGACCAACGTGGGAAATAGGGAAACCTATTACCCCCTTCTCTGGTTTGAACCGGCTGATGCTTTCAACCGGCCCCAGGGATTCGATTCCGGGTCCGACCCTGTCCGACGAGCCGCCCTGGTGCGGGCAGGTGACAGTGACGAGCCGGTTGCCACCCCATTCCTTCGTTTGTTCTCGGAAGAAGACGACGACGGATTCCTCCTCTATCGCCGCGTGATCAGCCCCCAAAATGGTGAATTGCAAGGCTTCGTCGTCGTTCCGATGGATTTGAGCGATCTGCTTGCCGCCCACGTGCCTGAGATGGTGGCCGCCACTGTCACCTGGCAGGTGATCGACATCACCGACTCTCCCCCCGCAACTGAAGCGTCCACTGAATGGTCACAACAGGTACCGGTTGCCGGACGCCTCTGGCAGCTCGAAGTCGCTGCCGCCCCGGGTTCCCCGCTCGGCACCGATGCAGAGGCTCCACTACAGCTCCTGGTTGGAGGGCTACTGCTTAGCCTCTCCTTCGCTGGAGTGGCTTATCTCTCTTATCGCCGAACCGCCACCGAACAAGCCCTCAAAGAACTCACGGAGTTGACCTTGGCCAAGGATCGCTTTCTGGCTTCGGTGAGTCATGAGCTCCGCACTCCTCTTACCGGCGTCCTCGGTTATGCCGAGCTCTTGCGCGACCACGGAGAGTCTCTATCGGCGGTGGATCGGCGCGAGATGATTCGTTCGGTGGCCGACCAAGCGTTCGATCTAGGCAACATCATCGAGGACCTCCTGGTCTCAGCTCGAGCCGAGCTACATCAGCTCTCCATCACGAAGGTGGAAGTATGCCCCCAGGCCCAACTGGCGCAGGTGATAGAGGCTTACGGGCCCGAGGTGGCTATGCGAGTCAAACTCGTCGACGAGGCTGGGGAACCGGCCCGAGCTTGGGGAGACCCGGGTCGGGTCCGGCAGGTAATTCGAAACCTCATCAACAATGCTTGCCGCCATGGCGGTCCTCGTATCGAGGTACGTATCGACGAGGCTGACGGCACCGTCAACGTTGACGTCGCCGACGACGGCCCGCCGCTCGCACCCGAGATCGCAGAGCGGATCTTCCTGCCATACCAGCGAGCTTCGGCAGCCGTAGGACAGCCTGATTCGGTCGGTATCGGATTGAGCATCGCCCGAACGCTGGCCCGGCTCATGGGGGGAGATGTCACCTATGAGCGGCGAGATGAATGGAACGTATTCAAGCTGACGTTGCCATCGCTCGACCAAGAAAGGGCTGCCTCCGTCCCCTCAGCCCGGTGAGGCGCAGTCGACCTTCGTAGCACCCGCCGCCGTCGTCAGCCCCATTACAACCTGGCACACTTTCCAGGTGGTCAACCGGCGTGGGCAAGGCAGCAGGATGGGGCCCTTTTCCTTGCTACGTTTTCGCCGCTTCGAACTTGACTCCCGCAAGCGGCGGTTGCGGCGGGGAGTAACGGTGGCCGATCTGCGAGCGATGGCGAAAAGGCGCCTCCCCCGGGGAGTGTTCGACTACATCGACGGTGGGGCCGAGGACGAGCTCACCCTGGCGGCCAACGTCGCCGCCTATCGCCAGGTGATCTTCGCCCCCCGGGTCCTCCGGGACGTAGGCGAGGTCGACATCTCTTCGACCCTGTTGGGAAAACCTCTCGCCCTTCCGTTGGTGTTAGCCCCCACCGGGTTCACCCGCATCGCCCATCCTCAGGGGGAGCTGGCGGTAGCGCGGGCGGCGTCCCGGGCCGGGGTGCCCTACGCCCTCTCCACCCTCGGTACCCGCTCGGTGGAGGAAGTGGCGGCGGCGGGTTCGGATCGTCTCTGGTTTCAGGTCTACGTCTGGAGGGATCGGGGCCTGGTGGCCGAGCTAGTGGAGCGGGCCGCCGCCGCCGGATACGAGGCGTTGTGTCTGACCGTGGACACTGCGGTCCTAGGCCGAAGGGAAAGAGACGTGCGCCGGGGATTCACCTTGCCCCCCAAGCTGGGAGCTTCGACCATCCTCGACGGAATCCTTCATCCCGCATGGACCTGGCAATTCCTCACCCACGAACCCATCCTCTTCGCCAACGTCACCGGCAAACACGTCGGCTACGGAAAAGACGCTATCTCCTTGGCGGACTATGTCGGTCGCCAGTTCGACCCCGGCCTCTCCTGGCGCGACGTGGAATGGTTCCGCAGCATCTGGAAAGGCCCCCTGGTCCTGAAGGGGATCCAAACCGTGGCGGATGCGGTCCTGGCCGCGGACAACGGCGCCGAAGCCATCGCCCTCTCCAACCATGGTGGCCGGCAACTCGACTCCGCCCCCGCTCCCCTCAACCTGGTTTCGCGAGTGGCCCAGGCCGTCGGAGGTCGGGTGGAGATCATCTGCGATGGCGGGGTGCGGCGGGGCAGCGACATCGTCAAGGCACTGGCCCTGGGGGCGAAAGCAGCCATGGCCGGTCGGGCCTATCTGTACGGGTTGGCCGTGGCTGGAGAGCGGGGCGTCGACCACGTCCTCTCCCTGCTCGCCGACGACATGAGACGAACCATGGCCCTAATCGGCTGCTCCAAGGTGGCGGACCTGGATGAGACCTATATCTCGAAGTGAGGTTCGGCGGCGAGTTATCGCTCGTCCGTGGTCAATCGACCCAATCCCCCTCAAGCGGCAGACCCGCGGCCTCCCATTCGGTCAGGCCCCCGGCGTAACGTCGGACCTTCGAATAGCCATGTTCCAGCAAGGCGTGGTAGAGGGCGATGCTGGCGTGGCAGTCGAAGCTGGTGCAATAGACCACGATCTCCTCGTCGGGGTCGAGCGAGGAGAAGAGGTCCCCGGGGGTGTTGAAGTGCTCCGATCCGGGGATGTGTTTGGCTCGAAACGCCCACTCATTGAGCGCCATCACCAGCCGGAGTGGTTCTCCTCGCTGGATCATCCCCCACAACTCGTCGCGATCGATCGTCCGAACGGTGTTCACCCCACGAAGTATCGCGTCCCCTGGAGGGAATCCGGCTCGTGATAGGCCCTGCCCTCGGCGGCCGGTACCGTGGCGCCCAATCATGATCGGGCAACCGCTACGTCGGGTGGAAGACCAAAGGCTGATCACCGGGAAGGGCCGATACGTCGCCGACCTGGCCGGAGCCGACGCCCTCCAAGCCGTCTTCGTGCGCAGTGTGGAGGCCCACGCCCTGATCGAAGACATCGAGGTCGACCCCGCTTACCAAGGAGGGGCGCGGTTTTTCACCGCCGCCGACCTGGGTCTGGAACGGCCCCTGCCCATCCAAAACCCTTCACCTCTCATCCTCCAACCGCTCCAACCCCCGCCGCTGGCGATCAACGAAGTCTGTTATGTGGGGCAGCCGCTGGCGGTAGTGGTGGCGCCCACTCTGGCCGAAGCCATCGACGCCGCCGAAGCAGTGATGGTTGGCTACCACTCGCTACCAGCGGTGAGCGATCATCGCCGGGCTCTCCATCCCTCCTCGCCCGCCGTCCATCACGGAGCAACCTCCAACCTGGCCGCCACCCTCACCGCCCAATTCGGGGACCTCGACCGGGCATTCTCCGGAGCAGCCCACCACCTCGGCCTTGACCTCGATCAACACCGGGGAGCGGCGCTGTTCATGGAAGGTCGAGGGGTTCTCGCTCGCTGGGACCAGGGCGAGGCACGCCTCACCGTCTGGACCTCCACCCAGTCACCCCACGCGGTTCGCGCCCAACTCGCCGCTTACTTGGGACTGTCTCCAGATGAGGTGAGGGTGATCGCTCCCGACGTGGGAGGTGGATTCGGTCCCAAGGCCGCGGTATACCCCGAGGAGTACGTGATCTCGCGTCTGGCGCTGGAAGTGGGCCGACCGGTGTGCTGGACGGAGAGACGGCGGGAACACTTCACCTCGACCTGTCACCAACGAGGGCAGGCAGGCGAGATCGAAGTGGCCTTCGATGACGACGGCAAGGTATTGGGGCTTCGAGCTGAACTGATCCACGACCTGGGCGCCTACGTGCCCTATGGAGTGGTGGTGCCGATGACCACCCTCCGCCTCATGTCCGGCCCCTATGTGGTGCCGGCGCTGCAGGCTCGGATCGACTGTGTCTTTTCCAACACCACTCCCACTGGAGCTATCCGCGGCGCCGGGCGACCCAATGCCACCTTCGTCCTCGAACGGGTGATGGACGCCATCGCCCGCCAACTCGACCTTGACCGAGCGGAGATCAGGCGGCGCAACCTCATTCCCCCAGAGTCGCTCCCGTATCGACTCGAACTCACCGGCTCCGACGGCCGCCCCATCACCTACGACAGCGGGGACTACCCAGCCGCCCTCGAGGCCGCCCTCATCGCAGCCGACCTGGCCGGGTTCGAATCGAGGCGAGCCGAGTCGATGGATCGGGGGAGACGGCGCGGTTGGGGTCTCGCCTGTTACGTGGAAGACACCGGCTTGGGGCCCTACGAAGGCGCCCGGCTGGAAGTGCTCACTACTGGGGAAGTCACGGTCGAGATCGGAGCTGCCTCCCAAGGGCAGGGCCATCACACCGTCTTCACCCAAGTGGTATCCCACCATCTGGGAGTCGACCCGGGGCGGGTGCGGATTCATGGAGGAGATACCGGCCGTTATGCCCACGGCATTGGGGCGGTCGCCAGCCGCTCCGCTCAGACCTCGGTGGCGGTGGTCCACCTCGCCGCTGGTGAGTTGGCCGCCTTGGTCAAGGAGATCGCTGCCAAGAAGTTGGAGGCGGCGGATGACGACATCGTCCTCACCGGAGGGAAGGCGATGGTGACTGGTCAGCCTGGCTCGGAGATCGCCCTCGGTGACCTCGCCGCCGCCGTCCAGCCCAAGCTGGGGGCTTCCCTGCCGGAGGGCCGGGACCGACCCGGGCTCTCGGTTGAGAGTGTGCTTCCCTTCGATGGCCTGGCCTTTACCTACGGCACCCACGTCGCCGAAGTGGAGATCGACCAGGAAACCGGACACACCGAGGTCGTGCAGTACACGGTGGTACACGACTGTGGAACCATCCTCAACCCGATGATCGTCGACGGCCAGATCGACGGCGGAGTGGCCCATGGGCTGGGAAACGCTCTCCTAGAACGCCTCCCCTACTCCGACTCGGGGCAACCCTTGGCCACCACCCTGATGGACTACCAGATCATGACCGCGGCCGGTATGCCGCCTCTAACCAAAGTTCACGTCGAAACGCCCGCACCCTTCAACCCTTTGGGCGCCAAGGGAGCCGGTGAGGGGGGCACCATTCCCGCTGCAGCGGCCGTGGTAAGCGCGGTAGAACATGCCCTCTCCGACCTCGGTTCGGTCATCGATCACTATCCGGTCTCCTCGGAGTGGGTGTTCAAGGCATTAGGTAGACGTGAGACGTGAGACGTGAGACGTGAGACGGAAGACGGGAGACGGGAGACGTGAGACGCGAGGCGTGAGAGACTTCCTCCCCTAGCGACCGAAGGGAGCGTTGGGGGAGGTGGCCCGGGGGGCCGGAGGGGGCTTCCGGAGGTGACCCGCAGGGTCGGACGGGCTTACGAAGGTGGCCCGGAGGGGGCTTTCGGCGCGGAATGGCTAGGAGTCGTCGACCGCTAGCTGGCGGCGGCGTCCGTAGCGCCAGGGCCGGGCGGGATCGGACAGCACTAGTTGCCACACAGCGATGGAGGCGTTGCCG
>DATEDX010000231.1:0-11480 GCA_035281425.1 Acidimicrobiia bacterium
CTGGTCGAGGCCGTTGAGGTAGACGGCCATGGCCATGGCGGCCATCTGGTAGTCGGGGATCGACCCTTTCGTATAAGAGTCGATGAGCCAGGTGATCTCCTCGGACATCAAGCGGCGGCCGTCCCGCTTCTTCTGGATGATCTCGATTGTGTTCATGAGATCTGGCTGAGGAACGACACCCCCTGCTCCGGAGGAGCGAGGTCAAATCCCTGGGCGATAGTGGCGGCCACATCGCAATATTGGTCGCGGATCCCGAGATCGACTCCGGCTGTCTTTCTTCCCCCCACCAACAACGGCACGTATTCCCGGGTGTGGTCGGTGGAGCCGTCGGTGGGGTCGTTGCCGTGGTCGGCACAGATGAAGAGGAGATCGTCCCCGGTGAGAGCCGCCACCACCCTTGGCAGGTA
Source organism: Acidimicrobiia bacterium (assembly GCA_035281425.1). Classification (GTDB taxonomy): domain Bacteria; phylum Actinomycetota; class Acidimicrobiia; order Spongiisociales; family ZC4RG35; genus JAICND01. Next base: position 408 of record DATEDX010000231.1, read on the forward strand.
AGAGTCGATCAGGGCCAGACCGGCGGCATAACCTTCCGGGTTCTCGCGATGACCGTAGGTCATGTCGAGGTCGACCAGGTTGGTGAAGATGATCCCCGGCTGTGGCAGGTCGGTCATGGCTTGCAAGGTCTTCTCCAAGCCGTCTTGATCGCCGGCGGTGTGGACCGAGCTGGTCAGCCCCCGACCGGCGAAGAGGTCTTCGATCTTGCCGATCCCGTGCACCGACAATCCGGCCTCCTGGGCGTGATCGAGGAGGGTGGGGGAGTGGGGGGCGAGGGCAAAGTCCTGACGGTCGTAAGTGCGCCGGAAGCTCCCCGGATCCCCTTCGAAAGGGCGGGCGATCACTCGGCCGATGTGGTAGCGGTCGGCATGTTTGCGGGCGATGCGGCTGAGCCGGTACAGCTCCTCCAAGGGGATGGTCCCGGTGTGGGCGGCGATCTGGAAGACGGAATCGGCCGATGTGTAGAGGATGGGATTCCCGGTGGCGAGGTGTTCGGGGCCTAGACGTTCGATGATCTCCGTGCCGGAGGCTGCGTAGTTGCCGATGAACTTGTGCCCCGACTCTTCTTCCACCGCCTGCACCAGCTCGGGCGGAAAGCCGGTCTCGGTGAAGGTGGCCTGTGGATCCCGGGTGATGATCCCTGCGATCTCCCAGTGACCGGTGGTTGAGTCCTTGCCGGCCGAGGCTTCGGCCAGGCGACCAAACGCCATGATCGGATGATCGGCCGGCGGCACCCCGGCGATCCCCGGATGAAGGTTGCCGAGCCCGGCGGCGGCGAAGTTGGGGAGGTCGAGCCCGCCCACCGCGGCAGCGGTGTGACCGAGGGTGTCGGATCCCTGGTCGCCGTAATCGACCGCGTCGGGTGCCTCCCCCGCCCCGCAAGAATCCATGACCAGGATGATCGCTCGCACCGGGGTCAGTATGGCTTTCCCGATGGTGTCGATGTGGAGCCAGGAAGCCAGAACCAGGCGCGGTACCTACCTATGGTCGCTTACTCGCCCTTGGGTCACCCGGCGGCCCTCGGCCCGCAGCAGCTCTGCCTGCTTTCCCGCCGACGGCGAGACCAAGCGGCCGCCGGCGCCCACCACTCGCCACCAGGGCACCTCCTCTTCCGTCTCAGCCAGGATGCGGCCCACCGCCCGGGCTCGACCTGGGAATCCGGCCATCTCGGCCACCTCCCCGTAGGTGACCACCTCGCCCCGACCCAGCGAGGTGAGGACTTCGAGCACTGCTTCTTCGAACTCGCTCACGCGGTGCCGAAGAGGCGGTCTCCCATGTCGCCCAGACCGGGACGGATGTAGAAGTGCTCGTTGAGATCGCGGTCGATGGCGGCGGTGACGATCTTCACGTCGGGATGCCGCTCCTCCATCACGGCCAGTCCCTCCGGCGCCGCCACTACACATACCGCACTGATGTCGACGGCGCCGTTCCGTATGACCTGATCGCAGGCCCAAGCCAGAGAACCACCCGTAGCGAGCATCGGCTCGAGGATCAGTACCCGAGCGTCGTGCATCGGTGGGAACTTGGCGTAGTACTCCATCGGTTCGGCGGTCTCTTCGTTTCGCTGCACCCCGGCGTAGCCGATGCGGGCATTGGGGAGGAGATCCCAGGCAGCGTCGATCAGCCCCAACCCCGCCCGGAACACTGCTACCACCACTACCGGTTTGCCCAAACGCGAACCGGTGGTCGGCTCGATGGGTGTGTCGATCGGAACCTGCACCGTGGGAAGGTCGGAAGTAGCTTCTACCACCAGTAGGTAGGCCAGTCGGCGGGCGGTCTCGCGAAAGAGAGGAGTGGCGGTGTTGCGGTCCCGGAGTGTCGTCAGGTAGTGCTGGGCCAGGGGGTGGTTGACGGCGATGACGGGCATCGGGCGAGGCTAGCCGCTGACGTCTCGGCGCCTCCCCGGGTGGTTACCCTTCCCTGATGGTTACCGTGCTCGGCACTTGCCATCACGACTGCCCGGACACCTGCGGATGGGTGGTAACGGTCGAAGAGGGGCGGGCGGTGAAACTCCGAGGCAATCCCGACCATCCCTACTCCCGGGGTGAGTTGTGCCCCAAGGTCAACCGCTTCCTCCACCGGGTCTACCACGAAGAGCGGGTCCTGTATCCCATGGTCCGGGTCGGCGCTAAAGGCGAAGGAAAGTTCGAGCGGGTGGGCTGGGACGATGCGACCGCATTGGTGGCTACGCGACTGCGCGAGGTCATCGACCGTTTTGGCGGCGAGGCGATCCTTCCCTGGTGGGACGCCGGTACCCAGGGGTTGATTCAGATGTCCTCCCTCGACCGACGGTTCTTCTCCAACCTGGGCGCTTCCCAACTCACCGGATCGCTGTGTGGCGCCACCGCCCGAGCCGGTCTGGAGGTCACCTACGGGTCGGGGAGGAGCGCCGACCCCATGGACATTCGCTTTGCCCGGTTCATCGTTCTATGGGGGACCAACACCCGTCTGACCAACCGCCATCTCTGGCCGTTCGTCGAGGAGGCTCGCAGGCAAGGCGCTCAGGTGGTGGTCATCGACCCCATCCGCACCATCACCGCCAGTTCCTCCGACTGGTTCATCCAGCCTCTGCCCGGTACCGACGTCGCGTTGATGCTGGCGATCATGAATGTCCTCATTGGCGATGACCTGATCGATCACGACTACGTCAGCCGCTATGCCCAGGGGTACGACGACCTCGCTCAGCGGGTAAAGGAATGGACGCCAGCGCGCGCCGGATCGGTCTGCGGGCTCGATCCGGCCGAGATCGAACGCTTCGCCCATGCCTACGCCTCCACTCAGCCCAGTTTTATCCGCACCCTGATCGGAGCCGAGCACCACGAACGGGGAGCTATGTTCTTCCGCACCCTGGCCTGCCTTCCCGTCCTCACCGGCGCCTGGCGCCACCGGGGCGGGGGGCTTTCCCGGTCGGTAGGGGTCTGGGCCGAAGATCAAGTCGACGACTCGGTCTTCGATGTTCCATCTTCGGCCCGGAGCGTGAGCATGAACCATCTGGGCCGGGCTCTGACCGACCCTTCGATGGGAGTTCAAGCCCTCTTCGTCTGGAACGGCAATCCTCTGGTCTCGGTTCCCAACTCTGCCCGAACACGTCGGGGATTGGAGCGGGAGGATCTGTTTTGTGTGGTGAGCGAGCAGTTCGTCACCGACACAGCCCGCTATGCCGATGTGTTGTTCCCCGCCACCACCGAAGTGGAGCACCTCGACGTGATTCCCTCCTGGGGCCACCTTTACCTGGGATGGAACGAGCCTGCCATCGCCCCCTTGGGTGAAGCCGTTTCCAACACCGAACTTTGGCGTCGGCTGGCTCGGGCCATGGGGATGAGCGATCCTGAATTCGACCAAGACGACGAGGCTTTGATCCGCTCAGCCCTAGTCGATGTCGACGTTGATTTGCTCCGCAAACAGGGTTGGGTGCGGCTCGACTTGCCGGAAGATCTTCGTCCTTATGCCGAAGGCGGTTATGCCACCGAAACCGGTCGGGCCCTGCTCAAGGCAGAGGGTCTGGCTTCCATCGGTCAGGACCCTTTGCCTTCGTTCATCCCGGCGGCGGAGAGTCCCGTCGGCAATCCAGATATGGCCACTCGTTACCCGCTCATCCTTCTCACCCCCAAGAACCACACGCGCTTTCTGAACAGCTCCTATTCGGGTCATCATGGTCACCTAGAGGAAGGTCCCCATGTGGAGATCGACCCCCTCGACGCCGCCGCCCGAGGCATCGCCGATGGGGATCTGGTCACGGTCGCCAACGACCGTGCTCGCCTTCGCCTCGCCGCCAAGGTCAGTGAGCGTCTCCGCCCCGGGGTGGTGGCGGTGCCCTGGGGTTGGTGGGGTGAAGACGCCAACGTCAATGCCCTCACCAACGACACCCTCACCGACTGGGGAGGGGGAGTGGCTTACTTCGACACCCTGGTCGAAGTCTCCAAGTAGCTGAACTCGCCACTCGCCCCTCGCCCCTCGCCCCTCGCCCCTCCCCCCTCTCGTTTTGGCGCGCCCTGATCGGGCTATAGCCCGATCAAGGCGCGCCAAAAGCCAGAAGTGAGGGACGCCGTCAGCCGGTGTTACGCATTCCGGCGGCGATGCCGTTGACGGTGAGGAGCAGGGCCCTCTGCAGCAGGGGATCGTCGCTTCCCTCACGGCGGCTGCGGGCCAGCAGGCTGACCTGGAGGTAGTTGATCGGATCGAGGTAGATGTTGCGCACCTCGAGGGTCCGGTGGAGTACGACGTTGGTGGCCAGGATCGGATGGCCGGTGAGTCGTTCCACCTCGTCGACGGTTTGGCGGTGCTCGGCTTCGATCTGGCCGAAGAGGTGGCGGTGTTCGGGTTTGACCAGGCGCTCGACGTAGCGGCGAGCGATGGAGAGGTCGGTTTTGGCCAAGGTCATCTCCACGTTGGCGAGGAAAGTGCGCATGAAGGAGAAGCGCTCGGCCATGTCGGCCATGGTTTCGGCGAATCCCTGCTGCCGGACTGCCAGCAATCCCGAACCAACTCCGTACCAGCCGGGAATAATCTGCCGGGACTGGGTCCACCCGAACACCCAAGGGATGGCGCGGAGGTCTTCCAATCCTCCGCCCCCTCCCGGACGTCGCGAGGGGCGGGAGCCGATGTTCATCGCTCCCAACTCCTCCACCGGGGTCGAGGAGAAGAAGTAAGGCACCAGGTCGGGATCCTCGACCAGACTGCGATAAGCCGTAAAAGCGGCCTGGGAGAAAGCTTCCCAGGCATCGGTCCAGCGGTCGAGCACCTCCTTGGGTTGGCGGGAGGTGCGATGGAGCAGCGAAGCTTCGAGAACCGACGAGATCCCCAGCTCGAGGTTGCGAGCCGCCAGCCGGGGAAGGCCGTATTTATCGGAGATGACCTCTCCTTGTTCTGTCACCTTGAGAGCTCCATCAATGGTCCCGAAAGGCTGGGCGAGGATGGCGGCATGGGAGGGGCCGCCCCCCCTTCCGATGGTGCCCCCCCGACCGTGGAAGAGACGCAGGGTCACGCCGTGCTGAGCGGCGGCATTGCGCAGCAGCCGTTGCGCCTTGTAGATCTCCCACTGCGAAGTCGTGATCCCGCCCTCCTTGTTGGAGTCGGAGTAGCCGAGCATCACCTCCTGGATGTCGCCCCGGAGCCGCACCAAGTCCCGGTAGGGCTCCACATTGAGCAGGGCATCCAGCAGCTCACCGGCTCGGCGTAGTTCGTCGATGGTCTCGAACAGGGGAACAAACCCGATCCGGGCGATGCCTTGGGCAGTATCGACCAGCCCCGCCTCCCGGGCCAGGACGGCGGCCGCCAGGACATCGTCCACGCCCTGGGTCATGCTGATGACATAGGACTCGATCACCGGACCGAACCGGTCGAGGGCAGTGCGGATAGCCTGGAAGGCGGAGAGGGTGATGGCGGCGTCGCCTTCCAAGTTGGTTGTGGCCGAGGACAGCGGTCGCCGGCTCTTCAACTCGTCGGTCATCAGTCCCACCCGGCCGGGGCGGTCAAGGGACTGGTAATCGATGCCGATCCGGCGATACAGCTCACCCACGGTGAGGTGGAGGCGGGCCGAATGCTGGCGGATGTCCATGGTGGCGAGATGAAACCCAAACACCTTGACCCGGCGCTGCAGACGAGCCAGGGTTCCCGAGGCCAACAACTCGCCGGCGTGTTTTTGTAGCGACACGACCATCAGCTCCAGCTCGGCGGATAGCTGTTCGGGGCCGGCGTAGTCGCGGCCGGGCTGATGTCGAGCACCTTCCATGATCCGCTGCCGGGTGCTGATGAGGCGCTGGTGGATGTAGGCGCACTTGAGCCGGTAGGGCTCGTTGGCATTGATTCTCCGGAATCGCTGCCACACATAAGGCAGAAGCTCGCGGTCCTCTTCGAGAGAGGCACTCAGATCGGTGCTGACGGTTCGGATCCGAGAGGACACCGAGAGCTCCTCTGCTACCTGTTCGACGGCGGTGATCAAGTTGCGGAGGCCGTGATCGTGCTGCAACTCGAGAACCTCGAGGGTCACCTCCGGGGTGACGGCAGGATTGCCGTCGCGGTCGCCCCCCACCCAGGTCCCGAAGCGAAGCGCCGGGAGGCCCGCATGTCCGAGCCGGGAGAGGGCGAGATCGATCTCCTCGCCCAGGTCGGGAAGCACGTGGGTGAAGAGTTGGTCCAGATAGAAGATGGCCGATTTGGCTTCGTCGATCGGCTGGGGACGTTCGGCTCGCAACTCGTCGGTTTGCCAGATCTGGTCGATCAACTCCGCCACCCGCCGGTCGATGCGAGACCGCTCCCGGGCCGAGGTGGTTGGCTCCAGTCGTTCGGCGAGAAGGTCGGCCAGGGTGCGCAACTTGGTGAGGATGGTGCGGCGAGCAGCCTCGGTGGGATGGGCGGTGAAAACTGGTCGCAGCTCGAGCCGAGAGAGCACCTCGGTCAAGGTTTCAGCATCGATTCCTGCGGCCAGGATCCGGTCCACGGTGGCTTCCAGGCTCAATTCGCCTTCGATCCCGGCCAGCTCACCCACCCGGTGGGTCTGCTCAGCCACGTTGGCGAGGTAGAAGTAGGCGGAAAATGCCCGGACCAGCTCAATGGTGGTCTCCAGGCTGAGCACCTCGAGCATCTCCGCTAAGCGGTCGTCAGCCTCGGTGTCACCTTCCATGCGAACGGCCTTGGTGTGGGCGCGGACCTTCTCCACCAGTTCGAGGAGGTCGGCGCCGTGTTGACGGGTGAGAGCCTGGCCCAACTGAGCACCCAGCCTGCGGATGTCAGCCCTCAGGGCCTCGTCGCCGTTGCCGTCCATGAATTGAGGCTACCTGGGGTGAGGTGAGGTCACAGGCCCCCTTAAACCTTGGTCATACCATGGACCGGTGCCATGGGCTTTCACCCGGTGGGTGTTGCTGCTCGTCGCAGTAGTCGCCTGCGCTCCCAACCTCCCGGCTTCCGGCCCCGACACCACGGTCCAGGTCGTCACCACCAACCCCATTACCCAGACCACTCTTGCCTCGGCGCCTACCACCACCGGGGCGGCCGTTCCCCTCGACCCCACCCTGCTTCTCCTGCGCGACGCCGTCATGGTCACCATGGACGACGCCCTCGGCGAGCGGGACGCCGTCCTCATCGAGGGGGGACGAATTGTGGCCGTGGGTGAGGAGACGGAGATCACCGCCGGACTCGACAGGCGGCCGGTTGTTATGAGCCTGGAGGGCTTACCGGTGTTCCCGGGGTTCATCGACTCGCACAACCACCGGCTACTTCGATATCCGGAGATCGGATATGCCTCGGCGGATGAAGTCCTGGCCGACTCGACCAGAGTCGGATGGACCGGGCTCCAGGAACTGGCCGTAAGCGAAGATCAGCTCGCTTCGCTCATCGACCTGGCCACTGCCGACCGGCTGCCGCTGCGGGTCGATGCCTATCTGGCCACCAACACCTTCGAGGTGGAACCGCTCGACAAGTGGTACGGCTCATACCGACCCCGCCAGGCCATCAGCTCCCACCTGCGGCTCGCAGGGCTCAAGTTCTTCGTCGACTTCGATTGGGGACGGGAGGTACGGATTAGCACCGAACAGCTGATTGCTGCCTTCGAGGAGGCGGGGGCAGAGGGATGGCAGATCGCCGCCAAGGCCATCAGCACCGAGGCCCTGGAGACAATCCTCGACGCCTACTCCGGCGCCGGAGTGGAAGGAGCAAGTGACCGTCTTCGGATCGAGCACGCCCTGGCCGTCACCGAAAGTCAGAGCACGCGAATGGCGGCATCGGGTGTGATCGCCTCGATCCAGACCAACATGCCCGGGGAATTGGTGGAGGACCCCGAGTTTTATGCGTTTGTCGACGAGCAGCCGGAGGGGTCAATCACCCCGTGGCGCCGGTTGATTGACGACGGCGTAGTCGTGGCTGGCGGTTCGGCCTGGCCGAGCTATTACACGGATGAGCCGGAAGGGGCACCGTTTGGCTCTCCCCTCCGCCTCCTCTACCAGGCGGTAACCAGGGCTGGGAACCTGGGATCACAGCCCGATCCCTGGATGCTCGATCAAGCCATCACCCTCGAGGAGGCCTTACAGGCCCTCACCGTCGGAGCCGCCTATGCCGCCGCTGACGAGGCGAATCGAGGAACTCTGACTCCCGGCAAATATGCCGACCTGGTGCTTCTCTCGGCCGACCCCCGATCGGTGGCGATTGAGGAGGTTCCCTTCATCGAGGTCTTGATGACGATGGTCGCTGGTGAAGTGGTGTGGTGCCACCCCAACACCACCCATCTCTGTCCTTAGGGCCCAGCTGGCTGCGTCTCTGAGCGACTGTTTCGTCGCCTGCGACCCCACCGGGTATAGCGTGACCTGATTGTGACCAATCGGCCCCAAACCAGATTTGCCCGCAACGGTGATGTCCACCTTGCCTACCAGGTGATAGGGGAGGGATCGGTCGATTTGTTGGTGGTGGATTCCTGGGTTCACCACGTCGAAATGGTTTGGGAGATTCCCGGCTATGCCGAACTACTCCGCCGTCTGGGCTCGTTCAGCCGGCTGATTCATTTTGATCGCCGGGGTACGGGTCTCTCCGACCCGGTCCCGGTGGAGCACCTTCCCGATCTCGACACTCAGATCGCTGATGCCCTCACCGTTCTCGAGGCAGCGGGGGCGCAACAGCCGGCGATTTTCGGAATTCAGGAAGGCACCCTGGTCGCCATGCTGCTGGCGGCGAGCCATCCACAAAACTGCCGGGCTCTGGCGTTGTATTCAGGGTCGGTGGGAGGTCACGGGTGGCCGCCAGAGCAGATCGACCAGATGGCCGATCTGCTCGCACGTGACCTGGCCGAGTCGGGTGGCGCCGCCCTCGTGCCGATGATGGCCCCCAGCCGGATTTCCGACCCTCGTTTCGTGGAGCAGTTCACCCGCTTGCAGAGAGCGTCGGTTCGCCCCGGGGTAGTCGGTCACTACTTCCGGCAGTCGATGCTCGCTGAGTTCCGCCATTTCCTTCCCTCCATCGAGGCCCCCACCCTCTTCCTGCACCGTCGGGAAGACCAGGTGGTGCCGCTGGTCCTCGCTCAAGCGGCTGCGGACCTCATTCCCGGAGCCCGGTTGGTCGAGCTGTCAGGCGAGGATCATCTGATCTTCGCCGGGGATACTGATGAGCTGGTCGATGAGATTGAGGAGTTCCTGACCGGTGTACGCGGGAGCGGAGCTTCAGAGCGGCTGCTGGCGAACCTGCTCTTCACCGACATTGTCGATTCGACCAGGACGGCCGCCGAGCTCGGTGACCGGCGGTGGAGGGCGCTTCTCGACGAACACGACCGGGTCATTCGAGGGCAGCTCGACCGATTTGGCGGGCAAGAAGTTGATACCACCGGCGACGGATTTCTTGCCAACTTCGATGGTCCCGGCCGGGCCGTGCGCTGTGCCCGAGCTCTCGCCGAAGCGATCGCCTCTTTGGGAATTCAGATCAGGGCCGGAGTCCATACCGGCGAGGTGGATCGGCGAGGGTCCAATGTCGGTGGACTGGCGGTGCACATCGCCGCTCGGATAGCCGCCCTGGCCGGGCCATCAGAAGTCCTCGTGTCGGGAACCGTTAAGGACCTCTTGGTGGGTTCGGGCTTTGAGTTCGAGGATCGAGATGAGCACCAGCTAAAGGGGGTGCCGGGATCGTGGCGGGTCTACGCCGTCAGGCCGCCGGGCCCCACCCGATAATGGAGTTGGCCATCGATCGGAATCCCGACGCGGTGCAAGGCGCTCCACCGCCGCGGGCAGGGGTCTACGCCGTGAATGGGACCACGCTCTACGCCGAAGTCCGTGGCCAAGGTCCGGCCGTGATGCTGGTGGGGGCGGCGGACGAAGACGCCGAGATGTACCGGGGTATAGCCGAACGCTTACCAGAGAGAACAGTTGTCACCTACGACCGCCGGGGCACCTTGCGTAGCGGCCGTGAGGACTGGCCCGGGGGTGGATCGGCTCAACATGCCGACGATGCCGCCGCCCTTCTGGTGGCCTTGGGCATCGATCGAGCTGCCGTTTTCGGTGCCAGCGCAGGTGGGATCGTTGCCTTGCAATTGGCGCTTCGTTACCCGTCGATGGTGTCTCAGGCGCTGGTCTACGAGGCTGGATATTTCCAGCATGTCTCGGGTGGGGCGGAGATCATGGACCGGGGCCGTCGTGCAGTCGAGGTGCACCTCGCCAACCATCCGGGGGATTGGCCGGGGGCGGTGGCAGCCTTGGGTAGGTCGATCGCCGAGGGCCCTCACCAAACCGATACCAATCTGTTAGCGCCGCCGCCGGGGAGGGATTGGTTTGAAGACCGTGGCAACCTCAATGCCCATTCCTTGGTCGTCGGCGACCTCGACCTGCCATCCGAAGTCGCCGATTTGGAGGGCCTCCGGGACAGCGAAGTGCACATTCACTTCGCCTATGGCACGAGGTCGCGACCGGTATTCCGGGAAATAGCCGAGACCCTGGCGGCAACTCGAGGAGCCGAGGCGCAGGCAGTGGTGGGAGCCGGTCATGTCGCCGTGTACCACCCCGACCTGATAGCAGCGTTCATCTTGGAACAGCTCGTCGCCGATTGATCGATCCCTACGGGACACCACTCTCCCATCCGCTCGTGTGATCTCCCCGCTCGCCGGGGGAGACCGGCGAAGCCGGGAAGGCACCCGCCCCGCGTCTCCCGTCTCCAAGAATTTCTTTGGATTCCTTCTCACATCCCCGGGTTTTTGTCCCAGCCGGGTTGTATGTTCATCGTACAGATGTTCGCCACCACTACGACCCGGTCCATCGACAGCTTGGAACAGGAACTGTTGGCCTGCCAAGCGGACAAGACCCGTCTGGTCTTCCGTCAAGTCGAGTTGTTGCGGCAACTGGATGTGGCCCAGGTAGCAGCCGCCGATGGTTGTCGGACCATGATCGACTGGGTGTCTTCCCGTCTCGATGTGTCCCGGCCGGTAGCCAAAGACCTCCTAGTGGTGGCTAGAGCCCAAAACCCTCAGATCGACCGGATGTTGCAGACGGGGGAAATCGGGATGGAACGAGCGGTAGCCCTGATCCGACTCCACAACACCGGTGCACCGGACGAGTTGATGGCAGCTGCGTCTGGTTTGGATCTATCCGGTTTGTGGCGTCTGGTAG
>DATEDX010000232.1:0-2556 GCA_035281425.1 Acidimicrobiia bacterium
GTGTGCGCTGCGCGCACGGCCCGGTTTGGGTGGCGTTGAGGAGGAGGAACCCATGACGCAGCGGAGCCTGGAAGATGTTTTGCAGACGGTGGACAACCCCGTCGAAATGCTTCGCAACTCACAGATCGGCGCCTACGTCTACCCGGTGGTAGCACCAGAGTTCAGCAATTGGCGCGACGAGCAAAGGGCGTGGCGAGAGTCGGCTGTGCTGTTTGACCAATCCCACCACATGGCCGAACTGATGGTGGAGGGGCCCGATGCAGCCGATCTGCTTTCCCACCTTGCCATCAATAGCTTCGCCGACTTCACCACCGATCGAGCGAAGCACTTCGTGCCTTGCAGCTATGACGGCTACGTCATCGGAGATGTGATCCTCTTCCGCCCCGACGAAGAGCGATTCAACATGGTGGGCCGGGAGCCGACCGTGAACTGGGTCCAGTTCCACTGCGAGACGGGCGGCTACGACGTCTCCTTCTCCCGGGATGATCGCTCCCCTTCCCGGCCCGGCGACCAGCCCGTCGTCCGCCGCCACTACCGCTATCAGATCCAGGGACCTCGGGCCAAAGATGTCATTGCCAAGCTGACTGGTGGCCCCCTCCCCCCCATCAAGTTCTTCCATGTGGGCGCGGTCAGGTTCGCCGGCCGGGAGATCCCGGCCCTACACCACGGCATGGCGGGGGAACCGGGCCTCGAGATCTGGGGGCCGTACGCCGAAGGTGAGGAGGTCCGTCGGGCCATTCTCGAGGCCGGGGCCGAATACGGAGTCCGTCAGGTCGGTTCCCGGGCCTATGCGACGAACACGCTCGAATCGGGATGGATTCCCTCCCCGCTCCCGGCGGTCTATACCGGGGAGAGGATGAAGGCGTACCGGGAGTGGCTACCGGCCGACAGATACGAGGCGGTGGGGTCCCTTGGTGGCAGCTTCGTCTCCGACAGTATCGAGGACTACTACCTCGCTCCCCAGGCGCTTGGGTACGGCTTCTATATCAAGTTCGACCACGAATTCATCGGCCGGGAAGCATTGGAGGCGATGTCTGACCGACCGCAGAGGAAGAAGGTGACCTTCGAATGGAACCCCGACGACGTGGTCCGGGTCTGGCGTTCCCTGTTCGAGCCCGAAGGCGAAAACTTCAAATACATCGACCTCCCCCTCTCCAACTACACCTCGGCCAGCTACGACGCCGTGATCCGGGACGGCCGGGTCGTCGGCTTCTCCATGTTCAGCGGCTACAGCTTCAATGAGCGGGCATTCCTCTCCTTGGGGACGGTTGATCCCGACATCCAGGTGGGAGACCAGCTCACCCTGATCTGGGGTGAAGAAGGAGGGGGGACGAGCAAGACAACGGTGGAACGGCATCGCCAGACCGAGATCCGAGTTCGAGTGGCGCCCACTCCTTATTCCCGTGACGCCCGCGAGTCGTACGGAGGTGGATGGCGGACCCAAAGCTCCTAGAGACCGCTGGCTGCCCCGATCGGAAACCGGGCCGGTTTAGGTTCGGAGCGGGATCAAGGTTTGGCTGCGGAGTGTGACCGACGGGCACCGTGGTAGTCGTTTCGCGGTCCGGGTCTGATTGATGTGTTTGAGGCGGTGGTGGTAGCGGCAGAGGAGTTGGAGGTTCTCGAGTTTGGTTTCGCCTCCGTGTTGCCAGGGGATGATGTGGTCGATGTCGCACCACTTCGCCGGGCGGTAGCAGCCGGCATGTTGGCAATGGCGGTCGCGGGCGATAACCGCTCGGCGCAGGGCTGGGGGGATGAGTCGGGTCTTGCGACCCAAGTCGACCACTTCTGATCGGGCTCCGAAGACGATGCGACTGATCGAGCAATCGCAGCTCAGCAAGTCGACGGTGGATTGGGTGAACACGGTTCCCTCCGCCGTTTCTGCTCGACCCACTGCGGGGGATTGTCCAGCTTGGGGGTGGAGCCGTGTTGCGTCGACCAGAACCAGGAGGTGGGGCTTCTCTCCGCCTTGTTGGGGCAATTGACCTTGATCCAAGGCGAGTCGGGCGAGGTCGGTCAGGCCGTCGGCTCGTCGCTGGGCGGGGCTGCGGGAATCACCGGCGGCGGGGGGAGGAGTGGCGGCCTGCAGGGCGGTGTTGAGGATCTCCCCGGCTAGCGGGTCGAGCCAGCCATCGATCCGCCACATCCCCTCGAAGGTCTCCGACAGGTGGATCCGTCTCCTCTCCAGCAGTTCCTCAGCGGACTTCTCTACTTGACGATGATCGACTGCCTGCCGCCAGTAGGCCACCGCTTGGCGCGTAGCCGCTACTGATAGGCCGGCGATGGCGTCGACCAATGTCGCTTCGTGTTGAGCGAAGGCGGTGGGGTTGCTTTGACGGGCGGGAAGGAGACACCGGACCTGATCCGAGGTGACCTCCCCACGAGTCCACGCCTCTCGAGTCAAGGCCATCGACTGGAGAGAGCACTCGCCTGCGCCACCAGTCGGATGGCTCGTTGAGGGGCCATCCGGCAGCGGTGAATGAGAAAAGAGGACGCCGAGGGATACTCCAACTCGAAATAGCCGTGCCGTTGAGAGAAGAGGGACAGCCGGCGGTTCCG
>DATEDX010000233.1:0-7182 GCA_035281425.1 Acidimicrobiia bacterium
GATCGATGTGGCCCTTATCCGAATGGCCAGCCGGCTCCTTCGCCACCTCGACCGCACCCAACCCTGAAACGCCTCTCCGGCGTTACACGGGTGCGCTTCATGTGCGTTTCGCTTGTTTCGTGGGTTGATCAGCGAAGGAGACAACTACCAACCGAATCAACAACAGCCGGGCCACCGTTGGGTGTAGTGCGATCCCTGTCGGAAGCGTGGGTGATCAACGAAGCAGGGAGGCAGCGATTGAAGGCTTAAAGAGATCTTCTCCCATGGACAGTCGGTCACCACGTTGGCCTCGGGCGCGACGAGCCTCGAAAAAGAAGTTGCTAGTTGGAGTGCAGGGGGGTTGTTTCTGGGCTCTTCGCGAAAGACGGTGGGTGAGGGCTGAGCCCTCCTAGCGTCGGTTGGTGTGAAACCGCCGACAACATGGAGGGCCCAGGTGGGTGATCGTATCGAAGTGCCGTTGGAGTTGGCCGATTTTGAGGTGCTGGGCACCGAGTTGGTTGAGGGGTGGTTGGAGGTGCGGGTGGAGTCGACCTTTACTGCCGCCTGTTTCCATTGCGGCTCGGTGGAGGTGACTGGCAACGGCCGCCACCTGCGTCGGATCCGGGACCGGAGCTTTGGCTATCCGACGGTGCTGGTTTGGTCTCAGCGGCGTTTCCGCTGCCGGGATTGTGGCCGCCTCTCCAGGGAGCGGCATCCGCAGCTGGCCGGGCGGAAGCGGATCAGCCGCCGCTTCCAAGCTCAGCTGGGAGAGTTGTCCAAAAGGGAAGCTTGGAAAGAGGTGGCCTGTCGGGAGAGGGTGTCGTGGTGGCGGATCGCTGACAGCTTTGAAGCGGTGGCGGCTTCGGTCGATCCTTATGCCGGTCCTCCCCCTTCGGTGATCTCGATCGACGAGGCTTCCTTCCGTTCCCGTTTCGTCTATCACACCGTGTTCTCGCTGCCGGAGCAGCGACGAGTGGTCGACTTGGTGGAAGGCCGCAGCCAACTGTCAGCATTTCGAGGCTTATCGGCCTTCCCTGATAGTTGGAAGGAACAGATCGAGACGGTGGTAATCGACCTTTACTGGCCCTACCGGAAAGCGATCGAGGAGGTTCTTCCCCGGGCTCGGATCGTGGCCGACAAGTTCCACGTCCTCCGGGTGGTGGACAAGGCCGCCGAGAAGGTGCGGATCCGTCACGGCCGCAGGGTCACGGTGGTGGGTCGGGACGGGGGACTGGCCCGTGGGAACAATCCCCGCTTCCAACCGGAGATGTGGAGGTCCCGCTGGCTGTTCCTCCGCCGTCACCACCTTCTCACCTCTCCAGACCAAGACCGTCTCGATCGGCTCTTCGCAACCCATCCCCAGGTGGGTATGGCCTGGTGGTTGAAGGAAGCCTTCGCCGCTATCTACCAGGCGACAGATCGGGTGGAAGCAGAACGTCGACTCGAGATCTGGGTCCACCACGTTGAACAGTCCCAGCTTCCCGAGTTCAAAGGCGCCTGGCACACCCTCACCTACTGGCGGGAACAGATCCTCAACTACTTCGACCATCGCCACACCAACGCCTACGCCGAAGGCATCACCAACAAGATCAAAGTCATGAAACGAAGGGGCTACGGACACGGCAACTCCCACCGCTACCGCCGCAAAGTCCTACTCTCCACCAACCACCAACCCGGCTAACCACCGTGTTTCGCGAAGAGCCGGTTTTTGTCACAGGTGGTTGGTAGGTTGAACATGTGTTCGGATCAGAGTTTGGAGAGTGGAGAGGCCAAGTAGAACCCTTGGAGGCAAGGGTCTCCGAGTTGGAACGGATCATCAACCGTTGCCGAGCCGAACAAGCCGCCATCCTCTCGGTGCTCGATTGCCACCAGGTCGATTGGGGGGAAGGGGATCGAGGGATGGAGGATTGGACCAGCCGCCACCTCGACGTTTCCCCCCAAACCGCCCACCGGCTGATGGTGCTGGCCAAACAACCCGACTCGCCGTGGCTGCAACGGATGCGCCAGGGCGAAATGGGGTTGGATCGGGTTTGTTTCCTCTTAAAACTGGAACAGGCCGGCGCTTCCCCAGAAGTGGTGGAAGAGGCCGCCGCCGGTTACTCCCTGGGAAAGCTTTGGGGACTGGTAGAACAGTACCGCCACATCCCCACCGGAGTGGAACAGGCCAGTTTCGACGCCCGCTACCTCTACCTCCAACCCCTCTTGGACCAATCCGCCTTCAAAGTCAGCGGTCTCCTCTATGGAGTCGACGCCGAAACCGTCGATAAAGCCCTTCGCACCCGAGCCGACCAGTTCCCCGTCCTCCCCGATCCACCCAGCCAAGGACAACTGTTAGCCGACGCCCTGGTTTCGGTCTGCGCCGACAGCCTCACATCCCCCACTCCTGGGGGGGAAAGCAAACGGGCGGTGACGGTGGCCGAAGTGTTCATCGACGCCGCCCTCGCCGCCCAAAGCCAAGGCCAAACCGGTGCCAGCACCAGCAACGGACTCAGAGTCGGACCAGAAACCCTCTCCGAAATCCTCTGCCACGGCAAAATCCGACTCGTCTACACCGACCCAGGCCAAGGTCCGATCGCCACCACCCACCTAACCGACTCCATCCCACCCGCCATCCGCGCCTACATCTGGAAACGGGACCTGGGCCAATGCTCCATCGACGGCTGCCGATCCCGTCACCGCCTCCAAATCCACCACCTCCGGGAACGATCCCAAGGCGGCGACCACCACCCATCCAACCTGGTATTGATCTGCTGGTACCACCATCACATAGCCATCCACATGCTCGGGTTCCGAATCGACCCCAACTCCCCCACCCACCGCCGAACCCTCCTCCACCCCTGGCAGCACCGGGCACCACCTGCCGCGGCTCTGGGCTGCGCGATGACCAGTTCACTGCAATCACCACCACCGCTCTGAACGCCCGAGCCCACTGTTCCTGAACTCGGATGGCCCCGCCCTTCCGGCGGCCTCCGCTGCCCGCGTCCCTCGGTGTAAGTTCCCGAGTGAAAGGAGGTCCTCATGGCTTGGGATCTGGAAGTGAGCCTTCCCGACCGCCCAGGGGCGTTGGCCTCGATGGGGGAAGCCCTCGGTCGGGCCGGAATCAACATCGACGGAGTGAGCGGCGCCACCGGAGGGGGCCTGGGAATCATCCATGTCCTGGTCGGTGATGGAGCTGCCGCCCAGAAGGCATTGCAAGAGGCTTCGGTTGAGGTGTTGGCTTCCAACGAGGTAGTGATCGCCTCTTTCCAGGACCGACCGGGCGAGCTGGGTGAGATGGCTCGCAAGATCGCCGACACCGGCACCAACATCAACCTGGTCTATATCACCTGCGACGGGCGGATCGTCTTTGGCACGAGCGACAACGTCGCCGCCAGGGAGGCCTTGGGCACCGACGGCTAGCCGTCTAGCCGAGGGCTTCCAGCATCGCCGCCCCCATGTCGGTGGGGGTGGGGGCGACGGTGACGCCCGCTTCGCGGAAGGCGGCGATCTTGGCCTCGGCGGTTCCTTTGCCTCCAGAGATGATGGCCCCGGCGTGGCCCATCCTCTTCCCCGGCGGCGCCGTGGTGCCGGCAATAAACCCCGCCACCGGCTTTCGCATCTCCTTGGCCACGTAGACGGCGGCGTCCTCTTCGGCGGTTCCGCCGATCTCTCCGATCATGATGACCCCCTCGGTGGCGGGATCGTCGTTGAAGAGACGGAGAACGTCGACGAAGTTGGTACCGTTGACCGGGTCGCCGCCGATCCCCACCGCCGTGGTTTGGCCCAGCCCGAGTCTGGTCAGCTGATATACCGCCTCGTAGGTGAGAGTCCCGGATCGCGAGACCACCCCGATCCGGCCCGGTTGGTGGATGTACCCGGGCATGATCCCGATCCGGCACTGTTGGGGGGTGATGACCCCCGGGCAATTGGGGCCGATCAGCCTCACCGGTTTGTCGGCCAGGTAACGCTTGGCGCGGACCATATCCATCACCGGGATGCCTTCGGTGATGGCGACAATGAGTGGCACCCCGGCTGCTCCCGCTTCCATGATGGCGTCGGCCGCGGCCGGAGGAGGGACGAACACCACCGAGGCGTTGGCGCCGGTGACCGCCAACGCTTCCTCGACGCTACGGAAGATCGGTACCTCCACCCGGTAGGTGTCTTCTCGCCCCGGCACGCCGGAGTGGTCGTTGTCGCCTTCGAAAACCTCCAACTCGCCTGCCCGAGTGGGATGCACCGCGGCGACCACCTCGGTGCCGTAGGCGATGGACCGGTCGGCGTGGAAGCGTCCGGTTTTCCCCAGGCCTTGGACGAGAAGGCGAGTTTCGGAGCCAACGAGGATGCTCACCTCACCTCTCTCATTTGGCTAGTTCCACGATTTTCTGAGCGCCGTCTTTCATGTCGGTGGCGGTGACCAGATTGAGCCCTGAGTCATCCAGCATCTGCTGACCCAACTCCACGTTGGTCCCCTCCAGCCGAACCACCATCGGCACCGTCAATCCCACTTCTCTCACCCCACTGATGATTCCGCTGGCGATGGTGTCGCATCTCATGATCCCCCCAAAGATGTTGACGAAGATGCCACGCACATTGGGATCGGCAGTGATGATGCGGATGGCTGCCGCCACCTGCTCGGCATTGGCCCCACCTCCGACGTCGAGGAAGTTGGCTGGCTCCCCCCCGAAATGTTTGATGATGTCCATGGTCGACATGGCCAGCCCGGCCCCGTTGACCATGCAGCCGATGGTCCCGTCGAGTTTGATGTAGGACAGGCCCGCCTGCTTGGCTTCGAGTTCGGCCGGGTCCTCTTCGCTTTCATCTCGCATGGCGGCGATGTCGGGATGGCGATACAGAGAGTTGTCGTCAAAGGCCATCTTTCCGTCAAGGGCCAGCACCTGTTCAGTTTTAGTAACCACGAGGGGGTTGACCTCCACCAGGTCGGTGTCGAGGGCCTGAGCGAGGGCGGCCAACTGCTTGACAAAGCCGGCGAAACTGGTGTGGGCCGCTCCTTCCAGTCCCAACTCCCATCCCAGCCGGTTGGCTTGAAAGTCGGCCAGGCCAATGGCCGGGTCGATCTCCTCCCGCAGGATCTTCTCCGGGGTGGCTTCGGCCACTTTCTCGATCTCCATCCCACCTTCGGTGGAAGCCATCACCAGATTGCGCGAGGTGGCCCGATCCAGCAGCACCGCCAGGTAGAGCTCGCGGGCAATGTCTATTCCCTGCTCGATGTAAATGCGGTTGACCTTCTTTCCGTCGGGTCCGGTTTGGATGGTGACCAGAGTGGAGCCCAACATCTTCCCGGCCAGAGTTCTCACCGCTTCTTCGGCGGCGGGGACGCCCCCTTCGATCCCCGCAGTCACCACGCTGACTCCCCGCACATCCGGATGTTCGAGGAAGGTTCCCTTGCCGCGTCCCCCGGCGTGGATCTGCGATTTGACCACTACGACCGGGTTGCCGCTCTCAGAGACGATGGGGTCCACCGCCGCCACCGCCTCCTCCACCGAGGCTGCCACCCGGCCCCGGGGCACGGCGATTCCCCGCGCCGCCATCAGCTGTTTGGCCTGGTACTCGTGAATCTTCATGCGCTGTGAACCATCGGACGGAAGCGGAAAGGGCGTTGGGTGGCAGACCGCTTCATTGAGGCTCGGGCACGTTAGCGGCCACCCAGGCGGTGATTTCTGACAGTGGAGTGCCGGGGCCGAAGATCGCCCCCAGTCCCGCCTTCTTGAGCTGGCCCGCATCGCCTTCCGGGATAACGCCGCCACCAAACACGACGATGTCGCCCGCGCCCCGTTCCACCAACAGCTGGACCACCCGGGGAAAAAGGGCCATGTGGGCCCCCGACAGCGACGACAGCCCCACCGCTTGAACGTCCTCGTCGATGGCGGTAGCCACGATCTGCTCGGGCGTCTGGTGGAGGCCGGAGTAGATGACCTCGTTGCCGGCGTCGCGCAACGCCCGGGCGATGACCTTGGCACCCCGATCGTGCCCGTCCAAGCCCGGTTTGGCGACAAGAATGCGGCGAGGGGGTTTGCTGTTCAACGGGCGGAGGTTAACCCCGGCCGCCAATCTGACTGCCCGGGTGGGGCTAACTTAAAGCGTATTAGGAAAAGGAGATTCCATGCCCAATTCCCGGCTTTCCGGTCTAACCGCCGCCGGGCAGAGCGTCTGGTCTGACCAGATCAGCCGTTCCATGCTCGACAGCGGAGAGCTGACCCGACGCGTCACCGAAGACTTCGTCACCGGGGTCACCTCCAATCCCACCATCTTTGCCAGCGCCGTGGCTCGGGGGAGCGACTACGACCGCCGGCTGCGCGATTTGTCGCATGACGGAGTCACCGACCAGGAGGCGGTGGTCACTTTGATCACGGCCGACATCCAGGATGCCTGTGACGTCCTTCGTCCGGTTTGGGAGTGGAGCGAAGGTGGCGACGGGTTCGTCTCGGTCGAGGTCAGTCCTCTGGTGGCTCACGATGTCGAGGCCACCGTGGCTGAGGCCAGGGAATGGGTGAAGCACGTCGACCGCTCCAACCTCCTAGTCAAAGTCCCGGCCACCGGACCCGGAGTGGAGGCAATCCGGCAATTGATCTCCGAGGGCATCTCCATCAACGTGACCTTGATCTTTTCGCTGCAGCGTTATGCCGAGGTCATTGGCGCCTATCAACAGGGTCTGGCCGAATACGCCGCCAGCGGTGGGCGGTTGAAGGGGGTGGCTTCGGTGGCCTCCTTCTTCGTGTCCCGGGTCGACACCGAGGTCGATAAGCGCCTGGAGGCGATGGACCACGAGACGGCGCTGGCGCTGCGGGGAAAGGCGGCGATCGCCAACGCCCTCGCCGCCTACGCCGTGTTCCTCGAGCACTTCCGCAGCGAGACCTGGCAACAGCTGGCCGCCGAGGGCGCTCGGCTGCAGCGGCCGCTATGGGCCTCCACCTCGACCAAAAACCCGACCTACTCCGACACCATGTACGTGGAGAACCTGGTTGCCCCCCATACCGTCAACACCATGCCTCTAGAGACCATCGACGCCTACCAGGACCATGGTCAATACCTGCCTCAACCATTTGGAGCCCTGGAGATCGAAGCAGCCCACGAAACTCTGAAAGCGTTGGAATCGGTCGGTATCGACATGGACGACGTCACCGCTGTGCTGGAACGGGAAGGCGTGGACAAGTTCTCCAAGTCCTGGAATGAGCTGCTCGCGGTGGTAGGACAGAAGCGCGCCGA
>DATEDX010000234.1:0-7715 GCA_035281425.1 Acidimicrobiia bacterium
CGCTGTTCTCGGCCAGTTCAGCGTAAGCCGGCCACGTGGACTCGTCGAGCGCTTTGATCACACGCATATTCGAGTTTGTAATCGCCTTCACCCGTTTCTGCACAAGCGGCGCTCGTTCCGCCCGTTTGACACTCTCCCGGCAAGTGAGCGGTCCAACACGAGAACCGCTCAGTTCACGGTGCGGACGGTCCAGATCTGCCAGCGCCCTCCCACCAGGCGAAGGTCAAACTCCCAGCCCGCGGTCATCGTCACCTCGCCGTCGCGACGCACGGTGACCGTCCCTGTGACCAGGCCGGGGCCGACCACCTCAGCCTGGGCGAGCTGAAACTGGTAATCCCGGCCGTCCCAAGGGCGGTCGGCGGCGGCTTCCCGCGAGAGCTGTTGGTACTGGGGACCATCCACCACAAAGTATCCGGCCAGTTCCTTAGCGTCGCCATTTGAGGCGAATCGTGCCCAGGCTTCGAGGGCGGCCGCCACATCTGTTATTTCACCGTTGCGCGGCGCGTTGAACGCTCCCCACAAGACCCCAGCAAGGACCAGCACCACCAACCCGCCAAGCCCGAGTCGAAGCCGGTCGGTCACGGGACCGACGGATAAGCAACCGCTCCTGCTTGGACGAGAAACCCCTCCTCGCCAAGGGACAGCAAGCGGATGAGCCCGGCGGGGACCGAACGCGCCACCCAGGTCCGGACCGACAGCCCATCGGCGGCCACCTCAACCAAAGGGGGCGCCGCCAGATCGGTTCCTCCGGAGTGGCCGGCGATCACAAGAAGCGCCCTCTGTTCCGCTTCCGCCGGCGCCAGCCGGACCTGGCCCGTCTCCCGATAGTGGTCGAGGTCGACGGCCCCGGCCGCCGCCACCGCGGCGGCGTCGGCCATGGAGCTCAACTCCTGGCGTTCGCCGATCAACCGCCACAACTCGGCAGACAACGCTCCCATCATCATCAGGGCCAGAGACAAACCGAGAAACCAGATGGTGGCGGCGCCGCGTTCCTCCTTCACGGCCGGCTCCGGTACGGATCGACCTGCTCGGAGTGGGTGGCCCGCACGGTGAAGTCGCCCACCGGCAGGAAAGCCGAAATTTCCGGGACCCGCACCGCTACCTCGACCGAGGCGACCGTGCCCCGGTCGAGCAAGCAACCGGTGCCTCCGCAGAAGGAAACCGTCACGGCATCAAGCTCCACCCCATGCCCGGCCGACAGCTGGTCGACCACGGCCTGAGCCTCGGCTTCCGGGTTTTCGGTTGACAGCACCAAAGTGCGGGCCGCCTCGGCTGCGGCCCGGCGAGCGAAGTTGTAATGCTCGAACACCGGGGCGACGGAAAGAGCCACCACCGCCACCGGAATCACGATCAGGCCCAAACCTAAGGCCAGCTCGAGGGGGGCGGCCCCCCGGTCGCTAGCCATCGACCTCCTTCACCGCCCTCACCTCGGCGGAGAAGACGACGTCGGGTACTCCCGGGAACCAAACCCGGAAGACCCCCTCGCCGGCAGCCACCACCTGGCTACCGGTAACAGAACAGCTCGCGGTGACTCCCTCCCCCAGCGGCCCGGACATGAGGTCGGCGAGCACGTCGGCTATCCCCTCCTGACAGGCCAGCTCGTCGGCCAGGGCAGGGGCGGCCCGTCTCACCCCTTCGTCCAGAGCCGCCCGCAGCACCCCCTGCGCATATTGGATGGCGATCAGCTGCAAGAGACCGGCGAAAAACACCATCGAGAATGCGGCCACCAGCACGGAGGAAGCGGTGGCCATTCCCGCCTCGGCGTTCACCCCCCCAGGATCTCGCCGCGTATCCAAGTGACGACGTCCACTCCCAGGGTCTGCAAGACCCCCCAGATCACCACCAGGGCGGCGATGGCAAGGGCCGCGTTCCCAAGTAGCTCGGCGGTCGACAGACCCCGCTCATCACGCTCCATCTCGGCCAGGACCTGCCTGAGATGGTCAAGCGTCAGTTTCATCTTCTCTCCTTTCTTTAGGGTCATCTCCAGTTGAAGAGGATCTGAGGTAGGGGTGCTCCGACAAACAGCAACATGACCGGAGCGAGGATGGCGATGATCGGCACCAGCATGGCCGCCCGGCGTTTGGTGGCAGCCCGCCGGAGTGCTTCCCGCCTTCCCTCGCGAACATCCTCGGCCAGCGCCAGCAGGGCGGCACCGAGATCGGCCCCCCGCTCATCGGCCGCTCCGAGCAACGCATAGGTGCGGGCACACTGAGGCTCGGGGGTGGCTTCAGCAATCCGGGAAAAGGCGTCGGTGGCCCGCATCCCCGCCCGGTGTAGCCGCAAGGCCTCGGCGAGTTCTCCCACCACCTCCCCGTGACCTCGAGCCACGATCTGGGAAACCGCCTGCACCACCCCACCGCCGCCTCGGACCCGCATGGCCAGCAGCTGGTTCACGGTATAGATCTCGATCCGCATCAACTGCCTCCGCTGCTCCAGGGCCCGGTCGACCGTTCCCTTTTGCCGAGCGACGCCGATCACCGAGCCCAGCACAGCCAGAGCCAGGGTTCGGGCCACCGGAAGCCGCAGTGCTACCCCGATCATCACCGATCCGCCCAGCCAGCTAAATGCCGCCCCCAACTGCTTGACCCGGAAGGCATCGAGGGCTTGCTCGCCACTCAGCCCCGGAAACAGCCCTGATTGCCTAAGGCGTTGAGCCAGCCGCTCGGCCCCTCCCCCTTCCAGCAGGGAACCAACCCGGGCCGCCCACCGGGAGAAGACAGAGGCCGCGCGCTGCCATCCCCGGTGAGGCAAAAACGGCCCGAACATGGCGGCGGCTCCCCGGCCCTGGCTGGTATAGGGACGCACCCGCCCCGCCAGCCGGGCGGGAGGTGGCACCAAGGCCCGCATCACCAGCGCCACCGCCAGAGCGGTGAGACCCGCCGCCACCCAAAGTGCAGCCGGCCCCATCAAGTGACACCCCCGAACACCCTTGGCTCCTCCGGTTCTCTCCCCAACCGTCCCACCAGCCACATCCCCATGAGGCTGGCCACTCCACCAATGGCCACCACCAACGCCCCGGCCAGCGATTGATAGAAGTCCCGGAAAGGACCAGGGCGGAGGGTCATGAACACCAGTACCAGCCAGGGGACCGCGAAGACGATGCGGGCGTTGATTTTCTGTTCGAGGGCGAGGGTCTCCATCTCCTCCACCGCCCAAACGTCTCGAGTGGTGGCGGCGGCCAGATCGCGGAGGATGTCGACCACCACCGCACCTCCCCGCTCGTTGGCCAGGATCAGTACCTCGAAGATGCGGTCGGTAGCGGGATGGGCCTGCTGAGCCTTGATGGCCTCCAACGCTCCGGCCACGCCCACTGCCCTCGCCAGTTGTGGATACGGGGCGAAGGTTTCCCGCAGCGGCTGGGGGCCGTGCTGGGCCAACCGCTCGAGGCTCCGACCCAGCGACATCCCCGATGAGATCGAAGCGATCAAGTCCCGGAGCCCATCCGGCCAGGCCCGCTGCATCTCCATGATTCGCTGCGAACGGCGGCGAGCCACCAGCGCTCGGGGGACCAGGGCCACGGCCAGTGCCGGGGGAACGGCAATCGTCCAGATAGAAGAGAGCATCCACACCAAAAGAAAGGTGCCGACTACGCCGGCGCCGATGAGCAGGTCGAATTGACGGACTGGAACCTGGAGGCCGGCCTGGAGGAGGGCGTCGCGGCGGGTGGACAATCGCTTCCGGGTTCGAGGCCGGGCGGCGGGCCAAGCGCCGCTGATCGTGCCCACCAGGAGGGCCGCAAACACCGCCGATAGCCAAGCGGCGAGAAGATTCACAGCAAGCTCACCCTTCCCTCCAAGACGTCGCGCAGCGACACCGAGTCGGGAAGCGAGCGCTGCAAGCGGTCGCCGACCTCGTCGGGGGGATAAGCACCCGTCCACTCCATCGCCGCCCCCAACCGGGGCCGCACGAAGATCGGCTCGGTAGAGAAGTCGTCGTGCAGAGCCGGTACCAAGGCGAGGATCTCCATCACCTGGCGTCGTACCCGCCCATCTGAGGTGGGTTCGATGTCGCGGTCGAGGTGGATGACGAAGTCGAGTGAGTTGGAGAAGATGCGGCGTACCACCGGTTCGGCCACGTTCTCCCCCGCCATCATGGCGGCATTGACCAGGGCGGAGAGGGCGTCGCGAGCAGTGTTGGCATGAATAGTGCAGGCGAAGCCACATCCAGCGTTGACGGCTCGGGTTAGCTCGAAGGCTTCGGCGCCGCGAACCTCGCCCACCACGATCCGATCCGGCCTCATCGCCAGGATGACTTTGACAAGGTCGCGGAGACTGATCTCGCCCTCCCCGTCCAGGGAGGGTGGGCGGGCCTCGTAGTAAGAGCCGTGGGTTAAGGGCACGTGGAGTTCGCGCACCTCCTCGCAGCAGCGGAGGCACTGCCCGGCAGGGGCAGCCTGCATCAAGGCTGCCAGGAGTGAAGTCTTGCCGGAACCGGGCGGTCCGGAAACGAGGACGGAGGAGGTGGTGCGAGCCGTGGTCGCCAGGAGGCTGGCCGCCGCCACCGTCAAGGAGCCCAGTTCAACCAGCGAGGTGAGGGTCTCGCGCCGGAGGGCGTAGCGGCGGAGGGTGACCGACAGCTGATCGGCGATGGGCGGGATCACTGCCGTCAGCCGGGCCGCTCCACCCAAGACCCGGGCCTGGACAATTGGCTGAGAGGCGTCGAGACGTCGGTCGGTCTCGGCCAGCAGCCGGTCGACGACGTGACGGTTCTCAGCTTCCGAAACCGGCTGGTCCAATCCACGCAACCTGCCGTTGCTTTCCAAATAGGAGACCCGGCCTCCCTCGATGAACACCTCTTCGATGTCGTGGCGAGATAGGAGTTCGGTCAGGGGGCCGTAATCGGCCACCGAGCGGAGCACCCGGTCGACCATCTGCCGGGGATCGTGCAGAGCCCGACCCTGGCCCAGGTGGGCCCGGCGTTGGTATTCGTCGACGGCTCCGGCCACCACTTGCCGGATGGCTTCGCGGTCACCGGCCGGATCGAGCCGACCGGCCTCTACCAGTTCGAGGGCTCGTCTTCTGATCTCTTCATACGCGGGGGCGAGGGTCACGGCCGAACCACCTTTTCCGCCACCCGCCGGATCGATCGGGCAAACGCCCCCGCGGTCACCGTCTCACCTGCCCAGCCCGCCGCCTCCACCTGATGATCGGCGGGCACGAAGTCGACCGACACGCCGGGGTAGACCCGGTCGATCTCGGCCTGGACCTCGGACCGGCGATAGCGAGAGCTGGAGCAGCGGTTGACGATGATCAATCGAGGAGCGTGGGGGTTGAGCAGCTCGGTTTTGGCTAGCCAGCCGAGGAGCCTCGTCACCCCCACCGGCGAAGGGAGGCCGACCACGATCAACTCGTCGGCGGCGGCGATGACGTGGCGGGTGATGCCGAAGCGTCCGGCGTCGCCAAAACCGACTTGCTCCAAGTGACTACCGCAGTTGGCGATCACGAAGTTGAAGTGGGTTCCGAGCTCGGAGAGAAGATCGGTCACCTGGCTGGGCCGGACCTCCATCCAGTCGCGCTCACCGGAGAGCCCGGTGACGACGTGCAACGAACCTTTGCGGACGAGCGAGTTCTCCACACTGCCGTGGCGATGCTGCAGAGCGTCGAGGGCGGTACGGAGATTGGGTAGAAGCTGGAGTCCCAGGCGCTGAGCAATGGCTGGGGACACTTCATCGACATCGACCAGCACCGTTGGGGCCTTTCGGGCGAGGCGATCGGCGATGGCGACCGCCACTTCGGTCGCGCCGGTACCCCCGGATGGGCCACCAACGACGACAAGCTTGGCCCTTCCTGCATCGGAGGGGCTGGCGGCGGGCGCCGGCGGTGCCGGCTGGTCGCTGAGGAGAAGTGTCCTCAGCGCGATGACGAACTCGTCACCATCGGCGTCGGCCTCGATGACCAGGTCCACACCACACTCGAGCAACCGATCTTTCCCGTCGGGCGCTTCTCCGGGGTCGAACACCCCCAGAACCTGACGTCCCTGCCGTCGTACTTGTTCCACGAGTCGCGGGGTTAGAAACGAACAGATGTCATCGATGACGAGGACCTGGAAGGACTCGACTAAGACGTCTTCGGCCACCATCACCTGGCTTCGCACCCGGGCGCCTCCGTGATCGGCCAGAAAGGTGTGCAGTCGATCGGGCCAGTCACGAGCCGACACGGCGAGGGCGACCTCGATCTCGTTCATGGCGAAGCGGCGGCTCCGGTCGATTTCACGACCTGCAGACTGCCGGCGTCGACCGCGGCGGCCACCGCCAGCGCCTGCTCACGGGTAACGGCGATGACGAGGTGGAAGTCACCACTCACCCCGAGACCGCCCCGGTCGGGGTCTGCCACCGCCAGCACTGCCGTGTCTTCCAGGATGTAGCTGGCGCCAGCCTCGTCGACCCGGATGAGGTCGATACGATCGCCCGCTACCAGTTCGCCGCCCACGGCGCGGGCCGGGTCGAGCGGAATGCTCATCGAGCGCAACCCCGAGGGAGCGGCCGACTCGACTAGGGCACCGGGTCCAACCAGCTCCCCCGGAGCGAGGGCCCGAGCGGCCACCTGCCCGGTGAGCGAAGCCACCTCGTCCCACCGGTAGAGGTTGGCCAGGATCTCCGGCGAGATGTCAACGTCCGCCATCTTGAAGTGAGCCGCGTTAACCACCTCCCCGGCAGCCACCGGAGCCGCCACCGCCACCACCGGCACGGTGTCGTCGCGGCTCCGCAGGACGAGGAGATTGACCGTAAATGCCAGCACCGCCGCCACCACCATGAGCAGGTGGGCAGCGGAGAGCCGGCGCCACGGCCGGCGCCGGTGGAGGGTCACCGGCGCCGGGGAATGGCCGAACTCCTGCTCTCCCGCTACCACTCCTGCTCCCTGGTTCGCCCACCCGGAGTCATCCCGGGCGGCAAACTACCGACGGCCGACGGCAAGATGTCGAGAGCGCGAAAAACATGACCTGGCATCCGGACGACTTCGAAGACCTGGCCGCCGAGCTGCGCCGGCGAGTGGGAGCCGAGTTCACCGAGGAGGCGGCCGAGTTGGAGCGCCTCACCGAAATCCAGCGGCGCCGCCGCTCTTCGCTGGCCGACGCCGCCCGGTCCGCTATGCACCGGGGAGATCGGGTCTCGCTCGGTTGTGGGGAACGGCGATGGTCCGGCCAGCTGGTTTCGGTGGCTGACGACTATGTGGTCTTGGAGAGCGGTGACTCGGTGGTAGAGGCTGATCTCGCCTGGGTGAGCCTGGAGTTGCTGGCGGCTCGGGCCGGGGGCCGGAGCGGTCGACCTCCATCCGCCACTTGGCGGGCGCGTCTTCTGGAGTTGGAGCAGAACCGAGAAGAGGTGGAGATCTATGCCCCGTCGATGGGTTTGACGATGACGGGTCGGGTGGTGTTGGTGGCCACTGATTACGTCGAGATCGCGGAGCGCGACCGTCGGGTGCTGCTTCCTTTGGCTTCCCTCGCCGCCGTCATCCGGCAGCGATAACCGAAATGCGCTTTCGGCCACCCCATCTCCTCGCCAACTGCGAGGAGGTTACGGTATTTAATCAATATTAGAAATAGGTCTGGTTCGGCGGCTAGGAACGCCGTTCGGAGACGGCGGGGCGGGTCTCGGGCTGGGCTGGGTGGGCCTTCAAGAACTCGAAGATCTCGTCACGGAAAAAACGGAAAGTGCGCCCGCCGGGCAGTTTGTAGGCGGGCAGGCGCCCCTCGCGGGCGTAGCGCCGCACCATCTG
>DATEDX010000235.1:0-4011 GCA_035281425.1 Acidimicrobiia bacterium
GCCCAGCCGAATATCGACCGGCGATCGTTTCTCATGGTGGCGCTCTGCATCCGGCGGCGACTTTATAGATTGCGGGTGTCGCTAGCTTCCCGAAGCGATGCCACGACCGGTACCAATTGGTGCCTTGCTCTTGGTTTTGGCATGTGGCCCGGCGCAGGAACAAAGCCCGACCACAACTTCAAGTGAGCCGGCCACCACTGCCACCAGCGCCACCCCGGCCACTACTGCGATTGCGACCACCTCAACGACTGCGGCCGCCTCGACCACCGCTGGGCCCCCGCTCGTGGGCCTTCGCTATACGCCGGTGCTCGAGGGATTGCCATTCCCAACCGTGCTCACCTCGCGGCCGTTCGCTGATGGGATCTACTTTGCCACCAAGAACGGACAGGTCTGGGAATTGGGTGTGGGGGTCATCCTCGATATCAGTGATCGCGTTACCAATTCGGGGGAGCGAGGGCTACTTGGGATGGCCTGGCATCCGGGCGATCCCCTGCTATATCTCCACTACTCAGATTCAAACGGCGATACCGTCATTTCCGAGTTTGACGAGTCCGAGGGCCTCGATCCGAGCGGCGAGCGAATAGTTCTACAAGTCCCGCAGCCCGCAGCCAACCACAACGGGGGCACGATCGCATTCGGGCCGGATGGATACCTCTGGGTGGCACTGGGGGACGGTGGCGGCGGTGGTGACACTTTCGGAACGGGTCAGAATCCAGATGATCTTCTCGCTTCCCTTTTGCGGATCATCCCGTGGGCGACAGAAACCTATGCAATCCCCCCCGACAACCCCTTCATCGACGGGGGTGGTTCACCAGAAGTCTGGGCCACGGGCCTTCGCAATCCGTGGCGATTCGCTTTCGACGAAGATTTGATCTACATCGGCGATGTCGGACAGGGCAACTTCGAAGAGATCAACGTGGCCCCTAGCTCGGCCCCCGCCCTCAACTATGGCTGGCCGGTGACCGAGGGCCTTCACTGTTTCGAGCCCCCCCAGGGCTGCGACCTCGAAGGTCTCACCCTGCCAGTGATCGAAGTCGCCCACGCCGACTCGGGAACTTGTTCGATCACCGGCGGGGTCGTGTATCGAGGTTCGGCCATCCCCGAGCTGACGGGCCATTATTTCTACTCCGACTATTGCGGCGGATGGCTACGCAGCTTCCTCTTCGACGGAGCCGGCGCCTCCCAGCAGCAGGATTGGACCGAGCAGGTAGGAATCCCCGGCCAGGTGGTCTCGTTCGGCCAGGACGCCACCGGCGAGATATACGTCTTGACAACGGAGTCAATCCTCCGCATCGATCCGATCAGATAGTCAGGCCGAGGCGGCGGCGGCGAAGCGATCGAGGGTCTTTACCCAGCCGCTCTCGTAGTTCGATCTGATTTCCTCCGCACGTTCCCCCGCGCTTCCCAGCCGCGATGTTCGAGTTCGACCACGCTCACGTTGCCTCGGGAGGCGAAGCGCACCTCGACTTCCGTGATCTCATCGAGGTCGAGCCCGGGGTGCCAGGTGAACACCAGACGCTGGGGAGGCTCCCAGGCAGTGATCTCACCCCAGACTTCCCGACCCTCCTGCCAAACCTCGAAAGATCGCTCCCCCTTCCCATGGTTCCATCCCCGCCGATAAGGCGTTCTCTTCGTGGACGGAGTGGGTCTTGACGGGCCACCAATCACCCATCCGTTGGGTGAAGACTGTAAAAGCGTGCTCCACTGATGCCTCGACCGTCACCGACTTGCGAACCGGCTCGAGTGCTTTCTTCTCAGCCGTCACTTGCTTCATCCTTTTCTCCTCTCTCGGCGGCCGCCTTGAAGGAGGCCAGCGCTTCCTCCCAGAACCCTTCGACGTAGTTGCGCAGTTCGACCAGGCCGTCACGGCGGAGGCTGTAGTAGCGCCGCGCGCCAACCCGGCGTTCACCGATCAACCCGGCCTCCTTCAACACCCGCAAGTGTTGGGAAACCGCCGGCCGGCTCACGGGAAGATCGCTTGCGATCTCTCCCACCGACCGGGCACCACCGATCAACTGTTCGAAAACCGATCGTCGGGTGGGATCGGCCAGGGCGGTCAATGCCTCTCCGTAAGCCATAACTTACCGTAAGTTAATGCTTACCAATAGCCCAGTCAAGCCCCTCCTCGCCTTTGGCAATACGCTCCTCAGATGGTCAACCCCAGCTACGTCTCCGGGACCGCGACCACGCCGCTGATCGGCCAGACCATCGGCGACCATCTCGATGCAGTTGTCGCCACCTATCCCGACAATCTTTGCCTGGTCAGCCGTCATCAGAGGGTTCGGTGGTCCTATGCGGACTTTCTCGCCGAGGTGGAGCGCTGCGCCCGGGCATTTCTCGCCCTCGGTGTCGAGCGGGGTGATCGCGTTGGAATCTGGGCTCCCAATCGAGCGGAGTGGACCGTCGTCCAGTACGCCACCGCCAAGATCGGGGCGATCCTCGTCAACGTCAATCCTTCATACCGCAGCCACGAGCTCGAGTACGCGTTGAACCAATCGGGGGTCTCGGTATTGGTGAGGGCCGACGAATTCAAAGGAGTCTCGTATTGGGAAACCCTGGAGTCGATCCGGGGCCGGCTTCCCCAGCTTGCAACCGACATCGGTCTTAGCGAAGGAGCGTGCGACCTTTCCTGGGAGGACTTCTGCGATGGGGCCGGCACGGTCGCGATGGACGATCTGCGATCTGCCCAGGCCTCCCTCGAGTTCGACGACCCGATCAACATCCAGTACACGTCGGGCACCACTGGCAATCCCAAGGGCGCCACTCTCACCCATCACAACATTCTCAACAACGGATACTTCGTGACCGGGATTCAGGGACTCGGTCCCGGGTCGGTGCTCTGTGTTCCGGTTCCGCTCTATCACTGCTTTGGAATGGTGATGGGGAATCTGGGGATGCTGAGCCGAGGCGGTGCAGTGGTCTATCCCGCCGAGGCTTTCGATCCCTCCGCCACCCTGGCTGCAATCGGCGAGGAGGGCTGCGAGGCCCTCTATGGGGTGCCGACGATGTTCATCGCCATGCTCGACGATCCGTCCTTCGGCGAGGCGGAATTGGGAACGCTGCGCACGGGAATCATGGCGGGGTCGCCCTGCCCGGTCGAGGTGATGAAGCGGGTGATCTCGGACATGAACATGGAAGGAGTCACGATCGCCTACGGGATGACGGAGACCTCACCGGTCTCGTTCCAGAGTCGAACTGATGACCCCATCGATCGCCGAGTTTCGACGGTGGGGAGGATCATGCCCCATGTCGAGTCGAAGATCATCGATCCCGAGACGGCAAAGATCCTCCCCCAGAATCAACCGGGTGAACTCTGCACACGGGGGTACTCAGTGATGCGCGGCTACTGGGACAACCTCGACGCGACCAGGGAGGCGATCGATGAGGCGGGATGGATGCATAGCGGTGACCTGGCGGTGATGGACGAGGAGGGCTATGTCAACATCGTCGGTCGGATCAAGGACATGGTGATCCGCGGGGGCGAGAACATCTATCCCCGCGAGGTGGAGGAATTCCTTTACGGTCATCCCGCCATCGCGGATGTTCAGGTGATCGGAGTCCCGGATGTGAGATTCGGCGAGGAGCTGTGTGCGTGGGTCCGCCTCCGCGAGGGTCAGCACCTCTCGGTTGAAGAGTTGCGCGATTTCTGCACCGGGCGAATCGCCAACTACAAGATCCCGCGCTACCTCCGGGTGACCGACGAATTTCCGTTGACCGTGACCGGCAAAGTTCAGAAGTTCAAGATGCGGGAGACCTCCATCGAGGAGCTGGGCTTGGCCGAGGCCGCATCGGTTCGCACCGCCTAACCAAGCGATCTTCTTGAGAACCGAGCATCCCACGATCGCCCACGTGCGCCGGGAACTCGAGCGCCGCGGCGCCACCGGCGAGGTCCGCGTATTCGACTCTCCGGTGCGGACCGCGGCTGACGCCGCAGCGGCGCTGGGTTGTGAGGTCGGAGCGATCGCCAACAGCCTGATCTTCGACGCCGATGGGGCTCCGCTGCTGATCCTG
>DATEDX010000236.1:0-4681 GCA_035281425.1 Acidimicrobiia bacterium
CTTCATTGATGAGCTGCCGGGTTTACTCCGCCAGGCGGGACCCCACTTCGCGGTGCTCCCGGTCCACACCCGCCATCCCTTGCCGCCGGTGAGCCACACCGATCACGCCGGTCGGGTGCAGAGGTTGCGACGAGGTTTGGGCCTCGGCGGTTAGCTGGCGATCAGTTCGAGCTCTTCGAACTTCTTCAACACCCGGGCCTTGGCCACTGCCACTGCCTCGTCGGAGGGATCGCGGGGGAAAGGAAGGTCGATCTGCATGTCGTCCTGGAGCTTTCCGCCCTTGGCGAAGACGAGGATGCGGTTGGAAAGCTCCACCGCCTCTCCCACGTCGTGGGTGACAAAGAGCACGGTCTTTCGAGTGGCCTTCCACATCTCGTGCAACTCGCGGCGGAGGGAGCGGGCGGTGATGGCATCGAGGTGACTGAAGGGCTCATCCATAAAAAGGACGTCGGGCTCGATGGAGAATGCCCGGGCGATCCCGACTCGTTGCTGCATTCCTCCCGACAGCTCTCCGGGGTATTTGTGGGCCTTGTCGCCGAGCTGAACCATCTCGAGGTAACGCATGCAGCGAGCCCGAGACTCCTCGCCTCGATCATTTTGAACGAAGAGGAGATTGTCGATCACCGATCGCCATGGGAGAAGGCGGGCGGCTTGGAACACATATCCGGGGCTGGCCTCGCGCCCGTCCTGGGTGATGGAGATTCTTCCCGAGCTTGGCGTTTCGATCTTCGTAAGCAGGTTGAGCAAGGTCGACTTTCCGCATCCGGATGGCCCAACGATGGACACGAAGACGTGACCACTGATGTCGAGGTTTACGTCTTCCAGCGCCACGACTCGTTCATCGCCGACGCCGAACTCCTTGTGCAGGTTCCTCACCAGGATCTCAGCCACGGCGATTGTCTCCCTCTCTTGGGTTGGTCATGCTGGCGTCGACTGTAGACCGGGCGTCGAACTGGTCGTCAGAGTCGAACTCATCGAAGGGCTGCTCAGGTACCGCTAACCCCTGGATGCTCGGCCGCCATTTGAATGCCATCCTCTCGAGGCGTTCGAAAATCGTTCGTTCCAAGAACAAGGCAAAGAGGATGAAGAAGAGCGCGTACCCGATGACTCCTCGAGCCTGGTGGGCGTCATACCAGAACTTGATGGTCCACCCGGCGCCTTCATCGGAGGCGAAGACCTCAGTAATCACCAAGCCCTTCCACCCGATGGCGAACCCGTATCGGGCGGCCGCAAACATGAACGGCATCAACGACGGCAACAGCACGTGCTGGATGATCCGCTTGCGGGGGACCTGGAAGCTGCGGGCCATGTCGAACAGATCTTTGGGAGTGTTGCGCACCCCCTCTCGCACATTGATGACCACAAAGGGGAGCCCGGTCAGGGCGACCGCGATGATTGGACCATCATGTCCAAAGCCGAGGGCAATGCCCAAAAACAACGCCCACACCAACGCCGGCATGGCCAGGATGGCCATGATCCAGTCGTGGAAGAAAGCATCGACCGCCTTGGATAAGCCCATGGCCAAACCGATGATCGTTCCCAACAACATCGCGATGATGAAGCCGATTCCTAGGCGCGCTAGGGAAATGGCGAACATCCCATAAACGTTGGAGCGGATGCTTCCGTAGCGAAGGGGAGTGTTGAGCGTGATCTCATCCCACATGAAGCCCAGAACCACCTGGGGCGGAGGAAAGATGCGCGACCTGATGGCGTAATAGACCAGCCACCAAATCACCAGGAAAGCAATCGGGAACAAGATCCGTGCGAAGGCCCGAGACTTGACGATCGTATTGAAGGTTCGGCTCGGCTTGATCTGTCGACCGTCGCCCAAAGGAGGGGCTGTGGTTGCGCTCATGCCGTCACCTCCGGGCGCCAGCGGAAGAATCTCCGCTCGAAGTACTGAAGCACCACCTTCTCAAGAAAGAGGGCAAACACGAAGAATGACAACACCCATGTGAAGAACTCGTCCAGTCGGAATAGCTGGGTAGCGACCCGCATCTCGAATCCGATCCCTTTGTTAGCTGTGAACAACTCGGTAAGGACGGTCACCTTCCAACCCACCGAAAAGCCATAGCGAACTGCGGTGAAGAGGAACGGGGCGAGATGAGGGATGACGATTTCGCGTTGCCGGGTCAGGGTGCCGACCCGGAAGGCCTTGGCCATGTCGAGGAGGTCTTTGGGCAGTGCCTTGATACCTGCGGCCACATTTACCGACACCAGGCCGAAGGTGGTCATGACGATGGCGAAGATCCAGCCCTGGGCATCGAATCCCCAGATGATGATGCCGGTTAGAGCCCATACCAGACCCGGGGCGGTGAGGCTGACGAGGATGCTGTCCTTGAAGAACCCCTCCCACCACCGGGCTTGAGTGACCAGACCAATTAGTGCACCGAGAACGAAAGCGAGGCTGAAGCCGATGCCTAACCGGGTCAGCGTGGCCGCGAAGCTCTCCGGCAGCCGGCCGCTGGCCCAGATTTCCCCGAATGTCGCCAGTATTTTAGTGGGGGCGGGGTAAAGCCGCTCGTTCAGGATCGTGCCCGAAGCGAGCTCCCAGGAGGAGAGAACCACCACGTAGCCTGCGATCCTCCAAGAGATCCGGCTGATTCGATCGCGACGGCGTTGTTTCTGCAGCCGCAACTCCTCGGCGCTGAGGGCCCGCCCCGATGGCGCCGTGTCCACGGTCGTGGTCATTTATCCGTCCTCCTCAGGATTGGGGTGTGGCCGAGGCCACACCCCAATCCTTAGCTGGATATCAACTACTCGGCGGGGCAACGACTTCGAATCGTGGAGTGTCGAAGCCTTCAGTCGGGATCGAATTGGGATTTTCTGGGACCAGGTTTTGCTGGAACTCCCAGATCTTCTGCTCCGCCTCAATCCATTCTTCGGTGAAGTAGACCGAGTCGACGAACCAGTCATTGGGGCCGGCCATGAACTCGGCGATGAACTGTACGTCCTCCGGCTCCTGCACCGCGAAGTGCTGGGGATAGGTCTCGATGATCTCTGTCTTGTTGGCGTACCAGGCGTCAACCCCTCGCTGCCACAGATCGAGGAAGGCTGCGACCTCGTCCGGATGACTATCGAAGTACTCCTCGGTGGCGATGAAGAGGTTCGACATCACATGCGCTTCCTCGCCGCCGAGCCCGGAGAACCGGTTATACAGCTGGAAGGGCATCAACCCGTCGTACATCAGCTCCAGCTCCCCGGTCCGGAGGTAAGGCGCCGCGGCCTCGGGGATGATCACCGCCACCTCACAGTCACCGTTGAGCAGGTTCTGCGGGTTGACGAAGTGGTCGTTGACGATGAGGTTGTAGTCACCGCCACCCACCCGGTAGTCGATCCCATGCAACTCGTTCATGGCCACGGCCCAGAACTGGGTGTTGGAGACCGGGCTGCTTACGCAGATCGTCGATCCGGCGGGAACGTCGGGCAACTCTTGATAAGGGTCGCCGGCGCGTTTGATCATCGGCGAACGTTGGGCGTTGTACTTGCCGAAGGACACGGTCTGAATGCCGGTCTCCTGTTCAAGCACCGGTACCTCTTGGGTACTGGCCGAAACGATGTCACCGTGGCCACCGGCGAAGGTGGTGAACTCGTCCCAGGTGGCACTGGTGACGATACGAGTGTTGTGGTCCTCCTCCCATTGGACGATCATCCCGGTGTCGTTCATGTAGTCCCATACGGGATCGGGGGCAAACGTGAACCTAATGACGGAACGAGCATCGCCGTCATCGCCGCCGCCGCCACCCGTGCCGCAGGCTGCCGCCAACAATGCCAGGATGGCGAGCGTGGTGACAGTGCGGATCATCGATCTTCGACGCATCCTTCCTCCTTGAGCCAGTTGACCCGTGGTTACCCCAAAGGTCTTGGCCCAGATCCTATATCACGCAATTGATATGGTGTATGCCGGATCGGGTCATTTTTCTGGTGAGCCTCCACGAGGGGCAGGTGATCGGTGAGAGTTGAAGTGAGCGGGGTCGATTTTGTATACCGGCCGCAGTCGGGACCCGCCGCACCGGCACTGAATGGTCTCGATATGGTGGTCGAACACGGCAGCGTCCATGCATTGGTGGGTAGGAGTGGGTGTGGCAAGACGACCCTGCTTCGAGTCATCGCCGGCTTGGAGACACCAACCTCGGGGACGGTGCGGTTCGTGGGAGAACGACGGAGGGGTCACCTGACCTCGTTCGTATTTCAGACTCCCCGACTGATTCCCTGGTGGACGGTGGAGCGCAATGTGGCCATCGGGGCTGAATTCACCAAGGGTCCCGAGCTTCATCGCAAGGTGGCGGAGTTCCACACCCGTCAGGTCGGCCTGGGGGAAATGGCCGATCGGCTGCCGCCGACGCTGTCGCGAGGTCAGCAGACTCGGGCGGGTTTGGGGAGGGGATTGGCTCACGATGCCGAGGTGCTGTTGCTCGATGAGCCGTTTGTCAATCTTGATGCTCTCTCTCGCCGGGAGCTGTACCAGCAGTTCGAGACTTACTGGCAACTAGACCCTCACACCACGGTTCTCGTCACTCATGACGTCGAGGAGGCGGTGAACCTCGCCGACCGGGTGTCGGTGATGGCGCCGAGCCCGGGCCCGCTGCTGGAGACGGTCGAGGTGGATGCCCCCCGACCCCGATCCGAGGTTCCCCCTTCGCATCCCGGTCTGCGCGCAGCCATGAGCCGCGTCTGGCGC
>DATEDX010000237.1:0-4326 GCA_035281425.1 Acidimicrobiia bacterium
CGCTCAGCGATGTCGACCCGTTTACGGCTGAAGAAGGACATCGCCGGAGCCTACCGGTGACCGCCCTCTATGAACCGACCACGCCTCCGGTGTCGAGGAAGTCGCCGGCCCACTCAAATAGGAAGTAGAGAGCCACCAGCCCGACCACCACCGCCACAGCGATGACGATGCCTTTGACCAGGCGATTCATCCCACCTCGCGCGCCTGGGCGGCGGTGATCGCCTCGACAAAAGCGAAGTTGGGGCCCTCCACCATTTCGGCCTGGATGATGAGCCGCTCCCGGGCCGAGAAGCGTGGGTGACAGGTGGTCAAAGTCAACCAGGCGCCGGGGATGGGGTCGGTGACGTGGACGTCGGTGGGTAGCACGATCTCAATGGCGCGGACCTCATAGACGCTCACTCCCACCGCCGTCTCCACTTCGATGCGGTCACCGGGCACCAACTGGTCCAGGTCGTAAAACGGCCGGCCGTAGGTGGTGCGGTGGCCGCTGATAACGGCATTGCCCGGCTGTCCCGGCACCGGGGTCCAGGGCATATGGCCCGGACCTTCCTTGAGGGTTTCCCGGTCCACCCCTTCGAACACCACAGCTTCCAGGCCGATCTTGTCGATGGTGATCAAGCCGAGGGGCTTTCCAACCTCACCGGGCAGCTCCTCGTAGAGAACCGGAGCCGGCTCGACGGTGGTGGAGGTAGAGGTCGAAGTTGGCGGTGCCAGGGTGGTGGTGGTCGTGGTCTGGCGCCGCTCGACCAGCGCGATCTCCAGCTCAGTGGCTGCTTGATCCTGGCTGCGGGCATTGATCAGGTCGGTGATGAAGAGCTGGTAGACGAGGAATAACAACACCAGCCCCCCCGAACCGAGGAGGGTGAACCCAGCAATCCGTAACGCCCTACGCATCCCGCCTCAGGCTACTTCGGAGCCCTCCGATTACCGATAGTTCCTCGGCCCCGCCTGATCATCGGCCCCGCCACACCGGGTCTCGCTTTTCCAGGAACGCCTGCACCCCTTCCCGAGAGTCCTCAGTAAGGGCGATGGCAGTAAGGCCGCTTTGCAACCGGTCGAGGGCAGTGTCGGCGTCGAGCCCCTGGACCGCATAGAAAGCATCGCGGCCCAACATCATCACCGCCGAGCTGTGAGCGGCCAGGGCGGCCACCACCTCGTCGACCTCGTCGTCGAGCCGCTCCCGGGGCACCATCCTTGACACCGCTCCCAGGGCCAAGGCCTCCTCAGCTTCGAGGAGCCTCCCGGTCATCATCAACTCCAAGGCCGCTTTGGGCGGCATGGCCCGCTGCACGGCGACGGTGATCATCATCGGCCACAAGCCCACCTTGATTTCGGGCATTCCCAACTTGACGTCGTCGGCGGCGACGGTGACGTCACAGGCCACCGCCAGGCCAAACCCCCCGGCGAGGGCATGCCCGTTGACCCGGGCGACGGTCGGCTTACCGCCCCCCCACATGGCTCGAAACAGGTCGGCCATCGCCCCTCGGGCCGAGTGGAGCCCGATGGGGTCGTCAACGAAGCCCGAAGACAGGTCGCCGCCGGCGGAGAAGGCCCGGTCCCCCGCCCCGGTGTAGACCAGGACTCGCACCGAGTCATCCGCCACCGCCTCCCGGGTCCGTTCAACCAGGGCTGCCATGGTTGCGGTTGACAGCGGGTTGCGACGATCGGGCTCGTTGATGGTGATCGTGGCCCGGGCACCCTCGACCTCATACTCGACCATCTGGCTCAGTCTCCTCGGTGTGATAGCGTCGCCACATGCTATGGCTGGCAACAGTTCTCTTCTTGTCTATGGCCATCGCGGTGCTGCGGGGGGGAAGAATGGTGAACCTCGGCGACATCCACCTGCGGTTGTGGTGGCTGCTGCCGCTGGGGTTCGTGCTGCAGGCAGGAGCGGAACTGGTACCCCCGTCGGCAGCCACCTGGGGTGTGGTGCTGGTCTTGGTGAGCTACGTTCCCCTCCTCGCCCTGGTGGTGCTCAATCGAGATCGTCCCGGGCTGTGGCTGGCAGGGCTGGGGGTGCTGATGAACTTCGCGGTTATCGCTCTCAACGGGGGCATGCCGGTACTACGGGAAGCGGCGGTGGTGGCATCGGGATTCGCTCCCGGGGAGCCGCAGCTGGGAGCGGGTTACAAGCACGTGCTCCTCGACAGCACCTCGCGGTTGGTGTTCCTGGCCGATGTGATTCCCCTGCGGGTGGCCGGCTACGGCCAGGTCATCTCCCTGGGTGACGTTTTCTTGGCGGTGGGGCTGGGCCGGTTCATCGAGTTCGAACTGAGAAAGCCCATCCGCTGGTTCAAGCGGGGCGCCCGCGCCAAGGCGGGCTCAGCCTCCCGCTACTAATCGGGGGCCGACAGCGCCGGCAGCCGGGAAGGGTGGTTACTGCCCGGTTGGAAGGCTCGTCGCCGTTCCAGCACCCGGCGCAACGCCGAGACCACGGCCGGATCGAAGTCGTAGGCGGCACCCTGGTGGAGCACTTCGATGGCCTGCAAGGGGGAGAGCTTTCGCTCTGTCACCAGATGGTCGTAAGCGCTGGTAGCCCGAACCACCTTGGAGATGACCGAAATGGTGGGATCCACCTGCTCCCCCGGCTTGCGGTAGGGCTCGTGGAGCCGGCGGACATGGTCGGCGATGGTCTCTAAGTAGGGGGCCTGGGAGATGATCTCTGCTCCCCAGCGGGCGATGTCGTCGTCGGTGTAACCCACCCGGAGGATGGCCGGTTCGGTGAGGGTGATCCGCCCGATGTCATGCATGAGGGCGGCGTATTCGAGATCGTCGATGTCGGTCCGCGACATGCCCAGGTCTTTCCCCACCGCCAGGGCTAGCTCGGCGGTCCGATCGGCATGACCGTCGGTGCCCAGGCCGGCCACTTCTGGAATCCGGGCAAGAGCGCGGATGGTCTGGCGGTAAGTGCGGCGAATGGTCTGGAATCGGCGGAAGGCGGAATGGGCAAACAGATACGGGAGGCCGGCCACCCCCAGCGCCCACCAACTGATCCGTCGATAAGCAAGAGCGAAAAGAGCGCCGGTGGCGATCAGGCTGATGAACACGTTGAGATCGCCGATCAAGGCCCGGACCAAGTAGCGACGGGAAAACTCCCTGGTACCGAAGCGGAGTTGAGTCCAGAAGGCTGCTTCCACCAACAGCCACACCGCCGAGGCCACCACCAAAGGCGGCACCACCTTCCACGGATCGGCGAGGCTCTCTACCACCGGCAAGTTCCGCACCTGCGAATAGGTGATGGCATAAGCGGTGAGGCCGAGGAGGCGGCGCAGCATGGCCGAGGCGAGCAAGGTCTCATTGCGGGCGAGCAGCAGCAGCCACCCGAGAAGCAACCCCAGGGCGTACACCACCAGCACCCCGGCCAGGTCCACCAAGCCGGGACCATCTTGCTCACGGAAAAAGATGGGCGCCGCCGCCCCCACCGCCAGACCGGTGGCGAAGGGGTTGCCGGAGGAGGCGGGTACCCGGAACTGCATGCCGATGGCCAGCGCCGCTGCCGCCAGCAGCAGCTGCCAGGAATCGGAGATCACCTGGTCGGCGGTAGCCGCGGCCAGCGCCACCGCCATCACCGGGAAGAGAATCAGTGACCAGCGGACCCGCAACGTGCCGTCAGGCATTCTCCATCGCCCCCCGCTCCGCCAGCCGGCGCGCCATCTCTTCATCATCCACGTGCTGGGAGCCGTAGGTCTCGCCGACCCGGCGCAGTCCCCGCTCGAGGGCGTCAATGACATCGGGATGGAACTGACTGCCGGCATTGCGCCGCAATTCCTCGAAGGCGTACTTCTGCGAGAGAGCCATCCGGTAACTCCGAGTGGAGGTCATGGCATCGAAGGCGTCGGCCACCGCCAGGATGCAGCTCTCGAGGCTGGGACGGCGACCGTCTTCGTGCCCGGAGCCGCCGTACCCCGAACCGTCGTAGTTGGAGTGATGCCCCGAGGCAATCTCGACCATCGGCTGCAGGAAATCGACCTCGGCCAGAATCTCCTCCACCATGTGGGCGTGGCCCTGCATCTCTCGGTATTCGTCCTGGTTGAGCCGGCCCCGCTTGCGGATCAACTCCGCCGGTACTGCCAGCTTGCCGACGTCGTGGATGAGCGCCGCCCAGCGCAGCCGTTCCAGTTGAGTGCCGGAGAACGAGAGCTCTCGCCCTGTTAGTTGGGCGAAGTAGGCCACCCGCTCGGTGTGACCGCGGGTGTAGAGGTCTTTGGCTTCGAGGGCTTTGACGAAGCCACGCAGCGTGGCCTCGTGGGCCTCTCGCAACTGGGCATGGCTCGACAACGACAGATGGCCGATGAGGTACACAGCGAGGATGAGGGGCAGAACGGC
>DATEDX010000238.1:0-2194 GCA_035281425.1 Acidimicrobiia bacterium
TGATAACGATCGATCACCGCCAGAGCATCGGCGAAGGTGGTCGGGTCGGGCACGGTAGGTCCGCTTCCGATCACCCCTGGATCGTCGTCGGGGACATCGGAGAGGATTAGTGACCTCACCTGCGCCGGAAAGGCCAGAGCAGTCATCCAACCGCCTTTGAGGGTGGAGAGGTGTTTGCGGACGGTGTTGATCT
Organism: Acidimicrobiia bacterium; assembly: GCA_035281425.1. Taxonomy (GTDB): domain Bacteria; phylum Actinomycetota; class Acidimicrobiia; order Spongiisociales; family ZC4RG35; genus JAICND01. The sequence continues at coordinate 194 of DATEDX010000238.1, forward strand.
CATCGATGCGGGCGCCGCAGGCCAGCAAGAGACCGGTGGCAGCCACTTTGTCGTCCAGGCTCACCCCGGGCACTGGGGCGGGGAGCAGGGCAGAGCCTCCACCGCTGATCAGTGTGAGGAGGGTGGTGCTCTTGCCTGCCCGTCGGAGGCGTTCTCGGACCACCTCCGCTGCTCGCAGCCCGGCCTGGTCGGGAAGGGGATGGCCGGCCACCATTACCCGCGCCCTCGGATGGTCGACGGCATTTCCGTCATCGGTGATGGCCAGGGCTTCACTCTGTAACAAGCCCGGAGGCAGCCCGGCCAAGGCGGCCGCCATCATCGAGCAGGCCGCTTTACCGAAGGCGATTACTTCGACCGGCTGGTTCCATGCCTGCTGGGCCAGCGCCTCAGCCATCACCCCCCCTGGATGAGCCGACTCCACGCCGGCGGTGAAGATGGCGACGGCGTCCTGGCGCAGGCGGCCGGTCATGCCACCCGATCGGGCGGGTCGTCACCGGCGAAGAAGGCTTCCAGGTTGGCGATGACTCGCATTCCCATCCCCACCCGAGCCTCCAGGGTGGCGCTCCCGAGGTGGGGGAGCAGCACCACGTTCTCTAACTGGAGAAGTCCTGGGTGGACTTGGGGCTCGGCCTCATAGACGTCGAGACCGGCGGCGGCGATTTTCCCCGAGGCCAGGGCAACGGCGAGGGCAGCTTCATTGACCACCTCACCCCGGGAGGTGTTGATGAGGACCGCCCCCGGCTTCATCAAGCTCAGACGCTTTTCGTCTAGCAGGTGACGGTTTTCCTCCCCGCCGGGGACGTGGAGGGACAAGAAGTCCGCCTGCTCGAGAACCTCTTCGATGGTGGCGGAGGCCCTGCCCAAGTCGCTCGGGGAGACCGGGTGGCGGTTGAAGTAGATGACCTCCATGTCGAATCCAGCCGCGGCCCGGCGCGCCACCGCCCTCCCGATCCGTCCCATCCCGATCACGCCCAGAGTCTTGCCAGTCACCTGCCGGCCGATTAGGTGGGTGGGCCGCCAGCCGCTCCAAGCTCCGGCTCGGAGCTGCCGCTCCCCTTCCCCGGCGCGGCGGGCCGCCATCAACATGAGGGTGATGGCCAGTTCGGCGGTGGAGGAGGTAAGCACGTCGGGGGTGTTGGTGACGACGATTCCTCGCTCCCGGGCGGCGCTCAGGTTGATATGGCTGACCCCTACGCCGTAGTTGGCGATGATTCGAGCGCGGAGGGGCACGGCCGCCAGGGTCTCCGTATCGATCGAGTCCACGACGGTGGGGAGCAGGGCGTCATGGTCGACGAGTGCCGCCTTCAGCTGCTCCGGGCTGAGAGGCCGGTCATCCTCGTTGCAGGTGACGTCGAAACGTTCGGCGAGCGCCGCCTCGGCCGGCTCGGGCCAACGTCGGGTAAGGAAAACTCGGGGCTTGGTCACCCTCGAACCCGCTGACTAGACGACTCGATCATGGGGCTATGTTGGCCGGACATGGACCTGCCTGCCGCCAGCCGTCGCCTTCTCTCCGCAGCCCGGGACTTGGGGCTCGACATTGCCATTTCGGTCTTCCCGGAGGGAACTAAGACTGCGGCGGAGGCTGCCGCCGCCATCGGCTGCCCGGTGGCAGCGATCGTGAAGTCGCTGGTCTTCGTCGTCGGTGAAGAACCGGTGGTGGCTCTGGTCCCTGGCGACCGCCGCCTTGACGCTTCGCAGCTGGCGGTGCTGGCGGGAGGCGACCAGGTCCGCCGAGCCAGCCTCGAGGAGGTGCGGGCTGCCACCGGCTACGCCGCTGGCGGCACCCCGCCCTTCGGATACCCCCGGCCGTTACGAGTCTTCGCCGACGAACACCTGCGCCGTTACGACCCAGTCTGGGCCGCCGCCGGCACTCCCACCACAGTCTTTCCGATCGCGCTCGACGACCTTGCCCAGAAGGTGCAGCCCGACTGGGGCGCCATCTCGTATTAAAGGGCACCGTGGTCGGATATTCTCAAGTGTCGGGGGTCTGCTCTTGTCCTT
>DATEDX010000239.1:0-2549 GCA_035281425.1 Acidimicrobiia bacterium
ATGGGCCCAGTTCCATGACCTCCGCCGGCCTGGTCCTCGAAGGCATCGACCTCAAGACCGCGCAAACCCGGCTGGGTCACACCGACCCCAGGCTCACCCTCGGCATCTACGCCCAGGCCACCATCGAAGCCGATCGGCGGGCCGCGGCGAGGCTCGGGGAACGATTCCTACCCCGCCAGAACCGCGATCGAGATCAAGGTCGTGGTCTGTGACGCGCGATGGACGCGCGATGGAACCCCCTCACGAACGATCAGGCCGCTCCAGAGAGCGGCCTGACCTGGGTTTCTGTGGTCGGGACGGCCGGACTTGAACCGGCGACCTCAGCGTCCCGAACGCTGCGCGCTACCAAACTGCGCCACGTCCCGTTGAAGTGTTAATGGTACTCGGTGGGCACGAGGGCTCACCCGAAGGCATTGCAGTCCTGGCCGACGACGGAAAAAGCTGCACAGGACTAAGCGAGGGGGCGTTCTGTGTCGGTTTTTCCGTCGTGGGGACGGAAAAATCGACACAGATGGGTTAGGGGGTTGGTTGAGGGGTGGAGACCACCTGGCGGAGCTCTTGGGCAGTGAAAGGCTTGACTACGGCGGCGTCGGCGCCGGAGCGGGCGACGAGGAAGCGGTCGGCGCGGCGGTCGAGGAGCAGGATCAGCCTGGCGGGTTCGACATCGCTGGCGGCCATGCCGGCTTTGAGGGCTCGCACGACTGCATAGCCACCCATGCTTCCCACCTGGAGGTCAATAAGGACGGCGTCGGGTTGGCTTTGGGCGGCGGCGGCCACCACCGACCGGGAGTCGGTCAGCTCGAGGTGCCATCCCGGAGGAAGGGCGGCCGCCACGTCGTTGCGGACCCAGGTCGAGTCTGTCACCAGCAGGAGCCTCATCGGGAGCCAATGTACTCGGCGTGGCCCGGGGGCCAGGCGGAGGCTCTGCGGGCGGTGCATACCATGCGGCCCGATGCCCTCTCACCGCCGGCTCAGAAGAGGCCTGGCCGCTTCCATGCTGGTTGGCGGTCTGCTCGTCGCTTGTGCTCCGGCGACTCCGGCACCGGAGGTGGAAGTCATCGAGCTAAACGGGATCCTGGACGGCGCCCGGCTGCGTTACTTGCGGGAGTCGATCGAGGCAGCAGCTTCCAACCGCTCGCTGGCCATCGTTCAAATCAACTCGAAGGCGACGGTGGCCTCCATCGATGACTTGGCCGATACCGCCGCTCTGGTGGCAGACCCACCGCTACCGCTGGTCGTCTGGTTGGGACCGGCACCGGCCCAGGTCGGGGGAGGAGCCGCCCAACTGCTGGCGCAGGCGCCGCTCCGGGCTGCCGCTCCGGGCAGCGTGATCGCCAACTGGAACCCGGCGGTGGTGGGTAGCGCTACCAGCATTACCCCACCCCCCGCGGGACTGCCCGCCTCACTGGAGATAGTCGACCCGGTCCCATCCCTCATCGATGTGGTGTCGCCCTCCATCCGCCAACTGCTCCAAGATCTCGAAGGACGCTCGGTGGCAGTGGGGGACACGGAGGTGGTCCTCGACACCATCACCGATATCGAAGGTGGCGTCACCACCATTCCGGTCTCCTTTCGCCAGCCCGACCTGCTCCACCGGTTCCTGCACCTCGGGGTCCAGCCCGATGCGGCCTTCTTCTTCTTAGTGGGGGGGTTGACAGTGGCGGCCTTCGAGTTTTACGCCCTCGGCCCCGGTATCGCCGCCGGGGTGGCAGCGCTCAGCCTGCTCCTTTCCGGCTACGGCCTGACCGTTCTCCCAGTGAGACCCTGGGCGCTGGTGGTGACGATTCTGGGAGTCGGGCTGCTCACCGCTGGATTCCAGCAGGGTGGGGTCCTCTTCTTCACGGTGGTGGGAACGTTGGCAATGGTCGTCGGCGGCCTCAACCTCATCGATGGCGCCCCTCAGATCCAAACCAGCCTCATCGGTGTGATCGTCTCGGTTTTGGCGGTGTTGTTTTTCTATCTCCTGGCCATGCCCACCGTGGCCCGCTCCCGATTTTCCACCCCCACCCTGGGGCGTGATCATCTCGTCGGCCGCCAGGGCCGAGCCACAGTCGATCTGGCGCCCGATGGGGAGGTGGAGGTGGACGGCGGACGCTGGATAGCCACCGGGCACCGCCAAGCCCAGATCAACCGGGGGGATCCGGTGCGAGTGGTGGCGGTGAACGGATGGGAACTGGAGGTCGAGCCAGATCGCGAAAATTGAGCCTAAGTCTTCCATATTTTCCCTGGCGGATCTTGCCAGGTGGGGTTAGGTTCCGCAGGTTCGGTCAGAAAGGGAGGTTCCGTGCGGTTGTCGGACGATTGGCAGCTGAAGTCCCTCTGCAGGGGTAATCACGCCCATTTGTTCTTTCCCCCCTCAACCTTTGAGCGCAAGGACGAGCGCGAACGCCGCGAAGCCCGAGCCAAAGCCATCTGTCAGGTCTGTCCGGTCCGCCAGCCATGTGCCGAATACGCCATCACCATCCGTGAGCCGTTCGGCATCTGGGGTGGGCTCACCGAAGTGGAACGGCGGGAACTGGCCGCAGTCGGCTGACCCGATTCCCCGTTAC
>DATEDX010000240.1:0-3653 GCA_035281425.1 Acidimicrobiia bacterium
ACCGTTAGCCTGGCGGCCCATGATTGCCCGCTATTCGCTGCCGGAGATGGCGGTGATTTGGAGCGACGACCGGAGGCTGGCGGCTTGGAAAGAGGTCGAAGCGCTGGCCGTGGAGGCCTGGGCCAAGAAAGGAGTGGCCCCTCCCGAGGTCGCCGACGCGGTACGAAGCGCCCCCACGCCCACCGCAGCCGAAGTGGCGGAGCGAGAGAAGATCACCAATCACGACCTCGCCGCCTTCGTTGACCTGCTGGCCGCTGCGGTGGGGCCGGGAGGAGAGTGGATTCACTACGGCCTCACCTCATCCGACGTTCTCGATACCGCTACGGCCCTCCAACTCGGCGAAGCCGCTTCTCTGCTCCTCGCCGCCACCGAGCGACTCTTCGCAACGGTTCGCCGGCAGGCCCTTGCCCATCGCCACTCGGTGATGGTGGGCCGGACTCACGGCATTTGGGCCGAGCCCACCTCCTTTGGTCTCAAGCTCGCCTCTTGGGCCTTTGAGCTCGCCCGGGCCCATCAGCGGTTGATCGACGCTCGTCAGGACATCGCAGTAGGCAAGATCTCCGGTGCAGTGGGCACCTATGCCCACTCTCCGGCCGACATCGAGGAGTTCGTCTGCTCGCAGCTCGGGTTGCGGGCTGAGCCCGCCTCCACCCAGGTGGTGCCTCGGGACCGGCATGCTGCGTTCCTTTCGACCCTGGCGTTGGTGGGGGCGAGCCTGGAGCGTTTCGCCACCGAGATCCGCCATCTGCAGAGAAGTGAGGTCAGCGAGGTCCGAGAGCCATTTGCCGCCGGGCAGAAGGGATCTTCGGCGATGCCCCACAAACGCAACCCGATCCTGGCCGAACGGATCACGGGTCTGGCCCGGGTCCTGCGGGGATACGCCCAGGTCGGTCTGGAGAACGTGGCCTTATGGCACGAACGTGACATCAGCCACTCGGCAGCGGAGCGAATCGCCCTCCCCGATGCCTGCCTCATCCTCCATTACATGCTTGTCAAGCTGGAAGGGCTCACATCGGGGATGGTCGTCAACACCCAGCGCATGCGCTCCAATCTGGAGGCCACTCAGGGTTTGGTGTTCAGCCAAGCGGTACTGCTCGCTCTGGTCGAAGAGGGGATGGGGCGTGACGAGGCCTACCGGATCGTCCAGGAGAACGCCATCCGCGCCTGGGAGGAGAACAGTCCTCTGCAGGACCTATTGGCGGCGGACTCCCGGGTGAGGTTGCCCGCAGGCGCATTATCCGGCCTTTTCGATCCGCAGCGATACCTGCGAGGGGCCGAAGTGGTCTTTCAACGCCTGGAAAGTCTGACGCTGGCCCACCGCACCGCGTTTGAGAACGGCAGTTAACCTTGCCGGCACGCCGAACTCGCCCGCCGCTGGGCGGGGCGGGGGACCCAACGTGAGGGGCGAATCCCGACGGCCGAAGCCGTTGGGTAGGGCAACCTTCCCGACCGAGCCCGCCAGCTAACCCCGTAGGCGCCGAGGAAGGAGAGACCTACTTGAGCGAGCCGTTCATGGCGGCCCCTCACAACGACGTGCTGCAGGTCCTGGTCAGCCTGGCTGCGCTGTTACTCCTGGCGCGCCTGCTCGGGGAGGTGGCCACCAGGCTCCGGCAGCCGGCGGTAGTGGGCGAGATCTTGGCCGGGGTGCTGTTAGGGCCTTCGGTGCTGGGGGTGATCGCCCCCGCCCTCTCCCGCTGGGTGGTTCCCCAAACCCCGGTCCAGGGATACCTGGTGGAGATGGTCGCGTTGATTGGGGTGATGCTGCTTCTGGTCATCACCGGGCTCGAGACCGACCTGACGCTGATCCGCCGGAAGGCACGGACGGCCATGGGCGTCGCGGTGGGAGGATTGGCCTTGCCTTTTGCCAGCGGCCTACTGCTCGGATGGCTGTTCCCTGAGGATCTGATCGCCGATCCAGGCCAGCGAGTGGTCTTCGCCCTATTTCTCGCCACCGCCCTCTCCATATCCGCCATACCGGTCCTGGCCAAGATATTGATGGATCTTCGCGTCCTGCGCCGGGACCTGGGGCAAACCATGTTGGCCGCGGGGATGATCGACGACATCACGGGGTGGACTCTGCTCGGCATTGTCGCCGCCCTCGCCGGTGCGGGAGGCCTGGCGATCGGTCAGGTAGCACGGTCCATTTCCACGGTGCTGGTCTTTGTCGGTGTGACTGCCTTCGTCGGCCGGGTGGTGGTTTCCCGGAGCCTCGCCTTCGTCCAGGACCGAGTTCGTAGTCGCGACCGGCTACTCACTCTGGTGGTGGTGCTGGCCTTCACCTGGGCGGCATTCACTCAGTGGCTGAGGCTTGAACCTGTACTCGGTGCGTTCGCCATTGGCATCCTTTTCGGTCAGCTGCGCAGGTTGCCCACCGACGTCGCCCACAAGTTGGAGTCGATCGCCATGGCCATCTTCGCCCCCATCTTCTTCGCCGTGGCCGGACTCAAGGTGGACATATCCAGTCTGGCCGAGCCCCGACTGCTACGGATCACCGGGTTGGTAATCGCGGTGGCTACCTTCGGCAAGGTGGTAGGGGCCTACCTAGGGGCCCGCTTCCTCAGCCGGCAGGGACACTGGACGGCGCTCGCCTATGGTGCCGGACTCAACGCCCGCGGCGCGGTCGAGATCATCATCGCCTCCATCGGCCTCTCTCTTGGAATCCTCTCTCAGGAAGTCTTTTCGATGGTGGTGGTGATGGCGGTGGTGACCTCACTCATTGCACCATTCGCCCTCAGAGTGGTGCTTCCCCGGATCGAGCTCGACCCAGACGAAATCGCCCGGATGCAGCGCGAGGACCTGGCCGAGGGGTCTCTGACCGGCAGTATCCGCCGGGTGCTGGTCCCGGTCCGACCCCGAAGCGAGGTGCGGGGGGGTGCCCAGCACGTCGAAGCCAGCATCCTTAGCCGCCTGGCCAAAAACCGGAAGCTGGCGGTGACTCTTCTCTCCGTGGCTGGTCGAGGCGAACGGGCCTCGATCGCCGAATTTCAGGAGTCACTGGCGCCGTTGTTCGGCAGCGACACCGAGGTGACTCGCCGGATCGTTGAGGCTCGCAGTCCCGCGGCCGCCGTGCTGGCCGAGGCCGAACGTGACTACGACCTCGTCGTACTCGGTGCCAGTGAGGCAGCTTCGACGGTGGAGAACCTATTCGGTGGGGTGGTTGATGAGATCGTCCGGCTGGCACCCATTCCTTCCCTGGTGGTACGAGGAGACCACAGCGACTCGGCCTGGCGGCCCCGAAGGTTGGTGGTTCCGACCGACGGCACCGTCGCCAGCCGCCGGGCGGCCGAGTTGGCGTTTACGGTGGCCGATGACACCGCCCTGGTGACGGTCGTGCATGTAGTACCGCTCGAGACCAGTGCGGTGAGGGAAGTGCTGGGGTCAACCGATCCCGCCGCCCGCCTCGAGATCGGCCAGCAGATCGCCAGCGATCTCCGGGCCCTGGGTGAATCCTTCGGCGTCGCCACCGAGGTGGAGGTGCGAATGGGCCCCGAACCGGAAGAAGCCATCCTCGCCACTGCTCGCCGGGTGCAAGCCGACCTGGTGGTGTTGGGCACTTCGGTGAGGGTGGGATCTTCCCGCCTGTTCCTCGGTCCTCGGGTGGAGCGGATCCTCTCCGGTTGTCCCTGCCCGGTGGTGGTGCTCAACAGCTGAGC
>DATEDX010000241.1:0-3832 GCA_035281425.1 Acidimicrobiia bacterium
GTTGAGGTCGCGGTGCTCTTTCGAGAACCCCAGTTCGGAAGAGAGGTTCTTTCGCACCAGATCGCCGTCGAGCATGGTCACGGGACGGCCCCCCATCTCCAAGAGCTTGACGAGGAGGGCGTTGGCGATGGTCGACTTGCCCGAGCCCGAAAGGCCCGTGAAGAAGACCGTGAATCCCTGCTGTGCCCGCGGCGGGTGGGTACGTCGGAGCTCGGTGACGACTTCGGGATAGCTGAACCAGGCAGGAATCTCCCGGCCGGTGGCGAGGCGATCTCTCAATTCGGTCCCGGAAATGTTGACGGTCTTCACTCCGTCGGGGATTTCGTCTTCGGGGAAGTAGGTGTCGAGTTCGGGGGCATAGACCATCATCCGGAAGTCGACCATCGACATCCCCAGCTCCGCTTCGTGCTTGGAGAGGAGCTCCTGGGCGTCGTAGGGGCCGTAAAACGGTTTGCCGGAGGAGTCCGAGCCGGGACCAGCGTGATCACGGCCCACCACCAGATGAGTGCAGCCGTGGTTCTTTCTGATGATGGCGTGCCAGACCGCTTCACGCGGTCCACCCATCCGCATCGCCAAGGGCAGCAACGCCAGGGCGGCGGTGTTGGCCGGATAACGATCCAGAACGGCCTGGTAGCAACGGACCCGGGTGTAGTGGTCGACATCGCCGGGCTTTGTCATCCCCACCGAGGGATGGATGAGGAGGTTGGCTCCCACCTCGCTGGCCGCTCGCATGGTCAATTCGACATGGGCACGGTGCATGGGGTTGCGGGTCTGGAAGGCCACCACCTTCGTCCAGCCTCTGCTGGCGAATTCTTCCCGCAGGGCGGCTGGGGTCTTGCGAAGCTGACGAAAGTCGTAGTGAGTGGGGAGCTCGACCCCTTCCAACCGACCCCCGACGTAGACCGCATTCGACTGGTTCAGGAGGTATGCCACCCCGGGATGCTCGGGGCTGGCAGTTCCGAACACCTGCTCGGCCTCAGAGCCGCGATCGGGTCGCCAGAGATCCTCGACTCGCAGCGTCGCCAGCATCACGCCCTCGGGATCGCGGAGGGTGAGGTGGTCACCAAAAGAAAGACCGCTAGCCGCCTCCTCGGTGACGTCGAGGGTGATCGGCATCGACCAGAGCGTCCCATCCTGAAGCCGCATATCTGCGCAAACCTGCTCGTAGTCGTCTCTGGCCATGAATCCCGCAAGGGGTGAGAAGCCGCCGGTGATGAGCAACTCGAGGTCGCACAGTTGACGAGCGGTTAGGTCCCAGGAGGGCCAGTCCCGGGAGAGCTCTCGCAGCTCGGATTTGCGATCCGCCACCGCCATGAGATCCACCAGGGAACCCCCATGCGGCGCGTTCAAATGGTCGGACATCTTCCAGCACTCCCCTTGATTCGAGCGCGAGAAGCTAACCCTCTTGTCTGTCGGAGTCAATGTCGATAATGTCTACTAAACAAGTAAGAAATGTGGATCAGCCGCAAAACCGATTACGCGACCCGAGCAGTCCTGGCGCTTGCCATCGCTGACGGCGAATCGCTCAAGTCGCATGAGATCGCGGCCCGAACCCATATACCCCCGTCGTTCCTCGAGCAGATCATGGCGCAGCTGCGAGGGGCGGGTCTAGTCCGCTCCGTGCGAGGTCCAGCCGGCGGATACAAGCTCAACCATCCTCCTGCTGACATCTCTCTAGAAAGAGTCGTGCGCCTCTTCCAAGGTCCTCTCGCTCCCATCGCTTGCGCGACTCGTTCCGAGCCCGAGTTCTGCCCCATGGACCCAGGGTGCTCGCTGAAGAGAACGTGGGCCGAGGTGCGCGAGGTCACTCGGGCCATATTGGAACGCACCAATTTCGCTGACCTCGCCACCCAAGCAAGTGGAGCTTGGGTTCAACCCGCAATCACAGAAACCAAAGAAACCATGCCAGTCCTGCGACCACGATCAGTGCCGCGGTGACGGCAGCTGCGATCAGCAGCCAGCGGGTTGGCATTGCTCGAGCGTAGCTTTCGGGGTGCCCCACTAGGCTCGGCGCTCGATGTGCTCGGCCAAGAGGAGGCTCTCCATTGCATGACCTGGTGATCCTTGGTGGAGGTCCCGGTGGTTATGCAGCCGCCCTCTACGCCCACAATTTCGGTCTGTCGGTCGCTTTGGTTTCCGATGAGCGTCCCGGCGGGACCTGCCTCATCCGGGGCTGCATCCCCGCCAAGCAATGGCTCCAGATCGCCGAGGTCTACAGCACCGTTGCCAAGGCCTCCGACTTCGGGGTGATTGCCTCGGAGCCGCAAGTGGACTGGGCGGCGGCTCTCGCCCGCAAGAACCAAACCGTCGAAGCCCTCGTCCGCGGTCTCGGCGGCCTGCTCAAAAAGCGGAAGGTCGACGTGGTGATCGGCCGGGGCCGGATGGACGGAGCCCGCACCGTGGTGGTCGAAACCGACCAGGGGGAGCAGCGTCTTGAGGGGGAAAAGGTGGTACTCGCCACCGGTTCTTACGCACGCACCCTCCCTGGTTATGAGATCGATGGGCAAAGGATCGTTACCTCCGATCACGCTCTCGACTGGCCTGAGCGGCCGCGGCGGGTGACCATCATCGGGGGAGGGGTGATCGGGTGTGAGTTTGCCTCGCTACTTGCCGAGTTCGGCACCGAGGTGCATGTCATCGAAATGTTCGATCAGATCATCCCCGGGAGCGACACGGAGTCGGCCAAGTTGTTGGAAAAGGAGATGGTTCGCAAGGGGACCAAGTTTCATCTCGGAGCAACGGTGGACGCTCCCCGGATCGGGCCTAGCTCGGTGGTGGTTCCGTTCGGTGGCGAATCAGTGGAAGCCGACGTGGTCCTGATGGCGGTCGGCCGTGGACCCCGGACCGAAAACGTAGGGTTCGATACCGTCGATGGGCTCGAGATGGATCGGGGGTTCATCAAAGCCAACCTGGAAACGATGGAAACCGGGGCCGCTGGCGTCTATGCGGTTGGGGACGTAGTCGCCGGCACTGCCCAACTCGCCCATGTCGGCTTCGCCGAAGCGATTGCCGCCGTGACCCACCTCGCCACTGGCCAGTCGGCTCCGGTTGACTATCAAGCCATCCCTCGTGTCACCTATACCCATCCCGAGTTTGCCGAAGTTGGTCTCACCGAAGCGCAAGCTCGAGACAAGATCGGGGAGGTCGAGGTGCACACTCACGGCTTTGGGGGAGTGGGAAGGGCGATCATCATCGGACAAAACCGGGGGACGGTGAAGATCATCAGCCAGAAGGGGGGGCCGATCGTCGGGGCCTCGGTGGTGGGCCCGGCGGCCGGGGAGTTGATTCACGAGTTGATGTACTCCGTGGGATGGGAGGCGTACCCCTCGGAGGCGGCGAGCTTCATCCACGCCCACCCCAGCCTTTCGGAAGCGGTAGGAGAATCGCTGCTGTCGGCTTCCGGTCGCAGCCTGCACTGAGGAGAAGATCGATGGCCACGACAGTCACCATGCCCCAACTCGGAGAGACGGTCACCGAGGGGACGATTCTGCGCTGGGCGAAAAAGGTTGGCGAACAGATTCAATCAGACGAGGTGCTGGTCGAAATCTCGACCGACAAGGTTGACACCGAAATCCCCTCGCCCGCTCAAGGGGTCGTGCTCGAACTGCTGGTGGGGGAAGGCGAAACCGTCTCGGTCGGCACCCCGTTGGCAGTAATCGGCGAGGCTGGTGAGGGTGGGGCTACCCAACAGGCGCCCGCAGCTCAGCCGGGCGAGACACCTCCGCCCGCCCAACCAGCCACGACCCCGCCACCCGAGCCGGCTGCGCCTCCGGCTCCTCAGCCAGCTCCGGCACCCGCCGCCCCCGAGCCGGCACCGGCTACAGCTCCTGCG
>DATEDX010000242.1:0-2282 GCA_035281425.1 Acidimicrobiia bacterium
GCCCATTGCTGCCGCGTTGACCCACTGCCCACCACCTTGAGCTGCCGCAGGCAGCAGACCCGCCAGGTCGATGACCTCCCACTCGGTTCCGTTGGTCGTGGAGGCGACCACCACCTGCCCCGGATTGTCACGCACCCCTACCAGCACTGTCTCGCTACCCACGGCGCCCATCGCCACTACCCGGTCGACCGCCGGAATTCCCCCTCTCTCCTCCCAGTTGATCCCATCCACCGAACGCCACACTTCCACTCCGGCGGCCCGGTCGAAGCGCTCACCTCCAATCTGACCAACGGCGTAAAAGGCGTCCGCTCCGGCGGCGAGGTCGGCCAGCGAATAGCCGGTGTTGAACGGAGTCTCTACCTCGGTGAATGGCCCCCCGGGTGGAGCGTGATACACCTCGATGAAGGCGTCGGGGGCGGGTTCCCCTCCCAACTCCTCCCAGGTGCCGCTCCAGCGCAAGTTCGGCTCCCAGGCCGTGTTGGCCAGTTGAGTGCAGGCTCCCTGATTACCGGAGGCACAGGCTCGCTCCAAGGACTCCATGTGGGAATAGTCAAAAACGGCAAGCCCTTCTGGAGTCCGGGCGACAAAAGAGGAGGGAGTAAGGACCTCAGGCGGGACCAGCACGGAATAGTCCACGAAGAACGAAGTGCTCACCGCCGCCAGCGCCCCCGCGGGTCCGGCCGCCAGTTGAACCGTCTGGCCGGAACCGCCCAGTGCTTGGGCGGGAGGCTCGACCTCGATAGGAAGGTCCTGGGTGTCCCAAGTGCCGCCCCCATCCGCCGACACCCCCACCCGCATTCCCACCCCGGTTGGGTCGGCGGCCGCCGGAGCCGTGCCCAGGATGTAGAGCAGGGAGTTGGCATGGGCCAGCTCACGGGCCCAGAGGTCCTCCCCCAATCCCGCCAGCGGGATGGAGGACCATTCGAACCCATCCTGCGACTGGTAGATCGAAAGGGGAGGCGGCACCCCTCCCGGGATTTCCCGCAGTCCGGGAGCGGTCGAGAGCACGTAGAAAGCACCCTCCTCGGCCCACACCCCCACCCGGGGTCCGAAGCCGCCGAGGGTGCCCTCTCCCGAGGTCCAGGTGATGTCGGAGGCCACCGCCGCCACCGGTCGACGGGCAAGCTCTTCAGGCGTAGTTGACACCGGGGTCAATTCCTGGCTGAGCTCGGGAAGCGAGGTGGCCGCCAACCAGATCACCGCCACGGTGCCCAATCCGGCCACGGCTCCCGCGATCTGAGTGCGCCGCTTCATCTTCCCTCCCTTTGCCATAGCTGCCTTGGCTCCCCGGCCGGCGGGGACCGGAACGTGATCGATGTCTTCCATATGATGTCGTAAGCGGGCTTCGAGGTTCATGGTTTATTCCTGCCTGAAATGGGCGAGCAAAGCTTCCAATCGCTCGAGACCCCGGCTCACCCGGCTTTTCACTGTGCCGAGACGGATCCCCAGCGCTTCGGCGGTGGCCTGGGTGGAGAGATCGAGATAGAAACGGCAAACGATCACCGCCCGCAATCGAACATCGAGCTTCTCCAGGGCCCGCTGGATCTGAGGATCGGCCACGGGAGGCTGTTCGACGTCGAGCCGGTCGGCGTAGGGATAGCGGCGCTGGCGCCGCCGGTGGGTCGACCGGGCCCAGTTGAGCCCGACCCGGTAGACCCAGCCCGGTGGATTCTCATAGGTGCGGACGGTTCGCCAGTGGGCATAACAACGGGCCATGGCCTCGTCGGCGGCTTCGGCACCGAGGTCCCAGTCACCGAGGGTGATGCCGAGAGCCCGTGCCACCTGCGGGTAGCTATGCCGGTAGAAGCTGGCGAAATCGTCTACAGCCGGCACCACCAGGGGGATTTCGGAGGTGGTCGCATGGCCCTCACGCAGATCACTCACTGGAGAAACACTCCTAGGGGGCTGATTTGGTTCACGGAAACATCCTGGGGAGGCCGGCCTCCTCCAACAGTTCCGCCAACTCGTCTAAGCCAGGGGCGTCGGGATCGATAGCTACGGCCCGCCGGTAGGCGGTAACAGCATCAGCGGGGCGACCAAGCTCCAGGTACAAGCGAGCCAGGTTCATATCCGGCACCGCCGACGTGGGTGCGAGCTCAGCTGCTCGTTGCCACTCCTGCTCGGCCCGGGAGAAGTCACGAGCCAGCACCAGGGCGTTGCCGTAGGCGAGGTGATGCTGGGCGTTGAGCGGATCGGCGGTAAGGAGATCGGCAAAGGCATCCAATGCCTGCTGGAGTTGGAGGGGATCGCCACTGGCCCGGGCCGCAGTCGTCAAGTGCGCC
>DATEDX010000243.1:0-2789 GCA_035281425.1 Acidimicrobiia bacterium
TTGGCTTCGAACGCCGCCACCCGTCGGGCTCGCTCCAACTCCAATTGGCCGCTGATCAGCTCCAACTCGACCAAGTCGTCGGCCAGCGATTCGGCGTCCCGGGAATCCAAGTCCTCGGTTCGCCATGCTTCGAGAGCTGACGTGAGAGTATCGAGTGTGTGGCTCATTCCCGGTTCCTATCGAACATCTGTACCCCCCATTATGAGAGGCACCACCGACAGATTTCTAGAGATTCGTTTCGAGGAGTTTTCCCGCTTCTCGACCGACCCTCTTCCCTGTCCGGCCCAGCCATCGATCTTTGGGCCCTCCTCGCTTCCGTGGCCAGCTCAACTTTGGCCGGTCAGCACCGCTCCCAGCGTTCTTCGGTGTACCAGCCGTGTATCTGGGGCCAGCACGCCGAAAGTGTTGGGGGCGGGGCAAGAATCCGAAACGGGACCAACTCCCGTCTTCTCCAGCTCGCCATCCGGGAGACCAGCCCGTTCTTGGTTGCTATCTCGTCGGATCCCGTTAGTCCGGCTCCCGACAACCCGGTCTGGCAGGTAACCCTTGCTATGGACAACCGGCGCCTTCGGACTTCAACTCCCGCGGTGGGAGCGTACGTTCGGGCTACGGAGAGGAGCGCCGAGCTCGGCCTCCCCTCCTCACACCACTCCCCCGAGTACTGCTCCAATCGCCAGGATCACCAGGTAAGCGCCAAGACCGCGGGCCACCAGGGTCAGCCGCTGCCAGGAAGGCATCTGGGACTGCCCGAAGATGTAATACGCCAGCACCCCCAGGAAGGGGATGAGGAGGATCGCCGCCGTCCACCCGAGCACCGCTCTTCTCGTACGCTCCGCGCGGAATAGGTCCCAGAGTGCCACCGTGACCCAAGCGGCGATGAGCACGAAGGGAAGCAAGTAGGCGTAGAGGCCGAAGAAGACCGAGGTGGCCGAGGTCATCAGCACTCCAAACACGGTGAGTCCTTTCGATCCGGAAACGGTGATGCCGGTGGGCGCATCAGGCGCCGCAATCTGCTCGAGATTTACGGGGTGGTTGGCGAACACCTCGACCGCCGGCTGGTCCGGGGCGTCGACACCGCCGGGCAGAACGGGCTGGTCTCCGGGCTTGGGAGCTGAGCCGACCGGATTGTTCGGGCGCAAACCAAGTCCGTTCTCGACCACTCTGCCCAGCTGTTCGGTTGATCCACTCAGCTCGTATAACAGTGGCAGGCGCCATCCTTCACAGGGGGCAAAGGTCTCCAACCCCACCGGCAGAGACGTCGCAGCCTCGTTGCCGGCAAAGCAGTTGCCTGGTCCGCTGGGCCCAGCCAAAGCCAGGTCGGCCCGGCCCGAGCCCATCACCACGTTTCCTTCGATGCGGTTACCCGAGCTGGTCCAGAAATTGCGATCGAGGTTGGGGACGACGGCGATGCCGTTGACCTCCTGATTGAGCACCCGATTCTTCACCACCAGCGACGAGTTTCCCCCCGCCAGCAGAATGCCGTTCCCCAACGCCGACCATTGGGCGTCCTTCATGGGCGCCTGGCGGTTGTTGTTGTCGTGGACCAGATTGCCGGCAATGACCACATCGTGGAAAGGAGGCAGCAGCTCCGAGTCGAGCGTATTGGGGACGATGCCCGCCGTGTTGTGCCGCCAGACCGAATTGACGATGTAGAGGTCGCCGGAGGCGTTGGTTCCCGAATATCCCAGCCCGTTCCACTCGGCAACCACCCCATCGATGACCGCCTCGCAGGGGTCGCATTGCCCGATGTAGAAACCGGAGTCGGGGGAGCCGGAGGCGTAGGAGTGCTCAAAGAGCCCGTCGGAGGAGTCGAAGGCGTAGATCCCGTAGTCGCCGTTGTCCACCGCCGTCACATAGGAAGCTCGGAAGCCTCGCACCCCTGACCAGTACACGCCGTTGGCCGATCCGTTGATGACGGTGAGGTTCTCCACCGCTACCCCGTCGGCGTAGATATCGATGACGTTTTCGGCCTGGTAGCCGGCGTCGATCACCACCTCGTTGCGGTCCACTCCGCGGAGGACCAGACCAGCAGTGGTGACCTCCACCGCTTCCCGATAGGTTCCGGCGCCGATCAACACCAGGTCACCAGGAGCAGCGGCATCGACCGCCGCTTGGATGCTGGGGTGGTCCTCAGGAACTCTCAAGGTGTGGCCGCTCCATTGGTCGGGCGCCGAAGAGTCGGCGACTCCCTGCGCCGCCGGACTTGCCTCGGGGTCGCCCACCACCAGTCTCCCCACCATCCCCTGGCCCTCCGGTGTGCCGTGGAAAGTGCAGAAGAAGTCGTATCTACCGGGACGACCGAAGCTGAGTGAGGCGGCGTCACCCCTCCTTTGCTCCAGCGAGCCGAAGGTGTCCTCGGTGCTCCAAGAGCCATCCGCCGCTACCGCGTTGTGGGGGTTTCGCCCCGCCCCCACAAAGGTGACCGATCCGCCCACCGGAATGTGGACTTCGGGGGCCTCGAAGCGGTTGTCGAACATCTCGACCGTTGCCGACCTCTCGGAGGGAACTCCGGGCTCCCCGCACGCCGCCAGGAGCAGGACCACGACGGCCAACCGGGCGGCCGAAGGTCCGCGCCGCTCGGCCGAGGGGCGGCTCACCCGCTCCGGAATAGCCGCTTCAGCCAGGCCCAAAGGCTCTGGAAGAAGAGCGTAAAGCCTCGCACCTCACCGGCTGCGATGGCTTCGGCCGCCGCCTCCGTGGGAGCGGAAAGTTTGGCTTCGAGGCAATTGGCGAACTCGCCGATGAGACGGTTGCTCATCTCGTTTATGAGCCCAGTCCGTCCGAATTGG
>DATEDX010000244.1:0-19768 GCA_035281425.1 Acidimicrobiia bacterium
AGGGTATTCCCCGGGCAGTTCTACCCCGGGGATTTGGGATCAGGCCGGGGCGTTGGATTGCCTGGCCTGCAGGCAGAAGGCATGGAGCTGGCGGAGGGAATCGAACCCACGCTC
Source organism: Acidimicrobiia bacterium (assembly GCA_035281425.1). GTDB lineage: Bacteria > Actinomycetota > Acidimicrobiia > Spongiisociales > ZC4RG35 > JAICND01. The sequence goes on from DATEDX010000244.1 coordinate 115, forward strand.
TCCCGCTTACAAGGCGGGTGCTCTACCAACTGAGCTACGCCAGCGGGTTTTCCATTTTAGGAGGCAGCTGCCTCTCTCGAGACGGAAGACGGAAGACGGAAGACGGAAGACGGAAGACGGAAGACGGGAAACGCGAATGTGGTTGCTGGCTGATAGCTCATAGCTGAAAGCTGAAAGCTAATTTGCTGATAGCTGAAAGCTGACAGCTATCAGGTCACGTCTCGAGCCGGTGTGCTCGGCGCTCGTACCCGCTGAACCTCGAAGGCGGCGAGGGCCGCGGCAACCGATACGTTGAGGCTCTCCACCTCTCCTGCCAGGGGGATCTGGGCGGTTACCTCGAGCCGTTGTCGCACCAGTGGCGAAAGCCCGGCGCCTTCACTGCCAACCACAATTGCCACCGGCTCGGTGAGAAGGGCCAGTCCGAAGAGGTCCGCTTCTCCTCGGGTGTCGAGTCCTACGCTCCAGATGCCGATACGTTGCAGCCGGCTGAGAGCATCGGCAATCGAGTTCACCATCACTACCGGGAGCCGCTCCAGGGCACCGGCGGCGGCTTTGAAAGCCGCGGCCGAAAGCGGGGCGGCCCGCCGGGCGGGGACCACCAGGCCGGTAAATCCGGCTGCCTGCACCGAGCGTGCGATCGCTCCCAGATTGTGAGGGTCGGTGATGTGATCCAGCACCATCAGGGCTGGAGCGGGACCAGAAGAGACACCATCGAGGGGAATTAGCGGCAGGAGCCGGCAGCGCGCCACCACCCCTTGAGGGGCCTCAGTGTCGGCCCGGCCCGCGACCGATTCGACCACGTGCACTGTGCCCCCTCCACCCTCCACCTTCTCGGCGATGTCGGCCGCCCCGCGAAGGCGGTGGCTTTCGATCCACAGTTCCAGCACCCGGCCGGCGGCCGCCGCCGCCCGCACCGCATTGAGACCTTCGACCCTATCGCCGAATCCAGCGGGAACCATCGGCAGTGTCTTCGACCATCAGCCCCAGCTCGGCCAGGGTTTGGCGAATCCGGTCGGAGCGGGGGTAATCACCATTGGCTCGAGCTTCTTGGCGGGCGTGCAGCAGACCGTCGATCATCTCCTCGGGGCTCCCCAGCGCCAAACCGAAGGATGCGGCTAGGTCCTGCAAGGGTCCGCTCAGCCCATCGAGGGTCTGGACGTCGGTACGAATCCCCAACACCACGCTCATCTCCCTCACTGCGGCTGCCTGAGCCGCCGCGTCCTCTCCTTGGTCGAGGAGGCGATTGCCCTCCGCTACCCCGTCGAAGAGGGCGGCCAGGGCCACGGGAGTGGAGAAGTCGTCATCCATGGCCGTAACAAACCGCTCCATTAGTCCCGGATCGGGGGCGGCGGCGAGGTCCTGGGTTCGCTGGGCGAATCGGTAGAGACGTTGATAGGCGGTGCCGGCGGCGGTCAGCAACTCCTCGCTGTACGCGATCGGGGAGCGGTAATGCGCCAGAAGATAGAAGAGCCGCAACGTCATCCCCCCGTAGCGGTCGATGGCTTCGGTGAGATCGACTAGGAGGCCGGTCGACTTGGACATCTTCTCCCCGCCGAGGTTGACGAGACCGTTGTGTAGCCAGTAGCGGGCAAAAGTCTCCCCGCTGGCACCCTCAGACTGAGCGATCTCGTTCTCGTGGTGGGGAAAGATGAGATCGGTTCCCCCGCCGTGGATGTCGAAGCCGGATCCGAGGTACTGGCTGGCCATGGCCGAACATTCGATGTGCCAGCCGGGACGGCCCGGTCCCCACGGTGAGTCCCACGAGGGCTCCCCCGGTTTGGCGGCCTTCCACAGGGCAAAGTCGAGCGGATCGTGTTTCATCTCCGACACCTCGACCCTCGCCCCTGCCCTCAGTTCGTCGATCCGGCGACCGGAAAGCCTTCCGTACGGTTCATATGCCCTGACTGCGTAATACACGTCCCCGTTGGGGGCTGGGTAGGCGAGGCCCCGATCGATGAGACGCTGGATCAAATCGAGCATCGACTCGACGTGTTCGGTGGCCTTGGGCTCGATGTCAGGAGCCTCCACCCCCAGCCGCTCGTAGGCCTCGGCGAACATGGCGGTCATCCGTTCGGCGCGGGCAGTGACCGGCTCCCCCGCCTCAGCGGCGGCGGCGATAATCTTGTCGTCGATGTCGGTGATGTTCCGCACGTAGGTGACTGCGTATCCCCGCCAGCGGAGATAGCGGCGGACCATGTCGAAGACCACCGCGTAACGACCGTGGCCGAGGTGTGGCTCCGACTGCACAGTCGCACCACAGACATACATCGACACCGCGTCTGGGTGTCGAGGGACGAAGTCGACTACAGCTCGGTGGGGCGTGGAGTAGACCTGCATGAGGCTGCTCAGATAGTAATTACCGCCACTGCCAGGGCCGCCAGGCCCTCTCCCCGGCCGAGGAACCCGAGACCATCGGTGGAGGTGGCTTTTACCGACACCTCGGCCCCCACCACTTTGGAGAGAGCAGCGGCGATGGCTGAGCGATGGGGAGCTATGCGCAGATCCTCGGCCACAATGGTGAGATCGGCACTGGCCACTTGACCCCCGCTGGCTTCCACCATCCTCACCACGTCCTGCAGCATCACCATGCTGGCGGCACCTTCCCATTGTGGATCGGAGGAAGGGAAGTGGTCGCCGAGGTCTCCCAGCTTCGCCGCCCCTAAAAGGGCGTCGGCGAGGGCGTGGGCGGCGACATCGCCGTCGGAGGTAGCGAGCAGACCCCGCTCCTTGTCCACCACCACTCCTCCAAGGATGATCGGGGGCACACCCCCGAACCGGTGGGCATCAAGTCCCAAGCCCACCTGGATTGAGTTCATAGTGGGGGCAATACGGGTTCTTCGATCTTGGGCAGGGCTTTGTCCAGGCGGCGGGTGGCTTCCTCCTCGTCGACCTCGAGACTGAAAGAAAGTTCGCTGATGAGGGTCATGCGGGCCTTGGACAGCATCCGTTTCAGCGCCGGTGAAATTCCTTTGGTCTGTTGGGCATGGGTGAGGTCGCGCACCACCTCGGCCACCTGATTGATGTCCCCGGAGTACATCTTTTCGGTGAGGACCTTGTACCAACGGCTCCAGTTGGCACCTGCCTCTTGCGGTTCCTCCTTGAGGGAGGAGAGGACGTTGCGGGACTGGGTCTTGGAAATGACCGACCTCACCACGCCGTCGATCTTGTCGATGGGGACCATCACGGTGAGGGATTCGGTAGCAATGTCAAGTACGTAGTAATCCCGCATCTGGCCGTCGACCTCCCGCCGCGTCTTCTTGGCGATGGTGGCGGCCCCGTGCTGAGGATGGACCACTTTGTCCCCCACCGTGTATTTGGAGGATTTCTTGGAAGGTGGCGGGGGTGCAGGTTCGTGGACGGGGAGGGGCGGGCTCTCCCGGGTGATGGCTGCGGCACGAGGAGCAGCCTTTTTGACCGGTGGTTTGGCGGGTGCGGGTGGGGACTGAACAGCTTTTGGGGCCGGTGCCTTCTTGGCCGCTGCCTTCTTGGCTCCGGGTGCTTTCTTGGCCGGCGTTGCCTTTTTAGCCGCCGCTGATTTCTTCGCCGTCGTCGCCTTCTTGGCCGGCGCCGCCTTCTTGGCGGGGGCCGCCTTTTTGATTGCCGTCGCCTTTTTGGCAGGCGCCTTGGCCGGTGCCTTTTGGGCCGCGGCCTTCCTGGCGCTGGACTTCACGGCAGGAGTCGCGGCCTTCTTAGCGGTGGCTTTCTTGGCAGGGGTAGCTTTCTGGGCCATTGAGGATCGGCCAGTGTACCCGTCAGTCGGATTCAGGCTCCCAGGCCGAAGCCGCCGCCCGTAGCCGGTCGAAGTGGCGTCTGATCAACGCGGCTCGGGCCGTTCCGATCCCCTCCACCTCTTCGAGTTCTCGGGCCGAAGCCGCCAGCAGGGCTTCGATCGATGCGAAGTGCCGCCACAACTCCTCCCGCACCGCCTCCGGGATCCGGCCCACTTTGGCCAGCAGCCGAACCCCTCTGGGTTCAGCGGAGTCGTCCAGATCCGGGAAACCCAAGGCCTTGCCCACGACGCCGAGATCGTCGAGATCCTGATCGTCCAAGGTGGTGAGGGCTTCCAGCGTGTCGGAGATGAGCCGGTCCTGACGGGAACCGAGATAGTCGGCCAGGGTGGTGGAGAGGAGGTATTCCACACCACGCATCAACTCGGTGAGCTGCACTCGGATCAGACGTGCTTCACCTCCCAGTGACACCGTCTGGTGTTCGATCTGCCGCCCGATCCGCCTGACCAGTTCTCCTTGCTGAAGCAGGCTCACCACGGCCCGGTAGTTGGCCAGCCCCGCCACTTCCAACAACGTCAATCGCTCATCGGCGGCGTCGAGGCGGCGGCGAAGGCGTTCCAGGGTCTGCAGGTCCTGATTGGCCCGAGCAGTGAGCACGTTGGGTCGGGCCAGTTCGACCTTCTGCCCGTCGTGAAAGAGGGTGGCCAGGTGACGGCCCTCACTCACCGCCACCACGGGTTTTCCCGTCTGCAATGCCAGCCGTTCGGCCGTGCGATGACGGGCTCCGGTCTCCTCCGTGGGAAGGGAGGCGTCGGGAAGGAAGTGAACGTTGGCGGCGAGGATGTGATCCCAGTCGTCGTCCAGCACGATCCCCCCGTCCATCTTGGCTAGCTCGGCGAGGCGGGGAGCGCTGAAGGTGGTGGCCTCGAGGCGGAAGCCACCGGAACTGATGGAAGTGACGGCGGGGCTATCGCCGAGGACGATGAGGGCGCCGCTCCCTTGCTGGATGATGCGCTCCAAGCCACGGCGGAGGGGAGTGCCCGGGGCCAGTCGGGCAAGCATTTCCAGCAGGCTGGCTTGGGCGGGGGGCACGACCAGCGGAGGCTATCACGGTATTCCCGCCCGGAGCAGCGCAGCGGCCAGATCGCTTACTCCCGGCCACAGATCGCCGTCCGAGGGAGCCGCCACCAGATTCTCGACTCCTAACCGACGTGCCTCTTCGAAGCGGCGCTGGTGAAAGGGCACCGCCCGCACCTCGCCGGTCAGGCCCACCTCGCCCCAGGCGGCCACCGAGCCGAGCGGCCGGTCGGCAATGGCTGAGACGAGAGAAAGGGCGATCGCCAGATCGGCGGCCGGCTCGTCAATCCGCCATCCGCCGACCAGGTTGAGGTAGATGTCGAGACCCCCCGCCGGAAGGGACGCTCGGCGGTGCAGCACCGCCAGCAACTGGTTGACCCGGAGGGGATCGACCCCCCGCACCGAGCGACGGGGTTGAGACAGGGTGGAGGGGACTGCCAACGCCTGGACCTCGACCAAGATGGCCCGCCGGCCGTCCACCGCCGGGAAAGCCACAGTGCCCGGGACCTCTTGTTGCCACCCACCCATGAAGAGCCGGGAGGGATCAGTGACCTCACGCAGACCCTCCCCAGTCATGTCAAACATCGCCACTAAGTGACCAGCGCCGAAGCGGTTCTTCTGACTGCGGAGGGCGCGGAGACCCTGATCGGGATCGCCTTCGAAGGAGAGGACCACATCCACCATGTGTTCGACCAGTTTGGGGCCGGCCAGTGAGCCGTCTTTGGTCACGTGCCCGATGAGAACCACCGCCACCCTTTCGCTTTTGGCATACCTCAGCAACCGCGCCACTGCCTCACGCATCTGGGCCGGCCCTCCGGCGGAGCCTTCAACGCCGTCTCCGGTCACGGTCTGAATGGAGTCGACCACCAGCAGATGGGGGCGAATGCTGCGAGCAGCGGCGATGATCCGATCGACATCGGGCTCGGCCAGCAGCCAGAGGTTTTCGTTCTTGATCTGCAGGCGGCGAGCACGCAAGGCGATTTGGCTGCTCGACTCTTCGGCGCTGGCCATCAGCACTATCCCGTCTTGGTCGGTAAGGGAGGCGGCCACCTGGAGGAGCAGGGTGGACTTGCCGATGCCCGGCTCGCCACCGAGGAGAATGGCCGAACCTTCCACCAAGCCGCCTCCCAGCAGCCGGTCGAATTCGGCCAGACCGGTGGAACGCCGAGCTTCTTCGGTGTCGGTGATTTCGGTTAGGGGAACCGGCTGTGAGGGGTGGGCCAGTCCCGGAGGTGGCGCCTCGGTCAGCGGCTGGTTGGTCCGGCACTGGGGGCAAAACCCCATCCATTTGACCGAGCGGTAATCGCAATGCTGACAGGAGTAGCTCATGGCTACGAATGTACGAAGGAGGTGGGACAGAAAGACGTGAGACATGAGACGTGAGACGTGAGACGTGGGACGTGGGACGTGAGGGGAGACGGGTGAAGGGAGTGGTGAGTGGTGAGTGGTGAGTCGGAAGACGGAAGACGGAAAACGCGAACGAAAATGGACTGCGCGGATTTTTCCGTCGCCACGACCGGAAAATTGACACGGAAGAAGGCCGGTGCGGCTTCCGTGCAACTTTTTCCGTCGCCGAGACGGGTTTCTACGCGCAGAAAGTCGAAGGGGCGCGGGCTAGCGGCGGTAGTGGCGGAAGACCCAGAGTGAAATTAGGGCCACGAGTAGGAGAGCCCCGGTGACCGATTGGAGCGACCACGGCTCGGCGGTCCTGATCGCCGCAAAAGTCATCGTCGTGGCACAATAACGGCCCCGATGGCACGACACGTTTGCACAAACTGCGGCGCCACCGTGGTCGACGAGGAGTTCTGCCCCACCTGCGGGAGTTGGATCGACCCCTTGACCACGGGTCGCGCCCGCGACGAAGACGAATACGAAGAGTTCGACTTGGAGGATCGCCCCCCGCCAACTGCGGGCCGCAACGGCGATCCCATCATCTGCCCGTCCTGTGGAGCCCCCAACCCTCCCGGTAACCGTCACTGCGAAGAGTGCGGTGCTCGACTTCGTCAGGGCCCGCTTCCGGCCGCTCCCCGGCCTGCGGTCCAGACCACCGCCGGGGTCAGGGCCGTTATTGCCCTCTCCGCCCTGTTGGGAGTAGTGGTCTTGGGAGCGCTTCTCATCAACCTCTTCAGCGACGACGACCCCTCAACCACCACCACCGATGCCAGTGCCACTTCCACCACAGAAACCACCACCGGCGACGTGGAACCGGGACCGGTGAGCATCATCAGCGCCACCTGCGACCCGCCCGGGTTGGGGGGATCGTTCGGTTGTTCCAACCTCGTCGACGGGGAAACCGACACCGAGTTTCAGATCAACTGGGTTGAGCTACCCGCCAACGAACAGCAGGTCACCATTCACCTCGTCTTGTCTCAACCGATGGTGGTAACCCGGATCTTCTGGACCAACATCGTCGAAGAGGACCGCTTCCGCCTCAACTACCGGGCCCGTAGCCTCCGCATCGAAGCGGAAGGTAACCCCATCCCGGTGTCGATCGAGTTGCAGAACGAGCCGGGACAGCAGGAGTTTGCGTTTTCGGCTATCCGGACGACCACCGTGACCATCACCGTCCTCAGCCACTATCCGGCGGAGGTGGTAGGCGACGCCACCCCCTTCGACGACTTGGGCGTCGCCGAGATCGTGGTGGTGGGTTTCCCCGCGCTCGACACCAACGGGACCACGCCTACCACGACCCCCAGCGACACTACGGAGACGACCGCCGGGGGCTGATCCGGAGGGGTAGTTCCTTCAGTCCCCGGAACACGAACGACGGCAACCGCTCCACCTCACCGACCACAGCGAAGCTCTCCATTGCCCTTGCGAACTCGAGCAGGGCCACCTGGACTTCGATCCGGGCCAGAGGGGCACCAACGCAGTAGTGGACACCACCCCCGAAGGAGACGTGAGGATTGTCGGTCCGGGTGAGGTCAAGCGCCTCTGGACTCTCGAAGACCTCTTCATCCCGATTGGCCGATCCGAAGATCAGACCAACTTTGGTGCCTCGGCGCAACGCCACCCCGTTTCTTTCTAGATCCTCGAGCACCCAGCGCTCGAACATCTGCAGGGGAGAGTCATAGCGCAGCAACTCGTCGGCAGCGGTGGCCTCGTCGTCAGGCATCCGGCCCAACAACTCGTATTGCTCGGGCCACCGCGCCAGGGCGAGCAGGGCATTGCCGATGGCATGAACCGTGGCCTCGTGCCCGGCGTTGAGCACCAGGATGGAGGTGGCGATCAGCTCCTCGTCGCTGAGGCGGTCACCCTCGAAGCGGGCGGCGATGAGGGCATCGATCAGTTCGTTGCCCGGCTGCTGGCGGCGGCGGGCAAAGTGGTGGGTCAGGTACTGCTCGAACTCGACCACCGACTTCTCTGCCTGCCGTCCCTCCTCCTCGGTACAACGCTGGTCGAACACTCGGACGATGGCGTGGGACCAGGCCACCAGTTGTAGGTGGTCCTCTTCGGGAATGGCCAGCATGGAGGCGATCATGGCCAGGGGAATGGGGGTGGCATATCCGGAGATGGCATCCAACTCGCCCCGCTCACCGGCGGCTTGGAGGAGGCGGCGGGCGAGTTGCTGGATCTGGGGCCGGTAGCTCTCGGCCGAGCGGCGGGTAAAAGCGGCTTGGACCAGCCGGCGCAGCCGGGTGTGATCGGGTGGCTCGAGGTCGATGAACGACCCGCGGATGAGACGAGTCCAATTGGGGAGGGCGCTCGGGTAGATCCGTGCGTAGAGATGGGGGTCGGCCTCGTTGAGCTCAACCGCCTGCCGGATGTCGCGCCCGAAGTGCCGGTCTTTCAACAGGGCCGAGACGTCGGCGTGCCTGGTGAAGAAGGTGAGGCCCCATTCCTCGTCGTAGAAGGTTGGGCGCTGGTGACGGAGACGGGTGTACACGGCATAGGGATCCGCCAGGAACTCGGCCGCATACGGTTGAAAAGCCACCGGCGCCGCGGCCGTGCTCAGGCTTCGCCCTTCCGATAGGGCAAGCCGTCGGCCGCCGGGGGCCGGAGACGTTGGGCGAAGAAGACCAGAACTAGGAGCACGATCACAAAGGGAAAGATATTGATCCAGACGCTCTCCACCGTTTCTGAAGTCAGGTACCAGACGACGGCGGCCGAACCAAGCAGCGCAGCGAGGAGGGCATCTCCCCGCTTGGCTCTGCTCAGTGCCCACAGGGAGACCGCCGCCAAGCCGACGGCATTGACGAGGATCAGAGCATGAGAGGCGGTTCCATCGAGGTCGCGCAGGCCGATCCCAAACGGATAACCGAAGAGCAAGGCGCCTCCCAACACCCCGAGTGGTTTCCAGTTGCCGAAGATCAAAGCTGCCAGGCCGATGAATCCCCGACCGTTGGTCTGTGCCTCCAGGTAGATGCCGGACAACTCGGGGCTGACAATGAAGGCTCCCCCCAGGCCGGCGAGGGCGCCGCTGATGATCACGCCGTAGTACTTGTAGCGGTAGACGTCGATGCCTTGGGCTTCGCCTGCTTCGGGACGCTCACCGCAGATACGGAGCCGCAGCCCGAATCGGGTCCGCCATAGGAGCCAGGCAGTGAAAGGAACCAGAAGTATGGCTATGACGGTTACCCAGGAGACCCGAGTCATCAGCCCCCTGAAAAGGTTGGAGAGATCCGAGACGACGGGCCATCCCCGAGCTCCCACCCAGCCGAGAAGGTCGGGACTGGTCCACGTCCCCAACTCACCTCCCGCCAGGAAGGGCATGGTGAAACTCCCGACACCGGGAACTCGAGGCGACTGAGTGATCGACCCACCCGGAATCTGGGTAAAAATCTCCGAGGAGAGGAACCTGGTGACCCCGGGGGCAAGGATGTTGATCGCCACGCCTGAGATGATGTGATCGACCCCGAAATTGACAGTGGCGACGGCATGAATCAGGCCACCGAGAGCACCCCCGATCAACCCCGCCGCCACCCCCCACCAGGGCCCGTAAGTGAGCGCCCCCCAGGCCCCCATCCACGTCCCCAGAATCATCATCCCCTCCAGGCCGATATTGACCACACCAGCCCTCTCCGAGTAGAGCCCCCCCAATCCCGCCAGCAGGATCGGCACCGCCCAGCGCAGCATCGACTGGGAAGAGGTGACCGAAGTGAGCCGGTCGGTCGGCTCCAGGCCTTGCACCACCGTCAGCACCAGCACGCCCAGCAAGGCGTAAGCCCCCCATCGCAGCCAGGCCGGCATCCGCTCCAGGAACTTCATGCTGGGCTCTCCACCAACTGCGACTCCGTCTCGAGGGCGGCCGCCGCCGTGCGGGCCTCTTCCCGCTCCCGAGCCCGCCGGGTGATCTCGTAGGCCACCACCGCCGCCAGCAGGATCACGCCCTGCATAATCACCACGATCTCCCGCGAGGCCGCTCCCGTGAACTGGAGCACTCCCGAGGAGACGTCGAGAAAAGCAAATACCAGTGCCCCGAAGAGGATGCCGGTGGGATTGTTGCGCCCGAGCAGGGCGACAGCGATCCCGGTGAATCCGAGAAGGCGGATGGGATTGGAGGGGAAGAGACCCAGCTGCATGATCTCGGTCATGCCCACCAGACCGGCCACCGCCCCGGACAGGACCATCGCCAGCACGACCATCCGCCTGGGAGGCACCCCTCCCACCTGGGCAGCGAAGGGGTTGATGCCGCTGGCCCGTAGATCAAACCCGAATCGAGTGCGGTTGAGAAGGATGTGGAAGGCCACCCCCACCAGGATTGCCACCACCAGCACCCCGGTGAGGGTCTTGCCCTGGCGAATGTCGCGGGTGAAAAACTCCAGGACCGGGTTGAGGTCGGGTATCCGCCCGGAGGCAGGGATGGGAGCGGTGCCCACCCGCTGCACTCCGGCTTCTATGAATCCCCCCGCCTGCCACCTCCTGATGAGATAGGCAACAATTCCCGAGATGGCAATGGCGTTGAGCATGATGGTCGAAATGACCTCGTTGATGCCGCGAGTGACCTTGAGGACTCCGGCGAAGCCCGAGTAGGTCGCTCCTACCGCCATCGCCACCAGCAAAATGAAAAGGACGTGAAGGCCGGGGGGGAGCACCACCATCGCCCCCAGATGGGCAGCGATGATCGCCGCCAGCAGGTACTGGCCTTCCACCCCGATGTTGAAGAGGTTCATCCGGAACCCGATGGCAGCCGCCACCCCCGAGATGTAGAGCGGGGTGGCCCGGTTCAAGATATCGATCATGGTCTCCAGGCGGCTGGCGTGCTGGAACATGTCGGAGAACGCCGCCAGCGGATTACTGCGGGCGATGAGCAGCACGATCGAGGACATCAGCACGGAGAAGACCAGGGCGGCCACCGGCGCCGCCAGGCTGAGCACCACTCGCTTCCAGCGGGGGACCAGGCTCACACGGCCTCCGCGGCAGTCTTGGCGCCGGTCATGTAGGAGCCGAGATCGCGGGGCGTGACTGAGCCTGGATCAAGAGTCGCCACCATTCGCCCCCGCAGCATGACCATGATGGTGTCGGAAAGCCCGATCAATTCGTCGAGGTCAGCCGAGATGAGGAGCGTGGCCATTCCCGCCTTCCGGGCCAGGCGAATGTCATCCCATACCTCGGCTTGCGCTCCTACGTCGATCCCTCGGGTGGGGTGGGCTGCTACCAGGACTACCGGTTCGGCCAGCATCTCCCGTCCTACGATCAGCTTCTGCTGGTTGCCTCCCGAGAGGGCATGGGCCGGAACTTCGACATCGGGAGAACGGACGTCAAACTCCCGACGGACCTCTTCGGTGCGCTGCCGGGAGCCTTCCCGATCAATCCAAATGCCGCGGGCAAAAGGTCTCTGTGTCTGATGGCCCAGCGCCGCGTTCTCCCACAACGGGGCGGGCATGAGCAGACCCTCCCGCTGACGGTCTTGAGGGATGTACCCGATTCCCGATTCGCGCCGGTGTCGAACCGAAGCCCGGGTGATGTCCTCCCCATTTAGCAACAGCGCCCCCTGTGTTATGGGCATGGTCCCGACGATGGCTTCGATCAGCTCGCTCTGACCATTCCCTTCCACCCCGGCTATCCCCAGTACTTCCCCGCGGCGAACCTGGAACGACACTTGGTCGACCACCACCCGCTGGTCGTCGACCACGGTGAGGTCTTTCCCTTCCAGTGCCACTTCGGGACGAACCGTGGACTCGGTGGTCTCAGGGGTGGGAAGTTCTGATCCCACCATCAGCTCGGCGAGGTCGTGAGCGGTTACATCGGAGGGTTTCACGGTGGCGACCGTGCGCCCGTCGCGCAGAACCGTGATGGTGTCGGCGATGGCCAGCACCTCGTCGAGTTTGTGATCGATAAAGAGGACGGTGGCGCCGTTGGCCTTGAGGTCCCGTATGTTGCGGAAGAGTTCTTCCACCTCCTGAGGGACCAAAACCGCGGTGGGTTCGTCGAGAATCAGGACCTTGGCGCCTCGGTAGAGAACCTTGATGATCTCCACCCGCTGACGCTCTCCGACTTCCAGGTCTTCGACTAAATCGTTGGGGTCGACCAGCAAGCCGTAGGAATCGGCAACTCTTTTCACGTGGGCCAGCGCCTCGTCGAAGTCGATCCTTCCCAAGGACTGCACCGGCTCCGCCCCCAGGATCACGTTCTCGAGGACGGTAAGTTGGTCGGCGAGCATGAAGTGCTGGTGGACCATCCCGATGCCGGCGGCGATCGCCTCGGTAGGAGAATTGAAGTGGACTTCGTTCCCGAAGACCTTCATCGTCCCCTCGTCGGGCCGTTGCATGCCGTAGAGGATTTTCATGAGCGTGGATTTGCCAGCCCCGTTCTCTCCACAGATGGCGTGGATTTCGCCTTCTTCCACCGTGAGATCGACATGGTCGTTGGCGACCACACCGGGAAAACGCTTGGTTATGTCCCTCAGTTCAATGGCGGCAGCCAAGCCTCTCCTCTCCTGTGGCGAGGAGCGGGACCGAACCACAATTCGGCCCCGCTCCTCAATAACACCTGGCGGCTTATTCGGTAGCTCCGATCAGCCTTGGGCAGGCTCGGTGGGCACGACGATGTCGCCGCTGATGATCTGGGCCTTGAAGTCCTCCAACTGCGGAACGATGTCGTCGATGAAGCCGCCGGTGGTCGAGTAGCCGACCCCATCCACGGAGAGGTCATAACGGGTGGGCCCGGCGGCGAAGGTGCCGTCGATTTTGGCGTTGATGATCTCGTAGACCGACACATCGACCCGCTTCAGCATCGACGTGAGGATGTACTCCCGCACCCCTTCGTCGGCGGTGTTGTATTGATCGGAGTCGACCCCTATCGCCCACACTTTGGTCCCGGTGGCATCACTGTGTTCGCTGGCGGCCTCGAAGAGGCCCGCCCCCGAACCTCCGGCGGCGTGATAGACGATGTCGGCGCCGCTGTCCTGATACATGGCCAGGGCGATATCCCGAGCTCGGTCGGGAGCGTTGAAGCCTGCGAAGTCGGGAGCGGCGGTGATGTATTGGGAGACCACTTCGATTTCGGGGTTGACAGTGGTGGCTCCGGCGATGAATCCCGCTTCAAACTTCTCGATCAGGCCACCCACTCCACTTACACCTCCGATGAACCCGATCACCCCGGTGGTGGACTTGAGGGCGGCGGCTGCACCCACCAGGAAGGACCCTTGCTCTTCGGAGAAGACCAAGCCCGCGATGTTGTCCGCGTAGGGAACCGGTGGGTTCTGGACGAAGTCGAGCATGGCGGAGTCAACCACGGCGAAACTCACCTCGGGGTTCTCTCGGCCCACGATCGAGGTATCCCCCTCATAAAGGAATCCGACGGCGATGACGAGGTCGCTCGCTTCGGCGGCTAGCTGAAGCAGCTCAGCCCGATTAGACCCATCCGGGTTGGGTGAAGCTTCGCTTGCTTCGATCCCCAGCTCCTCGGTAGCCCGGTCGAGCCCGGCTGCGGCCGAGTCGTTGAAGGATTGGTCGCCACGGCCACCGATGTCGTATACCAATCCGACTTGGAGGCCTTCTCCTTCCCCACCACCCCCGGTATCACAGGCCGCCACCATCAAGGCGGCGACGGCCAGGAGGGCGAGGGGCAGGAGGGATCTGCGTCTCATGAACACAATTTCTCGCTTTCTTCCCACTGATTGGGCCATCGGCCCGGCGGCGAGTGTAACGAATACATGCAGGGCGGGCTGCGGCCAAACGACCCCTTTCAGTAGCTCATAATGGGGGTCCATGTACCTAGTCCGGGCCTCACCCCCGCCGTCGGAATGGGGGGTGACGGTTGATGGCGCCGCCGTCCACCGCTTGGCGGCTGCCTGGGCGCAAAAGGCTTTTCCTCCCCCCGGGTTTGACTATCCGGGCCTTCCGCCATGGCGGGGGAGTCAGTGGTTGAACTTCTGTGTCCTCGGGTGTTCGGTGGTGGCCTGCCTCTGGCCGCCGGAAGGAGAAAGCCCCTGGCAGGCTCACCTGGATGGAATGTGGCTCGACGACGCACCGGGGCTGTTTGCCTGCTTCACCCGCCGGCCTGACCTAACCCTCAGCCAATTCGCCGTTTTCGATCTCGAACAGAGTTCGGAGTTCTTCGCCGGCCCTGGCACCCTCCAGCTGGTGCCCGAACGCGGCGAGCGTTTAGCTCAGGTGGCGGAGACCTTGCTCCAAAGCTGGGATGGGGATGCCACCAACCTGGCCGAAGATGCCGGGTGGGACGGGCCGGAGACGGTCCGCCGGTTGGTGGAAACAGTCCCCGGCTTCCGAGACGAGGCCGACACCCCCTTCGGCAGGTTGGAGTTCAACAAGCTGGCCCATCTCTGCGTGGCCATGATCAACAGCAGAAGCCCGCGCCCGATGAGCCGCCTCGATACCTTCCCGGTCTATCCCGACTACATGCTCCCTCGCTTCCTACGACACCGGCGGGTGCTCGTCTATGACCCCGACCTCGCCGACACGATCGACCGGCGCCGGCTCATCCCCGCCGGTTCAACTTGGGAACTGGCGATCCGTTGGGGCACGGTTTATGCCGCCGACCGACTGGCCGCTCATCTGGCTGCGATTGGTAATCGGGTCAGCGTTCCCAGCCTCGATTACGCCATGTGGTTCGAGGCGGTGCTTGGTCCTCAGGCGGCCGACATGGGGGAACATCACCGGACGGTGACACTCAACTATTAGCTGTCAGCTATTGGCTGCCGGCTACTCCTGGCCGGCCATCGCCACCGGGGTAGGAGCGGAAGGCTGGGGCTCGACCGCCTCGAAGGTGAGCTCGTCGGCCCCTTCCTCCACGCTCACCAGCACCGTCGACCCGGCCTTGAACTCGCCCAGAAGCACCCGCTCCGAGAGGGGGTCTTCCAGCAGGCGCTGGATGGCCCGACGGAGCGGCCTGGCCCCCATCTCCCGGTCGTAGCCCTTGGTGCCGAGGAAGGCGGTGGCGTCGTCGGTAAGGACCAAATCGAGTCCCTGCGACGAGAGCTGCTGCCGCACCCGCACCAACATCAGGTCGACGATCGCCTTGATTTCCTCCAGGGTCAACTCGTGGAAAACGATGATCTCGTCAAGGCGGTTGATGAATTCGGGGCGGAAATGCTTCTTGAGCTCCTCGGTGACCTTCTCCTTCATCGCTTCGTAGGTGACATCTTCCCCATCGGTGTGGAATCCGACCGACTTCTTGCGCAGGTCGCGGGTACCCAGGTTGGAGGTCATGATGATGACGGTGTTCTTGAAGTCGACGGTGCGACCCTGGGCGTCGGTCAAGCGACCGTCCTCAAGGATTTGGAGGAGAGTGTTGAACACATCGGGATGAGCCTTTTCGATCTCATCGAAGAGAACCACGGAGAAGGGCTTGCGCCGCACAGCTTCGGTGAGCTGGCCGCCTTCGTCGTAACCGACGTAACCGGGAGGGGAACCGACCAGCCGGCTTACGGTGTGCTTCTCCATGTACTCGGACATGTCGAGCTGGATCAGGGCGTCTTCGTTCCCGAACAGAAAAGCGGCGAGAGCCTTGGCCGTCTCGGTTTTGCCGACCCCGGAAGGCCCCAAGAAGATGAACGAGCCACTGGGCCGTTTGGGGTCTTTGAGTCCGGCCCGGGTACGGCGGATGGCTTTGGAGACGGCGACGATGGCGTCGTGTTGCCCGACGATACGCTGGTGGAGCTCCGACTCCATCTGCACCAACCGGGCGGTTTCCTCCTCGGTGAGACGGTGGACGGGGATACCGGTCCACTGGGCCAGCACCTCGGCGATCTCTTCTTCGTCGATGACCCATCCCGAGTCGCCTCCCGAGGCTTTGATCGCTTCTTCCTTCTCCATACGGTCGGTGAGGAGCGACCGTTCCTGGTCCCGGAGCTGGGCGGCGCGTTCGAATTGCTGGGCGGAGACGGCCTCTGACTTTTGACGCCTTACCTCGGACATCCGCTTGTCGAGGTCGGCCAGATCGGGATCATGAGAGGAGCGGTAGATCCGCATCCTCGACCCGGCTTCGTCGATGAGATCGATGGCCTTGTCGGGAAGGTGGCGGTCGGAGATGTAGCGGTCGGCCAAGTTGGCGGCCGAGACGATGGCTTGGTCGGTGAAGCGCACCGAATGGTGGACCTCGTAGCGGTCCTTGAGTCCCATCAGGATCTGAATGGTGTCGGCCACGGTCGGCTCGTCGACCTGGACCGGTTGGAAGCGGCGCTCGAGGGCCGAGTCCTTTTCCAGATACTTGCGATACTCCTCGAGAGTGGTGGCGCCGATGGTCTGCAGCTCGCCGCGGGCCAGCATGGGCTTCAAGATGGAGGCGGCATCGATGGCACCCTCGGCCGCTCCCGCCCCCACCAGAGTGTGGATCTCGTCGATGAAGAGGATGATGTCGCCCCGAGTACGGATCTCCTTCAGAACCTTCTTCAAGCGCTCTTCGAAGTCGCCCCGGTAGCGGGAGCCGGCCACCAGGGCGCCCAGATCGAGGGTGTAAAGCTGGCGGTTGGAGAGAGTCTCGGGGACGTCATTGGCCACGATGCGCTGGGCCAGTCCCTCGACGATGGCGGTCTTGCCAACTCCCGGCTCGCCGATCAGGACGGGGTTGTTCTTGGTGCGACGGGACAGGATCTGCATGACCCGCTCGATTTCCCGCATCCTGCCGATAACCGGGTCGAGCTTCCGCTCCCGGGCCATTTGAGTGAGGTTGCGGCCGAACTGGTCGAGGACGGTGGAACCGGAGGGACCCGACTCACGGGAAGAAGGGCTGGCGGACGATGACTGCTCTTCGGCCCCACCGGGCCCATTGAGAAGCTGCATGACCGAGTGGCGGACCTTGGTGAGCTCGGCGCCGAGCTTCTGTAGTACCTGGGCGGCGACCCCCTCCCCTTCCCGGATCAGCCCGAGGAGAATGTGCTCGGTGCCGATGTAGTTGTGACCCAGTTGCAGGGCTTCCCGGAGGGAAAGCTCGAGAACCTTCTTGGCCCGAGGGGTGAACGGAATGTGGCCACTTGGTGCTTGAGTGCCTTGGCCGATGATCTCCACCACTTGATCGCGAACGTTCTGGAGGTTGATCCCCATCGCTTCCAGGGCGCGAGCGGCAATACCTTCACCTTCATTGAGCAGCCCCAGGAGGATGTGCTCGGTGCCGATGTAGCTGTGGTTGAGTCCGCGAGCTTCTTCCTGGGCGAGGACCACAACTCGCCTGGCCCGATCGGTGAATCTCTCAAACACCTAACCGTCTCCTTTAAGACCCCTGGCAGGTCATGACCGAGTATACCGCCGGGTAGTGTCAAACCCCGGGGGGCTGCCACCGGCCCCGTCACTATTGCTATCGGTACGATGGGCCTCGCTCTGATGAACGATCTTCGAGATCTGATTCCCCTGACCCACGTTTGGGACGACCTCGCCACGGTGGAGGGAAGGCTGCTGGAGGCGGCCACTTCCGACGACCCCTACCTGACCAAGATCGCCCACCACCTGCTGGTGGCGGGTGGAAAGCGGTTCCGGCCGCTTCTCGCCTTGCTGGCCGCCGACTTCGGTACTCACGAGGCGCGAGCAGGGCGGCGCCCGGTCGAGGCGGCGGTGGCGGTGGAACTCATCCATGTCGGCAGCCTCTACCACGACGATGTGATCGATGAGGCTTCCACCCGCCGGGGAGCCCCCTCCGTCAACGCCAACTGGTCGAACACGGTGGCCATTCTCGCCGGAGATTTCCTGATGGCCCGGGCTTCCGAGGTGGCCGCCACCTACCTCTCCCAGGAGTCGGTGCGGCTGCTGGCCGTCACCTATGCCGAGTTGGTGGAGGGCCAGACCCGGGAGCTGCAACTGGTCGACTCGCTCGATCATGGTTTGTCGGAATACGAAAAGGTCATCGCCGGCAAGACCGCCTCGCTGATCCGGACCTCGGCCCGCCTGGGAGCGATGGCCTCGGAGGCGGAGCCGGAGGTGGTTGAAGCCCTGACGGAGTGGGCCTACCAGTTGGGCATGGTGTTTCAATTGGCCGACGACGCTCTCGATTTGGTCGGAACCGAGGACAGCCTCGGCAAGCCGGCAGGATCGGACATCCGGGAAGGCACTTTCACCCTTCCGGTGCTGTCGGCGGCTCAGTCCTCGGAGCATGGAGGGCCGCTCCGAGACTTGCTCTCGGCACCCCGGCCCTATCCCGATGATGTGGTGGAGCAAGCGCTGGTCCTCCTCCGCCGGGGAGGGTGGGTGGATCGGGCGATCGACGCTGCCTTGGCGCGGGTGGAGGCCGCTCAAGCCCAGCTGGCCCGCCTCCCCGACCGACCAGCATTGCCGGTACTGGAGGGGCTGGGCCGGTATCTTGTGTCGAGAGTGGAATCGGAGCGGGGCCGCGTCTAGGCGAAGCGAACCTCGCCACAACCCGTTCGACCGACATGGATCGCGATCAGGAAATCGAAGGCCTCCGACAACAATTAGCCCAACGAGACGAAGAGCTGCGCCGCCTCCGGGGGATCGTGGACTCGTTCGTCTCAGTCGATCTGGACAGTGGCCTTCTCAACCGCAACGGCATCCTGGAGGCGATCAAGCGAGCCAGCCTCTGGTGGGACCGTCGCCGGGAACCATTCGGCGTGATGGTGATCCGGATGCCCCGCCTGGCCGACCTCACCCACAACGAATCATTGCCGGTGGTGAACCTGGTGGCGACCGCCCTCGCCGACACGGGTCGGGCGGTTGACGACATCGGCCGTCTCGATTCCGCCACCTTCGTCCTGGTCTTGCGCGAGTTCCACCGCCATGGGGCAACCACCGTGGTCTCGAGGATGCGGATCGCTCTCCGGCAGTCGATCGCCAACCCTGACCTCACCGACGACATCCGTTTTGGGCTGATCGTGGCCGTCGAAAGCGGGGGCTACCAGCCCGAGGACTACCTCGACCACGCCCTCGCCGCCTCACTCGAAGCCACCCCGGATCTGCACCGGTTCGCCGAATAACCATCCATCTGCGCGTCTTTTCACGTCCCCACGACGGAAAAACCTGCACGGAACGAGTCGACGCCCGGTTCTGCGCGTCTTTTTACGTCGCCACGACGGAAAAAACTGCACGGAACGGATTGACGGGCGGACCGGGTCAGCTCTCGGGGCGCATGGTGGGAAAGAGAATGACGTCGCGGATGTGGTGGACGTCGGTGAGGAGCATCACCAGGCGATCGACGCCGATTCCCAGACCACCGGTGGGCGGCATACCGTATTCGAGTGCTCTGATGAAGTCCAGGTCGATGGGGTGGGCTTCATCGTCACCTTGGGCCCGGGCTCGGGCCTGGTCCTCGAATCGAGCCCGTTGCTCCACCGGGTCGTTGAGTTCCGAGAAGGCATTGGCATATTCCGACCCGGCGATGATCAGTTCGAACCTCTCGGTGAGGTGAGGATCTTCACGATGCTGGCGGGCAAGGGGGGAGATTTCTTTGGGATGGTCGAGGACGAAGGTCGGCTCCCAGATCGAAGGTTCCACCAGCACCTC
>DATEDX010000245.1:0-5238 GCA_035281425.1 Acidimicrobiia bacterium
GCCTTCCTCCTCTTCAACGGAGGAATCATCGCCCTGATTCGACCGATTCCCATTGTCAGGCCCATCCTCATCTTCGACCTGCCCGTCGCCGCGGTCACCGTCATTGTCATCGCCCTGCTCATGTGGAGGAAGGCCATCCCGAAAGGGCCGGTGGCCTCCTCGTCATGCTCTATGCGCTGTTCGTAGCCGGCGGCTAGCTCATCGACGCCACCACGCCCCTCTAAGACGGGTTGAAGGCACTTCAATCCGAAACGAACCTCCGGGAGAGTCGCCAACCGTGACGAAGCGAGGCGGCGATTCCAGCCACGATTGCGATCGCCATCGCAATGACTGGTCCGGTTGGCGGAGCCCAAATCAGTGTGGTTACCCGGTTGGCCACCAACCAAGTGAGCATAAACACGGCAACTCCGATCCCGAGCCCGGTAGCCCAAGCAGCGACCAGATCGGCGCGCCTGTCCGATGCGCTGCCGTCGTTCATGAAGCGAAGGCTTGGAACAGCGGCGGGAACATCAGAACCGTGCCCACCACACCGAGGGCCAGTCCCCACCAGAAGCTCTTCTTCAGGTCAACATTCTTTCTTCTCCACGCCCCTCCCAGGACCACCCACGAGACGAAGAAGGCGATCGTGGCCACTGTGGTCTTGCCGGACAAGGGTCCGACCCCAAAGTCTCCATCGAAGGCGTCGAGGAAGCTGTGGATCGCCTCAGACATTTCGTTAAGAGTGGTCAGGAGCCCGAGAACGAAGATCCCGAACCCCGCCGCCACCATGGCCGCCGCTCCCGGGCCGTCCGGCTTGTCCACCAGGCCCAGACCGGCAAGCTCGGGGGCAATCTCGGTGTCGTGATGGGTTGTGGTCATGTCGTGTCCTCCTCAGCTCAGATGATCGGCGCGACCTTGTTGATGAAGGCGCCAAACGCACCACCGATGGCGGCGGCGGCGAAGGCACCGACAAACATGACGATCACCGCCGCTCGCAGCCAGGGCCTGGCAATCAACCGCGGCCCGTAATAGGAGACCAGAAAAGCCGCCGCGGTAGCGAGGAAAGGAGCCGCCCAGGCCACGTGCTCCTTCCACTCCATCCCGAAGGTATGCCAGCCGGACGTGGACCCCGAGACTTCGGACAGCAAGAAGTCGCGGGGCGAGCAGGTATCGGTCGGCACGGCAGCTCCCGCACAACCGGGAAAACCCTCCCCGGCCAGCTGCGCCCGGTACCAGGGATAGACGATCCAGGTGCCACTGATCACGGTCGCCCAGGCGACAACGGCCATGATCCAGGTTCCCCAATAGAGACGGGTCATCCGCTCGCGTATCCCCGCCGTGGTGATCAATCCCGGCCGCAGACTCCACAATCCGGCCAGCCCACCGGCGAACGCTAAGAGGAAAAGGGTCCCCAACACGAGACCATGGATAACCGTCCACGCCTCCCGCGAGTTCAACTCCATGAGTCCTCCTCGACTCTGACACGTCAGACTTTACGTAGTGAGTTTCGGTCGAGAGGACCAAACCCCACTTCGAGGGACGAGTAAACCGCCCAGAGGTGGAGAGGTCTGGAGAAACAGAAGCCATTCTTCCCACGCCCACAAGGTCCGGGATGCCAGATACCGCGAGGTCCGCTTGGCGAAGAATCGAGAGGCCAGTGTGCCGCGCCCAGGTTCCTGTAGGCGGCACGATCACGCCCGCCGATCTACCTGCGGAGTTTCACGGCGCGCTCTCCCCTTTGGCTGACTTTGCGTGAATCGGCCTTCTCAAAGCCAAGCCCTACGTCCCTGCCGCGGACGACCGGAAGTGCCGGACTCACGCCGGGATGTCGATGGGGCGATGATGGGACGTCCTGGCCTGGTCCCAACGCGCATGCGGATCATTCGTCCGTCTCCGGTGGACGAAACACCGGGGAACCGTGAGGGTCTCGGAGTCGTCGAACCGCCAGATGAAACGCGTCGTTGCTGGTCTCCTGATGAGTGTGCTCGCCTGCTCGAGCGCCACTAGTTCCACCACGACCTCTGTCACTAGCGAAGCCGAGCCCGACCGTTTGATAGGAGACCTCGTGAGTGCCGGTGGTGAGGCGGAGCAGGTCGAGACGTTCGCCAGCGCTCCGATCGGAGGTGAGGGCCTCCTCCTTTGCGTAGGAGCCGAGGAGATTCGGGTCTATCTCTTCGGCACCGAGGAGGAAGCCGCCGCCGCCGCTGCTCGGATCGACCCCGACGACCCTTCGAACCTGGGTAATGCCATCGTCGAGTGGGCCGGAACTCCTCGATTCTGGCGGCGGGGGCCGATGCTCGTCCTGTATCTGGGGGAGGACCCAGCGACTGAGAACCTGATGACCGAGGTGCTGGGACCGCCTTTCGCTCGCGGGGAAGGGCCGGGCCGCGGTCTCCCAGGCGTTCCCGGATCCTGCACCGATGGTTAGACATCTGACAGATCGGGGCCGTTGGGTGAGCGACGGAGTCGGCTTCCCTGGCGGCTGGAACCCTGTCGTCGATCAGCTATCCCGCAACCCGGTCTTGGTTGCGCGGGTACGCCATGAACCAAGCAGGATTGCTCCGCTCCTTTTCCGGCTGTACTCGGCCACGGAAACGAAGCCAGCGCCCCAGGCGATGGCGGCTAGCGCCCAGAGCAGGCTGAGGCTCGAGGTGAGCGGGTAGGCGAGCGAGGTAACTCCGAGGAGGGCGGGGAGAAGCCCGGCTACCCACGCGGTAAGCCTCCACCCGTCCGCCCGAAGGCTTGCCAACAGGCCTACCCCGATAACCGTGACGCTGAAAGCGGCCATGAACCCGTAGTGGCCAGCTGCGGCGTGGTCGTCGGCGACGCTTCCCTGCAGCCCGACGTTGGTAGAGGCGTAGACCAGCAGGGGGACGGCCGCGATGACGACTATCCCCAGCATCACACGGTTGACACGGGCCACGCGGAACGACTCAAAGAAGTCACGCCCGCCGGGGTGAAGGCTTAACGCAATGAAGGCGGCCGCCCCGACCGTCACCCATGGGGGCTGGAAGACCCTCGTGTTGTCAGTAAGGACCAAAGTCAATAGCAGTGTGAGGAGCAGCCCCGCGGTTGGCATGAGGGCCATCAGCATGCCGGCGACGTTCTGCTGTGGTCGTCGGAACTGGGCGAGTATCCCTGCTACGGCGGGCAGGAAAAGGAAGCCGAAGGTGAGATCGTGGACCCGGTGGCTGAGTTCTTGGAAGTGGGTCATCTGTCCGAAAGCGCCCGGCAAGTCGAGCTCCAACATCATGAGAAAGACCATCAGACCGTTGAACCCGGCCGCCGCCAGGGTGAGCAGGAGGGCCAGTGCAAACAGAGGCGACGCTCGCAGGGTGCGGATGATGTCGCCCATCACGGGCCGTGCTGGATGGGTGGTGTGTGGCCGCCGCCGATGAAAAGTCCGATGACAACTACCAGGAGCACCACCAGTCCGATGATCCCGATCACCTTCTGCCATGGCGCCAGGCCAGTGCTCGATCCGCTTTCGGACTGTTGGTTAGCCTCGTCTTGGCGGAGCGGATCAGACATGGGCGTGACCTCCTATATGGCTCTTGGTCCGTTGTTCGCTGCGCCAACGAGTTTACAAGACGATGTGTATATATCAACACAGAATGTATTGAGGCCGTCGATGCGTATACTTCGAGCATGCCCAAATTGTGGAACGCGACGATCGAGGCGCACCGCCGCGAAGTGCGGGAGGCCATTCTGGACACCACTTCGGCGCTGGTCGCCGAGAACGGGCTGCTGTCGGTGACGATGTCGGAGATAGCTGAGAAGACCGGAATCGGACGTGCCACGCTCTACAAGTACTTTCCCGACGTCGAAACCATCCTCGGCGCCTGGCATCAGCGTCAGATTCGCCGGCATCTAACCCACCTTGGTGAGGTTCGAGACCGGGCCGTCAGCCATGAGGAGCGACTTGAAGCGGTACTGGTCGCATTCGCCCACATCCAGCGCGAAAGGTCACAGCATCGCCGCGGCCAGCCACACGCGCCCGAGCTGGCCGCCTTGCTCCACACGGACGATCAGGTCGCCCAAGCCCAACATGAGGTGCTCGTCTTGATCGCCGATCTGATCTCAGAAGCAGCAGCCGCTGGCACAGTACGGGACGACATCAGCCCGCAAGAGCTCGCCGCTTATTGCATCCACGCCCTCGAAGCGGCGGGCCATGCACCCTCCGGCGAGGCGGTCTCCCGGTTGGTCATGCTGACACTGGCTGGAATCCGGCCGGGGCGGTGACCGGCTGACAGCTTCAGGGGGGATACGGTTCGAAGCCTTGGATCCTCTGTTGTTCTCGGACGAAGGCAACAATGGCCTCAATGTCTTGGGCAGATAGTCCCTCGATTGGTGGCATCGCACCGAAATCCCAGTGATGTGGTCTTACGCCCGCCGTGACGGCAACCAGGAAAGCTCCGTCGCCGTGGTGACCCGGCTCGTAGACCGCAGAGAGATGGGACGGTCCCTTGTCGGTTCCCCTCAGGTCGGCGCCATGGCATTCGGCGCAACTGGCGGCGTAAAGCTGCTCGCCTTCAGCTATCAGGTTTGGGTCCTGGGCGGGGATAGTGGTCTCCGACGCCGCGGTGCATGCGGAGATAATGACCACGAGGAGAGCAAGGATTGGGGCCACGGGAGAGCTTGGATCCCGTCCTGTTGGGATCGGCCACAACCAGGGGCTCCGGGTGGGTCTGCCCGTCCGGTACCGACCATTCGGGTCACCTCCGCCAGTGTGCACCGCCAGCTCCGATCGTTACCTCGAGCTGTTATTTCTACTCAGCTTCGCCGAGCATGTCTCTCATCAGGGCTATTTCGGACTGCTGGCTGGCAATTATCTGACCACAGAGCTCCTGGACGCTGCTGTCACTCAGTGAGGCCTGTTCGCACATCAGGATCGCCCCGCCGTGGTGGGGGATCATCGAACGCAGCAATTGGTCGTCGCCAATCGTCAGTTGCTGACGGATGCCCAACCAAAACCCGACCGCGGCGATCAGGCTGACCGCCAGGATGGCCCAGTTCGCTTTCCGGTCCTTGTACATCGACCGCATCACTGAGAGCTCGATGGGAATCATCACCGCAGTCATCAAACCTGCCATGTAGAACTGGTTGACGTTGGACACGACGTTGTCGAGCTGGTCGACCATTGCGTACATCAGCCAATACATGGCGACGTACATCAGGACGGCCATGACGGCTAGATGCCAGTAATGCGCTTTCACCGGTGCGCTTCCATGCATGAAACGGATCTACCCATTGGCCGAC
>DATEDX010000246.1:0-39383 GCA_035281425.1 Acidimicrobiia bacterium
TTCCGGGCGGACAGGGGCCGGAACTAGGAGGGTGGCATGTTGCATGCCCACGAGGCCTCGCCGCAGTCGACTCAGTCTGATGAGGTCGGTCAGTCGCGCACGCTTGAGGGGGGAAAGCGAGTCAGAGCCCTCGCCGCCGCCTTCATCCTCGTAACCACGGTGGTGGCGGCCAGCGCCGACTACGTGGTAGAGCGAGGGGACACCCTCAGCGAGATCGCCGCCCGGCACGGAGTAAGTGTCGCCGACCTCGCCGCCGCCAATGGGATCCGTAACCCCGACTTGATCATCACCGGGCAGATGCTGGTCATTCCCGACGGCGCCGGTGGCCAAAGTGGCGCCTTCCACCTGGTTGCCCGAGGGGAGAGCCTGCGCACCATTGCCGAGAAGTACCGGGTCACCATCGCGGCCCTGGTCGAGGCCAACGACATCGCCAACCCTCATCTGATTCGGGTGGGGACTGAACTCGTCATCCCCAATTCAGAGGACAAGCCCAGCGCCGAGCCCAGCGAAGACGCCCATCCGGAGGCGGTCGCCACCTACACCGTGAAGAAGGGCGACTCGCTCGCTTCCATCGCGGCTCGTTACGACACCACGGTCGATGCCCTGGCCGCCGCCAACGGCATCACCAACTACTCATTGATCTACGCCGGCACCACTCTGCGGCTGTCGGGGCCAGCCTTCGTGGCTCAATCCTCCACCGACGGCTCCTACACGGTAAAGGCCGGAGACAAGCTGGGCAGCATCGCCTCCACCTACGGACTGTCTCTGTCCGCCTTGGCCAATGCCAACAACATCAGCAACGTCAACGTCATCAGGATCGGGCAAGTGCTGGTCATCCCCGGGAAGTCCTCCGGTTGGCACTGCCCGGTCGAAGGAGCGAAGTACATCAACGACTGGGGCTTTCCTCGCTCGGGAGGCCGCACCCACCAGGGCAATGACCTCTTCGCATCGAGAGGAAGCCCGGTCTATGCGCCGGTGTCGGGCACGGTGACCTTCCTCAACGGGCGCCTGGGGGGACTGCAGTTCTGGCTCAAAGGCGACGACGGCAACACCTACATCGGAACTCACATGGACACGGTGGGCGACCCTGGTTATGTCACCGCCGGCACCAAGCTGGGCACCGTTGGCAACACCGGCAACGCCATCACCACCAGCCCCCATCTCCACTTCGAGATCCATCCGGGACACGGCGCCGCCGCCAACCCCTACCCGACCCTGAAAGAGAACGGGTGTTAATCCCCGGCGGTTAGCTCCGCCAGATAGTCGAGGCGGATTTCACCGTATCCCAGAAGGGTCCGGTGAAAGTCCTTGAGGTCGAAGGCAGGTCCCAGCTTCTGACGTTGCTGCTGGCGCAGATCGAGTATGGCCCGCTCCCCCACCTTGTAGGAGATGGCCTGCCCCGGCCAACCCAGGTAACGGATCATTTCCGACTCCGACACGTCGCGGGGCAGGCCGGCGACCCGGTGCAGCATTTCTACCCCGTGGTCAAAGCTCCACACCTCACCGGCGCCCACCGGCGCCCCCTCGGGGATTCGGTAGCCGAGGTGGCTGCCGAGGTCGATCACCACCCGACACGATCGCAACTGCTGGGCGGCGAGCATTCCCAATAGGTACTCGGGCCGATCTAGGTATCCCAACTCGTCCATGAGCCTTTCCGTGTACAGCGCCCAGCCCTCGCCGTATCCCGAGTACCACACCAACAACCGGTGATATCGGGAGAGGTTGTCGGCCTGGCACATGACGGTGCCGGCCTGGAGGTGATGGCCGGGGAAACCCTCGTGATAAGCGGTCGATACCTCGCCCCAGAGGGGGATGGTGGGGCGGTCGCCAAACGAATACCAGATCCCCCCGGGGCGGGTGAAGTCTTCGGTGGGAGCCAGGTAATACGCTCCCAGCGGTCCCCCCGGCGGGACCAGGTTGACGGTGACCTTGCGGATTTGGGCGGGAACGTCGAAGTGGACCCCCTCCAGTTGATGCAAGGCTTCGTCTTGGAGTTGCTGCATGACCTCAACGAATGCCTCCTGGCTGGGGGCGGCGTAGGCGGGGTCGGTTTCGAGCAGGTCGATCACCTCCGCCAGCGACAGGGAGGGGTCGATCCGACGAGCAGCTTCGGTCATCTCCTGGAGCAGCCGGTGGACCTCTTCCCAACCCCAGGCGTAGATCTCCGCCGGATCGATCTGCAAGCCGACAAACCGATCAGCTTCGGCGATATACCTCTCCGCCCCTACTCCGTCCACCTCGGGGGCGGCCGGCAGATACGTTTCCTCGAGATAGTCGGCGAACGAAGAGGCAGCGGCCCGGGCTTTAGTGATGGCATTTTCTAGATCTGAGGTGAGGGCCGGGGCGACGGCTTCCACCTGGGGAAGCAGGCGCAGCCATTTGCAGTGGGGACCGGCGACGTGCCGGGCTTGGTCGATGTTTGACCTGGTCTGACGTTTGGAGACCATCAGGCCCCTTCGCCTTCCTTCTTCCAGAGTCCGCTGGTGGGCCTCGAGGGGCTGGGCCATGGTGCCCATTCGTTCCACCACGTTCTCCCATCCGGCCTGAGTGCTTTGGTCCATCTGGTCGAAGATGTCACGGATGTCTTCGAAGTCGCCGCCGGTGTGGCGGAGCCGCAGAAGGTGCTCGCCCCGTTCGTAGGCGGCGAGAATCCCGTCGAGGTGATCAACCACCACCCGGGCGGCATGCCGCGACCAGCGATCGGGATGGTCAAGATGCGGGCTCATCTCGGTGCGTTGCCGACGGGCCAGGTCGGCGAATCCCTCGTAACCCTCGGGGCTGAGGTCGTCCCAGCGGTGATCATGGCCCGGCACTCCGAGCAGGGTCGCCACTGAGGGTTTGATGGCGGCGACCTCATCCACCATGTCGCCAGCCAGCGCGAAGGGTTCAGGCATGAGGCGACGTTAACGCCTCCGGTAGCCTGCCCGGCGTGGCCGAAACCATCGAAGTCCGCCTCGATGAGCGCTTCGATCCACAACCACTCGGTCGATACCTGGAGGGCCGGCTCCCGGGAGCCGCCGGGACCCCCCAGGTACGACAGTTCGGCGGGGGCCACGCCAACCTCACCTATTTGCTCCAGTACGGCGACACCGAATACGTGTTGCGTCGCCCGCCGCTCGGTCCCGTGGCCCCCGGCGCCCACGACATGACCCGTGAATACGAGGTGCTGTCCCGGCTGTGGCAGGCCTTCCCCGAAGCTCCCCGGGCCTTTCACCTTTGCCGGGACGAATCCGTGATTGGCGCCCCCTTCATCGTGATGGAGCGACGGCGGGGGGTGGTGGTTCGCAACCAGGTGCCAGATGTTTTCGGCGGCGGCGAGGACCCCGAGGCAAACCGCCGCCTCTCGGAAGTGGTGATACGAACCCTGGTCAGATTTCACGCTGTCGATCCCGCCGAGTGCGGGTTGGGAGAGCTGGGCCGGCCCGATGGGTTCCTGCACCGGCAGGTGGAGGGCTGGTTTCGGCGGTGGGAGCAGGCCCGCCATGAAGACAACTCGGTGGCGGAGGAAGTGGCGAGGTGGGTGGCGGAGCGGATTCCCGCTTCGTCTCCTCCCACCCTGCTTCACAACGATTGGCGGCTCGACAACATGGCGGTGGCCTTTGACGATCCGGGCCGCTGCGTGGCGGTGTATGACTGGGACATGTGCACCCGGGGCGACCCCCTGGCCGACCTGGGGACTCTGTTGGCGGTGTGGTACCGCCCGGATGAGGTGCCGGCCACCCTCAATCCGATGCCCACCACCGCTCCGGGGTTCCTGGGACGGGAGCAGGCGTTGGAGTTGTACTCGCGGGAGTCGGGCCGGGATCTATCCGGGTTCGACTGGTACCTGGTTTTTGGCACCTGGAAGCTGGGGGTGGTGCTGCAGCAGATCTTCATCCGCTGGCATCGGGGCCAGACCCAGGATGAGCGGTTTGCAGCGATGGGAGAAGCCGCCCGCCGGTTGTTTGAGCTGGCCGCGGAAAGAACCCCTGCCTGAGCCGCTAGAGCTGGCTGGTGTCGGTTTCCATCCCCATCAGCACCCGCCCGGCCAGCTCCCAGGTGGGTTGGGCGACCATCATGTGTTGGGTAGCGGTGTGGATGTCACGGAGTTGGCGCTGGAGGCGAGAGCCGGCATAGATAGCCGAACCTCCCGCAAGTGTGTAGGCAAGGTCGATGGTGTGGCGAGCCGACTCCACGGCCAGAGTGGCCGCGGCCCGCAACCGAGCGCGATCGGTGAGGGTGGCCGGGTAAGCCGCCGCCGCCACCGTCCCATGGAGAAAACTCCTTCCCGACCCCCACCAAGCCTCACCCCTGGCAACCGCTTCCTGGACCGCTCCCCGGTCGGCCAGCCGGCGCTTGGAACCGGTGGGGACTTTGGCTTCCCCCAACTCGACGAAGTCATCGAGGGCCCGGCGGGCGATGCCAAGGGCTACCGAGGCGATCCCCGCCGCCAGCAGCCCGTAGATCGGGAACTGGGCGGGCGCCTCCTCGGTGACAGGAGCCGAACCCAGGTCGAACATTCGATGTTGGGGGACGAACACGTCGTTGACGGCGACATCGTGGCTGGCGGTGGCCCGCAGCCCCACCACATCCCAGGTGTCGACGATTTCTACCTCGGTCATCGGCACCAGGTAGTTGCGGCTTTCGCCCTCGCCGTCGATGGCACCCAGCCCGATCCAGTCGGCATCGACCGACCCGGAGGCAAACGGCCATCGCCCGCTCAGCCGGTAACCCCCCGGAACCATTGCCACCTTTCCCCGGGGTGCCAGCACTCCTGCCACCAACCGGTTCGATGGGTCGCCGGTGCCGTAGATCTCCTCCCGCGCCGGCTCACTGAGATAGTGGGCGGTGACCGAGGAGGTGGCATAAATCATGGTCACCCAGCCGGCCGAGCCATCGGCTGAGGCCACTGTTTCGATGAGATCGAGAATGCTCGCCACGGAGGACTCGCTCCCCCGATAAGAACGGGGAATGCCCACCGAACCCATCCCCGACTCCCGTAGCACGGTGATGAAGCCCGCCGCCAGGCGGCGCTGCTGTTCGGCCAGATCCGCGGTGTCGTTCGCTATCTGGGCGAGGCGCTCAACGGCGAGCGGAGGATCCAAAACTGAGAACATTTATAGAACAGAGTACCAAAACTAGATAATCACTCCAAGTTGTGAGGAAGCGAATATCCTGAGTCAATGCCCACGCTTCCCGCCACTCGTAAGACCCGGGCTACTCATGCGGGTCTGATCTCGGCTACCCGGGAGGTGGTACGAAAGTCGGGCACGGTCTCGCCCGAGCACATCGCCGAATCCGCCGGGGTCTCCCCCGCCACCCTCTATTCGTATTTCGGATCGAAAGACGCCCTGCTGGCAGCCGCCTTCGATACTGCCTTGGAGGACATCAACCAGGCCACCAGCAGCATCCTCGCCATCGAAAGACTGCTCGAGGAGGGGTGGGAGGCGACGGCGAGGGCCCTCGTCCGGTCGGTGGTGAAGCGGTTCTCGCACGACGCCCGGCTGGTGCGATTAGCGGTGGGACGCCTTCCCGATTCCGACGAGGTGCGTCAGGTCTACCGCCGGCGCCAGGAGGAGGCTCTGTCGATCCTTCGTCACTTTCTCCGGCTGGGCAGCGCCGCCGGCAAGCTCCGCAACGACGACGATGACGTCCTCGCCAAGACCGCCCTCGTGCTGCTCCAGGGTCTGCAGAATCCCGTCGTTCTGCAGACCAGTGCGGGACCGGTATTGGACGAGGTCAGCGACCTGCTCCACTCGCTTTTCCTTCCCCGGCATTGAGT
The DNA here is from genome assembly GCA_035281425.1 of Acidimicrobiia bacterium. GTDB lineage: Bacteria > Actinomycetota > Acidimicrobiia > Spongiisociales > ZC4RG35 > JAICND01. Next base: position 5,762 of record DATEDX010000246.1, read on the forward strand.
GGCGGTCGGAAAGGCCCAGAAGGCGTTATAGCCTGGAAGGGTGATAGGGGGTCGCTACTCCTTGGAGGAGCAGATCGGAGTCGGGGGCATGGCCACCGTCTGGCGGGCCACCGACCATGTCCTGGGACGAAAGGTCGCCATCAAGCGTCCGGCTTCGCACTTGCTGACCGACCCCCAGGCTTCGGAACGCTTCCGCCGGGAAGCCCAAGCCGCGGCCCGCCTCAACCACCCGGGGATCCTGGTGGTTCACGATGCGGGCGAAGACGAAGACGGTCCTTGGATCGCGATGGAGTTGATCAACGGCGAGACCCTGGCCGATCGCCTAGCCCGCGAGGGTTCCCTCGACGTGCCCACCACCATCAATGTCGTCCAGCAGGTGGCGGCGGCACTCGACCACGCTCATCAGCACGGGGTTATCCATCGAGATGTCAAACCCGCCAACTTGGTGTTGGAACCCGAAGGCCGGATCCGCCTTACCGACTTCGGTATCGCCAAGCCGCTCGAAGACTCCGCCACCGTCACCACCACCGGAGAAATGGTGGGGACCGTGTCATACCTCGCCCCCGAGATCCTGAGGGGTGAACCGGCCGCTCCCGCCTCTGACATCTACTCGCTGGGGGCAGTCGTCTACGAGATGGTCACCGGTCGCAAGCCCTTCGCCGCCCCCACCACTGCCGAGCTGTTTGCGGCGATCCGGGATCAGCAGCCGCCGGCGATGGCGGGCGCTGTCCCCAGATCGGTGGAGAGAGCCGTGATCCAGGCCCTGGACAAGAACCCGGAACGGCGGCCGCCTACGGCGGGAGAATTCGCCGCCGAGCTAGCCCAGGACGCCACCCTAGTCTTCGAGTCGCCACCCCCGGCAGCTCCACCGGAGCCGGAGTCCACCGTGCTCACCAGTGGTCCGGAGGAGCCCACCATGGTGACGGCCCCACCCCAAGCTGTTACGACCAGTCGCCCGGGGCGGAAGCTGCCGCTGGTGGGTGTCTTGGTCGGGCTGCTGGTGGTGGCGGCGCTGGTGGCCTGGCGCGCTACTCCCAACGGCGACGCCGATGAAGTATCGGAAATGCCAGCCGCAGCCACATCCGACACCACCCTGGCCGACACCACCACCTCGGAGGCCACCACCACCACTTCCGGCTCCACCACCACCAGCACAGTTCGTCAATCCGTGGCTCTGATCCTCGAGGACATCGACCGTCACCTGGCCACCATGGGTCCCCCTACTTTCCGGCCTCCTGATCTTCGAGAGATCGGACGTCACGTCGACGAGGCCGCTCAGCACTGGCAGGAGGGGGACAACTCCAAGGCCGCCGACCAGCTTCAGAAGGCGTTCGACGCCACCACCAAACTCGCCGACACCGAGCAGCGGGACGAGTTGGTCGATTTGCTGGTCAGCCTGGCGGAGGCGATGGGCTTTGAGGTGGAACCAGCGGATTGACCCGGTCAACTCGCCGCCGGCGGAGCGTCTTTGGGAAGTCCCAGGATCTGCTCGGCGATGATGTTCTTGAGGATCTGGGTGGTTCCACCGCCGACGGTGAGGGCAGGCGAGAAGAGGAACTCCCATCCCTCCTCGCCACTGACGACCACCCCCCGGCTCCCCTGCCGCTCCCGAGCCCAATTCATCACCCGTTGCCCGTGAACATCGGCCAGCAGCTTTCTGACGGCGACTTCAGCTCCCGGGGCCCGGCCTCCCAGCACCGCCGACAACATCCGATACCCGAGAAAGCGCATCACTTCCGCCTGGATGTGCAGTCGAGCGGCGGCATCGCGACCCGGCCCTGGGGGGAGAGGCCGGTAGCGGTCCAGTACCTCCCTGGTGGTCGGCCCCATTCCCCATAAGACCCCGCCCGTGGAGAGCGACACCCGCTCGTTACCCAAAGTGAGCTTGGCCAGTCGCCAGCCGTCGTTCTCGTCACCGAGCAGGTGATCTCTGGGAACCACCGCTTCGTTCAGGAAGACCTCGTTGAAGTGGGCGCGGCCGGTCATCTCCCGGATCGGCCGGACCTCGATTCCGGGCTGGCGCATCGGGCATAAGAAGTAGGAGATGCCCCGGTGGGCCGGTGCCCCGGGATCGGTTCGGGCGAGAAGGATGCCAAAGTCGGCCTCGCCGGCCCAGGTGGTCCAGACCTTCTGCCCGCTTATCAGATATCGGTCGCCGTCGCGGACGGCTTTGGTCTGCAGGCTGGCCAGGTCGGAACCAGCCCCGGGCTCGCTGAAAAGTTGCGCCCAGCGTTCTTCTCCTTTGAGGAGCGGCCACAGGAAGCGGTCTTTTTGAGTCTCGGTTCCGGCGGCGAGGATGGTGGGACCGGCCCAGCCGATCCCAATCGGGTTATGCCCCCCGGGATCGATACCGGCTCGGTCTAACTCTTCGGAGAGGATCAGTTGATGTTCGGGGTCGGCCCCTAGTCCCCAGGGCGGGGGCCATCCCGGGACGACGTACCCGGCCTCGGCCAGGGTTGCCGGCGAGGGGGCGGGATGCTCGACCAGCCACTGCCTTATCGCCTGCCGGCGAGGGTCGTCAGGGGGTGGAAGGGTGAAATCCACTGCTCGGAGTTAAGCGGCTCAGGAGGCGGGTCGAGCCGACGCTTGCCGCTGGGAGCGCGACGGGATTACCACCGGCCGCCCGTCACCTCCCGTCAATACTTGGGCGCTGGCCCCGAAGTAGAGGTTGATGGTCGACTCGGTGAGGACCTCGGCCGCGGTCCCCTCCCCGACTTTGCGACCGCCGGAGAGAAGGACCAGCCGATCGCAGAACTGGCTGGCGGCGGTGAGGTCATGGAGGGCGGAGAGCACCGTCAGCTGGTACTGGTGGCGAAGACCTTCCACCAGCTCGAGCACTTCTTGCTGATGACCCAGATCGAGGGCGGTGGTGGGTTCATCGAGGAGCAGCACCGGGGCCTGCTGGGCCAGAGCCCGGGCGAGGATGGCCCGCTGCAGCTCACCTCCGGAGAGGGTGCCGAGCTGGCGGCGGGCTAGGGCCTCGAGATGCAGGCGGACAAGTGTGGCCCCCACCACCTCCAGGTCGTGACGGCCTTCCGCCGCCAGCGGCCCTAGATGGGGAGTCCGTCCCAACAGCACATATTGGAACACGGTCATGGCGGCAGGAATCTGAGGACGCTGAGGAACCATGGCCACCAACCGGGCCCGCTGGGGGCGAGCCATCTGGGCCAGGTCCCTCTCCCCGATGGAGATGGTCCCCTGGTCGGGGATCACCGCTGCCACGATCACCCGCAGCAGGGTGCTCTTCCCGGCGCCGTTGGGGCCAATGATCCCCACCCATCCGCCGGCCCCGACGGTGACATCTACCTGGTCGAGGATGGTGACGGGGCCGGCTGTCACCGACACCGAGCGGACTTCGAGCGGGTGGCTCACATCCACCCCCGGGCGTGACGAAGGACGAGGAGAAAGAAGGGGGCGCCGAAGAAAGCGGTGACCACTCCGATGGGCAGCTCGGCCGGAGTCAAGACCGAACGTCCCACTAGGTCGGCGCCGATCATGAATGCCGCCCCGAAGGTCATGGCGAGCGGTATCACCACCCGATTCGACCAGCCGGCAAAGAGGCGAATGGTGTGGGGAACGATGACACCGACGAAACCAATCAGCCCGCTCACCGCCACCGCCGCCGCGGTGCCGAGACTGGCCGCGATGACCAGCCGCCGCCGCACCCGCAGCGGGTCCACTCCCAGGCTGGCGGCTTCCTCCTCCCCCACCGCCAGCACATCGAGTACCCGGCGGTGGGAAACGATCACCAGCGCCGAAACGATGGCGTAGGGCAACATCAATTGCACCTCCGACCACCCGCCGGTTCCCAGTTGACCGAGGATGAAGGAATAGACCTCCTGCAGCGAGCCATAGTTCCGTTGCAGGACGAAGGTCTGGGCAGCGGTGAAGAAGGCAGCAACGGCGATCCCGGCCAGCAGCAACGACGAGGGGGAGCGAGCTTCGCTGTGGCGCCCCACCCGGTAGGCAAGAAAGACCGCCAAAAGCGCCCCGAAGAAGGCCGCGGGCGTGATCCATCCCCGGCCTTCGGTCACCACAATGGCCACGGTGGCGCCCAGCCCCGCCCCCGCCGCCGCCCCCAAGAGATAGGGATCGGCCAGCGGATTCCGGAACACCCCTTGGTAGGCAGCTCCACACAACGCCAGGATTCCTCCCACCATGGCTCCCAGCACCACTCGGGGTGCCCGGATCGAGAAAAGGATGGCGTCTTGGCGAGCGCTGAGTCCCGACCCAACCTCGATGCCGGGCAGCCGATCGGTAAGGGCGGCCAGGGCGGCTCCCGGGGAGATCCCCGCCGGTCCGATCAGGAATCCGGCCAGGGCCGCCCCTGCCAGCAACAAGGCGGCGGCGATCCAAGTGCCTGGCGCCACCCGGGCCGGGAGTAACGGTCCGGGAGCGGCCGGATCAGGAGGACGCAACCAGTTCATTGACCTTGCCGGCCACCGCCCCCAGCAGATCGGTGATGCGGGGACCCCAACGGGAAGCCACGTCGTCGTTGAGTTCAACCACTCCCCCGCCGGTCACCGCCTTCAACTCCTCCCATCCGGGGCGGGCCGCCACTGCCTGGGCGTCCTGCTCACAGCAAAGAGTGTCGGCCAGGATGATGAGGTCGGGGTCGGAAGTGATGATGTATTCGGCGGTCAGCTGCGGGTAACCGAAGGCCTCCCCTTCAGGGTCGGCGGCGTCGGCGATGTTGGCCAAACCCAACTCGCCGATGAGCGAGCCGACGAAGGTTTGCGAGGTGAGGCTGAAGTAGGTCGGATCGAGTTCGTAGTAGTAGGTGAGACCGGAGGCCGATGGAGTCCCGGCAATGATCTCTTCGAGGTCGGCCTCGATCTCGGTCACCGCCCCGCCAGCCTCCTCGACATGGCCGGTGGCCGCGCCCAAGGTTTGGAACTGAGCCCAGACGTCGTCGAGGGTGGCGGGGGCGGGGAGGAGGAGGGTGGGGATCGCCAACTCGTTGAGGCTGGCGAGGAGTTCGTTGGCGTCGAAGGAGATCAAGACCAGGTCGGGGGCGTAGGAAGCGATGGCTTCGGCGTTGGGGGTGAAGGCGGAGAGGTCGGTGATGGGTGCTTCCGGGGGGTAGTTGGAGGTGGTATCAACTGCCACCACTTGATCCCCCGCCCCGATGGCAAAGAGCATCTCGGTGGCGGAAGCCGACATGGAGACGATTGCCTCCGGCCTCTGCGACAGGGTGACCTCGCCGTTGGCGGCGGTGACGGTGACCGGGAAGGCGGCGGTAGTGGTCGGAGCCGCGGCCGTGGTGGTCGAGGCAGGCGCCGTCGACGAGGGGGCGGACGACGTGGTGGGGTCGGTGGTGGTGGTGCCGCTTCCGGCGCAAGCCACCACCAGCAACAGGGTGAGATAGCGGGTTTTCAACAAAACATCCTCCTGCTCGGAGGATGAAGTGCTTGCTCGGCGGCTTTCCCGCACGAACTCCTCCTTCATCCGAGGGAACGTTCGTGAACCGTGGCGGCAGGCGACCTGACTTGTCTCCCTGGAGGAAGCTTGACAGTTGCGGGACAGCGCCGGTCTCGAACCGGACTTCGCTGCACGTGACGGCACCTGGCCCTTTGGCGGGTCAGCCCCCCCACTATACGGGCTGGCACTCCTCGACGCATGCCACCATAGGGATATGGCCTCTCCTTTCACACCATCCGAATTTCGGCGACACGGTCACCAACTGGTCGACTGGATGGCGGATTTCTTCGATCAACTGGACACCCTGCCCATCGTCCCCCAAGTCCAACCCGGCGACATCCTGAGCTGGCTACCCGACCGGGCACCGGAAGAAGGCGAGCCCTTCCCGGCGTTGATGGCCGACCTGGAGCGGGTGGTGTTACCGGGGCTAGCGGGCTGGCAGCACCCCGGTTGGTTCGCGTATTTCCCGGGCAACACGTCCTATCCGGCCATCCTGGCCGAAATGGTCACCGCCGCTCTGGGTCAGCAAGGAATGTTGTGGGCTACCAGTCCCGCCGCCACCGAAGTGGAGATGAAAATGGTCGACTGGCTGGTCGACCTGTTGGGGCTGCCGAGTGGCTGGAAGATGGCGGGGCCGGGAGGCGGGGTGATTCAAGTGAGCGCTTCCGATGCCAGCCATACCGCTTTGGCGGTGGCTCGTTATCGCGCCCAGGAGACGGCACCGATCGACGACCTGGTGGCCTACATGTCCAACCAGGCTCACTCCTCGATCGAAAAGGGAGCCCGGGTGGCCGGCTACCGCCACCTCCGCCTCATCGACGTCGATGAAAGGTTTGCCATGCGCCCCCAGGCGCTAGCTCAGCAGATGGAAGCCGACCTCACCGCCGGCCTGGTCCCCGCCTTTGTCTGCTCAACGGTGGGTACCACCGGTACCACCGCCGTCGACCCAGTAGCGGAGGTGGCGACGGTAGCCCGCCGCCACGGCGCCTGGCATCACGTCGACGCCGCCTTCGCCGGCAGCGCCATGATCTGTCCCGAGTTCCGTCACCACCAGGAGGGCTTGGAACTCGTCGACAGCTACGTCTTCAACCCCCACAAGTGGATGTTCGTCAACTTCGACTGTTCGCTCTTCTACGTGGCCGACCGGGAGCCGTTGCTCAAAACGCTGAGCATTCTTCCCCCTTACCTGCGGGGCGCCGCCGCCAGCGGGGTGGTGGTCGACTACCGCGATTGGCAGGTCCCGTTGGGGCGACGGTTCCGGGCACTGAAACTGTGGTGGGTGTTGCGGTCCTACGGAGCCGAGGGGCTGCGGGCGGTGATCCGCCGCCACGTCGCCCTGGCCGGTGATCTAGCCGCCCGCATCGAGGAACATCCCCAGCTGGAATTGGTGGCGCCGGTGCCGTTCTCCCTGGTGTGTTTCCGGCACCGGGAGGGGAATGAGGCGACGGGCAGGCTGGCGGAAGCCATCAACCAGAGTGGACACAGCTATGTGACCCCCTCGATGATCGACGACCTGGCCTTCATCCGGGTCTCCATCGGCCAGACCCACACCGAAGCCGAACATGTCGACCGCCTCTGGAAGGTGATCGCCGGGCTTTAACCGCCAAGTCAGCCCTCGGTACGAACGTCGAGGGTGGCTTCGAGGGTGATCATGTCGCCGTTGCGGAGCACGTCGAGGATCACCGTTTCGCCGGGGAGATAGCTGCGGATACGGCCCACCAGGTCGGTGATCGACTGCACCGGCTGGGCATCCACCGCCACCACCACGTCACCTTCCACCAGCCCGGCGGCCTCGGCGGGTCCACCCGGTTCCACGCTGGTGATACGGGCTCCCGCCCGGTCACCGGTGGCGTCTTCACCTGTGACACCGAGGAAGGCGGTCTCGATGGGGGTGCCGGAGACGATCTGCTCGGCGAGTTGATAAGCCAGGTCGATCGGCACCGCAAACCCGATGCCGGCGTTGCTCCCCGTGGTTGTGAAGATCTGGATGTTGATCCCAATGACCCGCCCTTCCCGGTCGGCGAGAGCGCCCCCCGAGTTGCCCGGGTTGATGGAGGCGTCGGTCTGGTGGAGCAATTGCGCGCCACTTCCGGAACGCACGGGACGTGCCACCGCCGAGATGATCCCAGAGGTCACGGTCTGCTCGAGGCCCCAGGGGCTCCCGATCGCTATCGCCACCTGACCAACCCGTAACTCTTCGCCGAGGGCCAACGGTGCCGGAGTCACATCGGTGCGCTCCACCTGGATCACCGCCACGTCGTTGGCAGCGTTGCTACCCAACACATTGCCGGCTTCTAGCTGGCCATCGGCATAACGGACCTGAACGGTCTGCTCCCCTTCCACCACGTGGGCGGCGGTGAGGATCAGACCCGGTTTGTAGACAAATCCCGATCCCAGTCCGAAGGTCGTGTCGATCTGCACCATGGAGGGCAGCAACGCTGCTGCCACGTCCGCCACCGGTTCCTCCCCGGGTTCGATGGTCGGGGCAGGTGCAGTGACGGAGGCGGCCAAGGTGGTGGTGGGGGCGGAAGTCGGCGAGGGGGTATCGCCCGCCAACATCCAGCCCAGCCCGGCCCCGCCGCCCACCAGGGCCAGCGCCAGAACGAAAGCTCCCACCAACCTGAGGAAGGACCAAGCGGGCCGGGCGGCAGAAGGTGCCGGCGCCGAAGACGGCGCCTCCGTGTCGTCCTGATCCGGGGACGGCAACGACGAAGAGTTCATATCGATCAATTGTTACCTCCACCCTCAAGCTATGAGGAGACGACTAAACGGGTGGTAAAGGGTTGCCGGCGGGAGGCTCCCCTTCGGCAGCTTGGCGAATCCACAGGATCATGGTGGTTCCTTCCCCGGGAGCCGAGAAGGGTTGAAGCCGGCCGCGGTGGAGGAGCGCCACCTGCTCGACGATGCTCAAACCGAACCCGGTTCCGGCGGTGCCGGCCTCGAAACCGGGTCCCTGGTCGGCCACGGCCAGATAGGCCCAACCTTGGTCGTACAGCCCGCTGGCGATGCGGATCCGGCTTCCTTGTGGTGCCAACCGCAGCGCATTGTCGACCAAGTTGTTGAGGGCCCGGGTAAGGGAAACCGGCTCTCCCATCACCTGGGCGGTGCCGGGCTCGGGAACGATGGTGATGCCGGTGGCGGCGGCGGTGGGGGCGTGGTCTTCGGCCGCCTGGACCACCAACGCGGCCAGATCCACCTTGACCATGGTGGCCTGACCGCTCTCGAAGCGAGCCGCGGCCAGCAAGCCATCGATCATGGTCCCCATCCGATCAGCATTCCGCACCACGATGTCACCGGTGGATCGCCACTCATCGAGGGTGGTCTCGGGGTCGTCGAGGGTCACCTCGACGTTGCTACGAATGACCGATAGCGGGGTGCGCAGATCATGGGAGGTGTCGGCGAGGAATTTGCGCTGGGAGCGAAAAGCCCGCTCCAAACGATCGAGCATCCCGTCGAAGGTGGCGGCCAAGCGGGTGAGTTCATCGTCGGGGCCCTTCCAGTCGATCCGGCGGGAAAGATCAGAAGCCTCGATCTCCCGGGCGACCTGGGTGATGCGGTCGACGGGCGCCAACGCCCGGCCGGCGATGATCCACCCCACCACCAGGCTGATGACAAACAAGAGTGCCAGGGCGAGAAGAGTCCAGCGAGCCAGCTGGTCGAGGACGTATTGGTTGAAGAGGCTTTCCAAGGTCCGCACCTGGGCCTCTTCTACCCGGGCGTCGAGGACGATGGCGTAGTCGCCCATGACGATGCGCCGGCCCGAGAGCACCATCCGGGTTTCGACCTGGCGGGTGAGTTGCCAGCGGATGGCGGCATAGACCAGGCCAAGCAGGAGCCCTCCCAGTCCGAAGACCAGCCCCGAATAGAGAGCCGAGAGCCGGAAGCGGATCGAGCGGGTGAACCTCATCTCAGCCTTCGGGGGCTCGTAGGACGTAGCCCCGCCCGGCCACTGTCTCGATCGGTTGCGGCTCGCCCAGTTTCTTACGCAGGTTGGAGACGGTAACCCGCACCGTGTTGGTGAAAGGGTCGGCCATTTCATCCCAAACGTGTTCCAGCAGGTGCTCTTGGGAAAGCACCTCGTCGCGGTGACGCATGAAGTACTCCAACAGCGAGAACTCTTTGGCGGTGAGTAGCAATGGCGTTGCTCCCCGGGTGACCTGGAAACGGGCCGGGTCGAGGGTGATGTCGCCTACCTTCAGCACTGGTGAGGCGGTGTCGTCCCGCCGCAGCAGCGCCCGGGCCCGGGCGGCCAGTTCCGCCAAAGCAAAGGGTTTGACCAAATAGTCGTCGGCGCCGGCGTCGAGTCCCGCCACCCGGTCGTCGATGTCGTCCCGAGCGGTCAACATCAAGACCCGGGGCCGTCTCCCTTCCAAGGTGGGAAGGGAGCCCTCGATCATTCGCCGGCATAGCTCCAAACCCGAACCGTCGGGCAGATTCCAGTCCAGAACCGCCAGGTCGTAGCTGTTGGCCCGCAGCTTCTCTTCCCCCACCAGCGCTCCCTCGGCCACATCTACGGCATAGCCCTGGCGGCGCAGCCCGCGCGCTACGGCTTCGGCCAAGTCGTGTTCGTCTTCCACGACGAGGACGCGCATCCTCGAAACGGTAATGGGATGCGGTTAAGCAGCGGATAAACCTCCGCGGCAAAATGCTTAGGTGAGCACTGCCGGTAGCCATCCCGTCGTCGACTGGAGCCCCTATCGAGCCGTCCTTTTCGACCTCGATGGAGTTTTGACTGACACTGCTTCCCTCCACTCCGCGGCTTGGAAGGAGACCTTCGACGGCTTCCTGGCCGACCGCCACGGGGAGAGCTATCGCCCATTCGACTCCGGGGCCGACTATCTCGAATACGTCGATGGGAAGCCCCGTTACCAGGGAGTGGATTCGTTTCTCCGCTCGCGGGATATCTACCTCCCCTGGGGCGACCCCGAGGATCCCCCCGGCGACTCCACGGTGTGCGCCCTGGGCAATCTGAAAAACCAAATGGTGGGGCGCCGGCTCCGCCAACAAGGAGTGGTGCCCTATCCCGGTTCCCTCCGCTTCCTGGAGATGGTGCAAGCGCAGGGGATGACGGTAGGCCTGGTCACTTCCTCAGCCAACGCTGGGGCGGTGCTGGAAGCCGCCGGCCTTGGCTCCCATTTCCCAGTGCGGGTGGATGGGCAAGTGGCGGCGGCACTGGGGCTGGCGGGTAAGCCCGCCCCCGACCCCTTCCTGGAAGCGGCCCGCCGGTTGGGCGTCTCTCCGGCTCAGGCGGTGGTCGTCGAAGATGCGGCGAGTGGGGTCGAAGCCGGTCGGGCCGGCGGCTTTGGCCTGGTGATCGGGGTGGCCCGGCACGGCAACCGGGTCGACCTGCTGGCGGCGGGAGCCGACCTGGTGGTGGGGGACCTGGCCGAACTGGTCTGAGCATAGGATCGTGTTCGTGCCCTCCACCCCTGCCCTCTTCTCCAGTCGATTCGGGGAAGATCCCTGGCGACTGGTCGTCATCGGAGCGAATCCGGCCACTTGCGGCGAAGAGGAGACGGTTTTCGCTCTCTCCAACGGGTCCCTCGGTATCCGCGGCAGCTGGGAGCAAGGCGCCCCCCTCCATGAGCCGGGAACTCTGGTCAACGGGTTTCACGAGACCTGGCGGATCGAATACCCCGAAGCGGCCTACGGCTTTGCCACCTGTGGCCAAACCATCGTCTACGTCCCCGACGCCACCGGGCTAAGGGTAAGTGTCGATGGGGAGATTCTCGACCTCGCCGATGCCACCGTTACCCGGACCCTTGACCTCCGCCGTGGGGTATTGGAAGCCACCGCCAACTGGGACTCGGTGAAGGTGCGATGGGAGCGTCTGGTCTCCCTCACTCACCAGTCCCTGGCGGCAGCCCGGATCGAAGTGACGGCCTTCCGGCCCCTCCAGCTCGCCATCGACTCAACCTGGCGTAACCGCCAGGACACCGATTACCTGGCCAGCCCCGAGGCCGAGTTCGACCCTCGTCACGCTCCCTCCTTTACCCACCCGGTGCTGGCGGAGAAAGAATTCGAACGCTCCCCGGATCTGCTCGAATTCTCGGTCTCCTACCGGACGGTTTCGGCGGGAATGGAACTCTCCGGGCGCTGCTGGCATCACCCCGGCTCGGACTGGGAGGTCGACATCCACGACGCCCACACCCGTTTCGCCCGCCAGCTCGCCGCCGGGGAGACCGCAACCCTGGAAAAGGTGTGGGGATTCAAGATCGGGAGAGAGTCTCCCCCTCCGGCCCGTTTTGCCGAGCTTGCCCAGAGTCAAATCGATCATCTCGACGACTTCTGGTCCCGCTTCGCCATCGATCTCCCCGCTGATCCGGCGTTGCAGCAGTCCCTCAACTGGATCGTCTTTCAACTCCACTCCGCCGCCACCCGAGTCGACGGGGCCGGCCTGGCCGCCAAGGGCCTCACCGGGCAGGCCTACGAGGGTCACTACTTCTGGGACATGGACGTGTTCATGTTGCCTTTTGTGATCCACACGGATCCGGAGGCCGCCGCCCGGCTGCTTCGCTTCCGCCACAGCATGCTGGCACCGGCCCGCCGCCGGGCTCAACAGCTGAGGCTAAATGGTGCTCTTTTCCCGTGGCGGACCATCAACGGCGAGGAAGCCTCCGCCTACTTCGAGGCGGGGACCGCTCAGTACCACATCAATGCCGCCGTCATCTACGGACTGGCCTGTTATCTCGACGCCACCGCAGACACGGAGCTTCTCTGGGAGGGCGGCTTGGAAGTGGCGATCGAGACCGCCCGCCTCTGGGCGGACCTCGGCTTCTACGGGGAGGACGGCGCTTTCCATATTCACATGGTGACTGGCCCCGACGAATATTCAGTGCTGGTCGACGACAACGCCTACACCAACCTCATGGCCCGCTTCTCGCTCCGGCGGACCATTTCTTGGGTCGAGCAAGCGGCCTCCGAGCAGCCTGCCCGGTTTCGACCTTTGGCCGACGCCATCGATTTCGACGAAGAGGAACTAGACGAGTGGCGCCGAGCCGCCGATGCCATGTATGTGCCGTTTGATCCGGAGCGGGGGGTCACTCCCCAAGATGCCCGCTTCCTGGCACGCGAAGGTTGGGACTGGTCACTCCCTCCCGATCGTTACCCGCTGCTACTTCACTTCCATCCTCTGGTCATCTACCGCCATCAGGTGCTCAAACAGGCCGATGTGGTGATGGCCATCCTCAACCTGCCGAAGGACTTCTCGGCTCAGCTGTCAGCTGCCAACTTCGCCTATTACGACCCCATCACTACCGGAGACTCCTCACTCTCTCCACCGGTACAGGCGGCAGTGGCGGCCATGGTGGGGGAGACGGAGACTGCCGACCATTACTTCCGCCACGCGGCCCTCATCGATTTGGGGGGCTTAGCCGGCAATGTTGCCGATGGCGTCCATCTCGCCGCCGCCGGTGGAGTGTGGCTAGCCCTGCTGCGTGGCTTTGTGGGGCTTCGCCTCGAGGGCGGCACCGTGACCCTCAATCCCAGGCTTCCCGAATCCTGGGAGGGCCTGGGGATGGCGGTGCTGGTCAGGGGCAGCCTGCTGCGGATTCGGGTCACGACCACAACGGTGACCGTGTCCGCCGAGGACGGCGGCGACTTGCCGGTGCGGATTTGGGATCAGGAGGTCGTAGCTGGTCCCGCCCCCATCACGGTGAATCGTGAGACGGAAGACGGAAGACGGAAGACGGAAGACCCCCCTCCACCCTCCGCCCCCAGTGAGGAGGAGTCGTCCCGCTTCAACGGCTGAGACTCCTCCCCCCTCCGATGACCAACACTTCCCCGGTCAGATAAGACGCCCGATCCGAGGCGAGGAACGCCACCAACTCGGCCACTTCCTCCGGTTCACCCATCCGTCCCAGGGGGATGGCCGCCACCATCTTCTCTCGAACCTCGTCCGGGATTCCCTGAGCCATCTCGGTGGCGATCAGCCCCGGGGCCACGGCGTTGACCCGGATGTGAGGCGCCAGGCTCTGGGCCAGCGCCCGGGTCATCCCCACCAACCCTCCCTTCGACATCGAATAGTTGAACTGCCCGAAGTTGCCGAGGTAGGCGCGGGAGGAGATGTTCACCACCGCCCCTTGGCCGATCAGCGGGACCAGGCTGGTGGTGAGCCGGTAGGCAGCCCCCAAGTTGACCTCCAGCACCGCCCTGAAATCGGCGGCAGTGAGGTTGACGAGGCGGGCGTCGCGGGTGATACCGGCGTTGTTGACCAAGACGCTGAGGCCAGAAGGGCAAGCAGCGGCCACCGCTTCGGGACCCGAGGGGTCGGTGAGGTCGGCCTCCACCGGTACCACCCGAGCTCCCCCCCTCTCCAGCTCAGCGACCAGATCGGCCAGCCGGGGCGAGACATCCACTGCCACGATGGAGTGGCCCTCGCCGGCCAGCCGCCGGCACAGCGCCCACCCGATCCCGCCGGCCGCTCCCGTCACCACCGCGGTCATGCGAGGGTCTTGCCTAGATGACCACCGCCGAGATGGAGGAGTTCACCCGTCATTCCTCTCCCCCGTTCGAGGGCTCGCCGACACCACCGGGCGATGGTGGCCCCGTCCACCCCCTCGTCGACGGCGATGACGTTGACGGGCAAGCCAGCACGCAGCTGCTCGAGGGCAGCGGTGCGGGCGGCGGAGAGGAGCCCCGCCGCCACCATTGCCGCCCCGGTCCCGGTCCGTCCCAGCAGGCTGTCGTTTTCGACCAAAAAGACCACCGGCAGGCCCTCCCTGACCGCCTCCTGGGTGAGATGAAAGGCTTCGGTGAGTTCGGCCAGCACCATCTCCCATTCCTCGCCGACCTTGGGGTCGGCTACGAAGATCAGGGCGCCCTCGGCTACCGGTTGGAGAGCGTCGGCCAGCTCGGGGTGATGACAACGGAGGGTCATCAATGGTGTCCTTCTCCCAGTTCGGAGATGACTTCGTCGGTGTGCTCTCCCAGCCGAGGAGGACGTCGGCCGCTGATCAGGGGCGCTCCCCCGGCCCACAACGGTGAGCCGGTTACGGGCACGGTGCCCCGCACTGGATGCTCCATCTCCACCAGCATCTGGTTGTGAAGGAGCTGAGGGTCTTGAAACACCTCCTCTAAGGTAAGGAGCCGTCCCACCGGCAGCCCCGCCGCCCCCAGGCTCTCCATCCAGTGTTCGGTTGGTTTCGCCTTGAGCAGCGGGCCGAGACGCGCCGCCAATTCCGAGCGGTGTTCCACCCGCAGTTCGTTGGTTCGGAAATAGGGGTCGGCAACGAGTTCTTCTGCCTCCAGGACCGAGCAGACCAGTTGGAAGTGCCGCTCTGAAACAACCGCCAGGTTTAGGAAACCGTCGGCGGTGGCGAACGTCTGATTGGGGGCGGTGACCGGGGAGGCCGTACCGGTGCGCTCGGGCGGCTGTTGGTGGGTGAGGTAAAGGGCATTCCAGGTGCCTTGGACCGCCACCAGCCCGTCCCGGAGCGAGGTCTCCACCATTTGCCCGCGTCCGCTCACCCCCCGCGCCGCCAGGGCCGCACACACCAGCAAAGCGGTGTTGGTCCCGGCGAGGAAGTCGGCGATGGTGGTGGCGGTCTTTTGGGGAGGGTCCCCAGGGTGGCCGTTGATGAGCATCATCCCCGCCTCTCCCTGAAACACGAGGTCGATGCCGGCCCGGGCGGCATAAGGACCCGAACTCCCAAAGGCGGTGATGCTGGCATAAATCAACCCCGGGTTGGCCGCCGCCAGGTCGGTATAGCCGAGCCCCATCCGCTCCATCGCCCCCAGGCGGAGGTTGTGAACCACCACGTCGGCTCGCCGGACAAGCTCAAATAGGTGGTGGCGTCCCTGGTCGCTCTTGGCGTCGACCGCCACGCTCCGCTTGCCGCGGTTGACGGCCAGGAAGAAGCTGCTCTCACCGCGGAGGAAGGGACCGATTTGGCGGGCGAGGTCTCCTTCTCCCTGTTCGACCTTGACCACATCCGCCCCGAGGTCGGCGAGCAGCATCGTGCAATAAGGCGCTGCCACTAGGTTGCCGAGTTCTATGACCCGTACCCCATGCAGGGGTGGGTTCATACCCGTTCCACCACCAGCGCCACCCCTTGACCCACCCCGATGCACATAGTGGCGAGCCCGTAGCGACCCTGCCGGCGTTCCAATTCGTGGACCAGGGTGGTGAGGATGCGAGCTCCGGATGCCCCCAGGGGGTGTCCGAGGGCGATGGCGCCGCCGTTGACATTGACGATGTTCGGGTCGAGACCGAGTTCTCGAACGCAAGCCACGGCTTGGGCGGCAAAGGCTTCGTTGATCTCCACCAGATCGAGTTCGCCGGTGGTGATTCCCGCCCGGCGAAGTGCCTTTTCGCTAGCCGGGACGGGACCCATCCCCATCAGATCGGGGTGGACTCCGGCGGCCGCCGAGGCCACTATCCGGGCTCGAGGCTGGAGACGATGGTGGGCCAGACCTTCCTCGGTGACGAGGAGGAGGGCCGCCGCTCCATCGTTCATGGGGGAACTGTTCCCGGCGGTGACGCTTCCCCCGGGCTGGAAGACTGGAGGGAGCTTGCCCAACACCTCGAGCGAGGTGTCGGGGCGGGGGCCCTCGTCGATTTCGATGGTGCGGAATTGCCGCCGGCGATGATCGACCGGGACCTCCAGGGGCTCGATCTCCGACTTGAACCGGTCTCCTTCCTGGGCGGCGACCGCCTTTTGGTGGCTGCCGAGCGCGAACTGATCTTGATCGAGCCGGGACACCTGGTATTTCTCGGCCACCCGTTCGGCGGTCATCCCCAAGGTGATGGGGGGGTACATCTCCGCCATCTTGGGGTTGACGAAGCGCCACCCCAGCACCGAATCGGCGATTTCGGGGGCACCGGTGGCGAACCCTCGCTCTGCTTTGGCCATGACCAGGGGGGCCCGGCTCATTGCTTCTGAGCCGCCCGCCACCATTACCTCCCCCCAGCCGCCGGCCAGCGCCTGGCTGGCTTGGATCACCGCCTGCAACCCCGATCCGCATAGGCGGTTGACAGTCACCCCCGGCACCTCGATCGACCATCCCGCCAGCAGCACCGCCATCCGGGCCACATTGCGATTGTCTTCTCCGGCCTGGTTGGCCGCTCCCCAGACCACATCTTCGATGGCCGAGGGATCGAGGCCCGGGTTTCGTTCCATCAACCGGCGGAGGGTGTGAGCGGCGAGATCGTCGGGGCGAACCAGGGCCAGTTGCCCCCCGAGCCGGCCCATGGGGGTGCGGCAGCAGTCGACCAGGTAGACCGAGGTCATGGCGTCATTCTGCCCGATTCACGGCGCCACCTCGGCGCCGAAGAGGACCCGGCCATTGAGAACCCCCGACTGCAGCCAGTAGCTGACTCCGTTTTGTTCGGCGGTGGTGTGGAGTCCGAGTTGGAGGGGGCGTTCCACATCTACTCCCAATCGGTCCAACAGTCCCCGCCGCTCCTCGGGGGTGAGCTCGGGGTTGACTAAGGAGATCAACGTTCCCCAGGCGGCGAGCACTGCTTGGCCGTGTTCGCCTTCTCCCGGGCCGGCCCCGATCATCAAGGTTCGGACCCGTCCTTCGTCCTCGGTGGCGTAAAGCAGGATCCCCGGCCCGAGCTCGACCTCCATCCGCCTTCCCTCCGGAACCCCCAGGATGAACATGTCGATTCGCAGGTCGGCCGCCACCTCGTTCCACCGCATCGACAGTTGGGCCAGGGTCAGGGCGGAGGCCTGGGGAGGTGGGGCGGTTGTGACCAGGGGGGTGGGGTTCACCACCGCCGGCGATGGGGGACGGTCGATCAACATCGCCATTACAAGGAGACCGATGACCAGTCCTCCCCCGATGAGGGCCAGGTTCCGTTGCCGGGGACCGAGCCCTGCCCAAAGAACCTTGGGGGATAGCGGAGGGGCCACCGGCGCCTCCGGCGGGGAGGGCACGGGGTCGACGGTGGCAGCCAGCCGGGCGGCTTGCACCGCCGAGGCCAGGCCCCCCGCCCTTTGGTGGGTCAGGGTCTCCCGTGCGAAGGCGGCGGGGTCGTCGGGACGGAACCAGGCCAGGTCACCGTCCACCTCGACCAAGAAGCGGTCGTCGCGAGGCTCGATCCGGCACAGCGAGAGCGGCCAGGCCCCGAGGGGGCCGGAAGCGATGGAGATGACCAGATCGTCCCCGGCGAAATCGAGCTCGGCCCGAATCGGTCTCTCGTCGCCATCGGTGGCGAGCAACCCCGAATGCGCCATGACGGAGTCAAGCTATCGCGTCTTCCTTGAAAGGCCGGTATCACCGCCAGCAATCGGCGCTGGCCGCCCAGTGGGCGAAGCCTCCTCCGTGGTAGACGAGCCAGGCCGAGGCGGCCACATTGGCTTCGACGTTGAGGGGGGAGGCGCCGGGAAATCCGGCGTCGGCCGCCCGCGCCTTCCAGTAGCGAGGGAGGTGTTGGAAGAGCCCCGCCGCCCCCGAACTGGGGTTGACGGCCGCCGGGTTGCCTCCGCTCTCACACTTGACGATGCGGATCGCCCGGGCAACGTCGCCGGGACGGAAATACATCCGGATGAGGTCTTGCCAGGTGGGTTCCCATTCGATCTCCGGTTTCCATTCCTCTTCCCCGGCGGCCGGTTCACTGGCCGTAGCCGGCTGGCAACGCCCCTCCCCGTCGGGGGACCAGCATCCATCCGGCCAGGGAAGTAGTTCAGCTTGGGCGGTGGTGACTGGTGCCGGCTGCGGACGTTGTTCTTCGCTTCCGGAAACGGTGGGGTTGGAGCCGGCCGATCCGACCCAAAAGACCATGGCAATGCCGATCAAAGTAGACGCGGTAGACGAACGCCAGCGACGCACGTGCACCTCCCAGAGATTGTGTTGGTGAAAAAGGACAGCCCGGAAAGAGTGGAAAAGCTGCCCGCCTTGGCTGAAACCGTAGGAACCGGTCCGGGGCTATGCCAAACCTGCCCTGCCCTGCGTCGTAGCTTCCTGCGCGGAAAAACCCGTCGCCCTGACGTAATTTTCTGCACGGAACCGCCCGGCTCCGGGTTCCGTGCGGATTTTTCCGTCGCCACGACGGAAAAATCCGCGCAGATGGTTGGGTCTACGCTGCCGGCGATGAGTTCCATAGGTCCTTTGGTGGGGGTGATCCTGTGGACGTCGGCCCACCGCTTCTCCCCCATGCGATCGTTTTACGTTGAGACCTTGGGACTTCAACCCCGTTCAGACCGAGACCGCATGGTCAACTTCGAGTGGGGAAAGCTGCGTCTTACGGTGGCGGTGCACGACGAGGTCGAAGGGCCGAGCCGGGACCCGCTGCGGGTGATGGTGAACCTGGGGGTG
This sequence comes from Acidimicrobiia bacterium, assembly GCA_035281425.1. Taxonomy (GTDB): domain Bacteria; phylum Actinomycetota; class Acidimicrobiia; order Spongiisociales; family ZC4RG35; genus JAICND01. The sequence continues at coordinate 24,446 of DATEDX010000246.1, forward strand.
GCTGATCTGGACCTGGTCCACCAACGGCTGCTCGCCGCCGGGGTTCCCTGCCGGCGACCACCTTCAGGCGAACGCTGGGGTGGGCGGGTAGCTACCTACCTCGACCCGGACGGCAACGTCATCCAGTTGCTGGAGCTTCCCTCGTCACCGTAGCGAGGCGGTGATTGAAATCTCCACGTTGCCTTTGAGGGCGTTGGACACCGGGCATCCGTCTTTGGCAGCTTCCGCCGCGGCCTGGAAGGCGGCCTCGTCAATTCCGGGGACATCGCCGACGACGCTCAGGGCCATCCGGGTTAGGCGCCATCCGGCATCGGTCTGCTCGAAGCTGGCGACGGCATCCGTTTCCAAGGTGTTGGGTGGATTGCCTCCCCGGGTCAGCCCAGCAGACAGAGCCATACAAAAGCAGGCGGCGTGGGCGGCGGCGATCAGTTCCTCGGGGCTGGTCTTTCCGGCGGGGGCTTCGGTGCGACTGGGCCAGCTCACCGGGAGCGGTGGGGCAACTCCGCTGGCCAGGGTCGTCTCTCCCGATCCCTCCGTCAGGTTGCCTTGCCAAACTGCTTTTGCCCGGCTCTCCATCCCTTCTCCTTGATCGCGGGAGGCGAGCTTAGGGGGAAGGCCCCCTCAGGTCACCGGCCGGCCTTGACCTTTGAGGACCGTGGTCAAGGCCGCGGACAGCGCCTCGGTCTGGTGGGCGTCGAGATGACGGCCAAAATTCTCCTGTAACCCCCGCAGGGTGATCCGGGCAGCCGCCTTTTGGGCCTGGTATCCCGCTTCGGTAAGCGCCACCAGCATCCCCCGCCGGTCGGTGGGACAGACCCTCCGCTCCACCAAGCCTGCTTTCTCCACCCGGTCGATGAACCTGGTGGCGGCACTGCGGCTCAGCGTCAACTCGTCGGCCAGTTCGTGCATCCGCATCACCCCACCCACCGCTCGCAGGGTTGCCAGCAGTTCGTACCACGCCAGAGGCAGCAAACCAGCCGCTTCGAGGTCCTGCTCGAGGTGGTCGACCACCTCGGCGTGAACCTGCATCAGCGCCCTCCAGGCGCGCAAGCGGGAATCGTCGGGGAGGCGGGTGGGCATCCCCCAATTCTATCGGATGGAATGCAGCTCGCAATTATTGCGTTATGCAACTATTGTTCTTCACAATCAACCTATCAAAGGAGGGCAGAACAATGACCCAAGCCACCGTCTCCGCCGCCGAGCTGGCGATCCCCACCGGCACCTGGAAACTGGAACCGAACCACACCACGATCGGGTTCGTCGCCCGCCACCTAATGGTGACCAAGGTTCGGGGCCACTTCGCCGACTTCGAGGGCACCGTCGAAATCCGCGACGATCTCGCCCAGAGCAGCGTTGATGTCACCCTGCAGGCAGCCAGCGTCACCACCGGCTCTCCCGATCGTGACGGCCACCTGCGCTCCCCCGACTTCTTCGACGTGGAGAACTATCCGGACCTGCGCTTCACCAGCACCGAGTTGGAGCGCCGCGGCGAAGACTGGATCATGCGAGGTGACCTCACCATCAAGGACATCACCCGCCCAGTGGAACTGAATGTCTCCTTTGAAGGGGCCAGCACCGACCCCTGGGGCAAGACCCGTCTCGGCTTCTCCGCCCACGGTGAGGTCGATCGGGAGGCATGGGGGCTCACCTGGAACGTGCCCCTGGAGCACGGCGGCTTCCTCGTCTCCAAGCACGCCCGCCTCGAAATCGAAACTCAACTGGTTCAGGCCTGAAGCCCGACACCCTTCACTGCGAACCCAGGGTTGAGGAGTCCAAAAACGGACTCTGGAACCCTGGGTTCGCAGTTGGAGGCCCCGTTAGGAGGCGTCTACCAGGCGGTAGCCCATCCCCCGCACAGTCTCGATGAGGTCTTTGCCCAGCTTCTTGCGCAGATAGCCCACATAGACGTCGACCACGTTGCTGCCCGGGTCGAAGTCATACCCCCATACCCGAGACAGCAACATCTCCCGACTCATCACCTGACCCGGATGACGCATCAGGGTCTCGGCTAGGAGGAACTCGCGAGCGGACAATTCCACCTTCTTGCCCCCCACCTCCGCCAGCCGGGTCTTGAGGTCGAGTTTCACTCCCGCCACCTCCAGCACCGGCAAGTCGGCGGTGCCCCGGTCGCGCAGCCGGGCCCGAACCCGAGCCAGCAACTCTTCGAACCGGAATGGTTTGGTGATGTAGTCGTCGGCGCCGCCTTCCAACCCGGCGACGGTGTCTCCCACTCCCTTGCGGGCGGTCAGGATCACGACCGGCATCCGCTCCCCTCGACCTCTGATCTCGGCCAGTACCTGATGGCCGTCCAAGCCGGGTAAGCCCAGGTCGAGGATGAGAAGGTCGAAGTTCTCGTCACGGGCCACCGCCGCCGCGTCCGGACCACCGTCGACCGTGAGGGTGGTGTAACCCGCCGCTCGCAGACCCTTCTCCAGGAAGGAGGCGATCCCCGGCTCGTCCTCCGCGATCAAAATCCGGTTCATGACTGCGCCCCGGGCTGGAGGGGGACGGTCAAGGTGAATCGGGACCCCTCTCCCGGGCTCGACTCGAGTTCCACTGTTCCCCCGTGAGCTTCGGCGATCGCCCGGACGATGGCCAATCCCAGGCCGGCGCCCCCGGTGGTTCGCCTCCCCCGCTTTCCTCGGGCGAAACGCTCGAAGAGCCGGTCGCGGTCTTCGGGTGCGATCCCCGGCCCTTCGTCCCTGACCCACAACCGCAACTCATTACCGGCACTGCGGCTGCCCAGGGCCACCGCCACTTCCGGGCCGCTGTGCTCGATGGCGTTGCGCATCAGGTTCATCATGGCTTGGGTGAGGCGCTGGCGATCGCCCACCATCACCACGTGGGCTTGATCGTCGATGGCCCAGCTCCGACCGTCGAGCATCGCCCCTTTGGTGGCGAGCTCCTGAGTGAACTCAGCCACGTCGAAGGGATGAGCCTCCACGAAGTCGGGTTGCTCCGCTTTGGCCAGCACCAAGAGATCATCGACGATCCGGGCCATACGGTCGAGTTCGTCGGTCACCAGCCGGACGGTATGGGCCCGTTCTGCCGGGTCACCACTCAACAGCTCGAGATTTCCCCTAATGACAGTGATGGGAGTCCGAAGCTCGTGGCCGGCATCGTCGACGAACCGGCGCTGTGCCTGAAAGGCTTGCTCCAGGCGGTCGAGCATGTCGTTGAAGGTGCGGGAGAGCTCGGCCACTTCGTCCTTTCCCTCCACCGGGATCCGCCGGGACAAGTCGGTCTCGCTGATCGAGCGGGCAGCGCCGGTCACCTCGCGCAGGGGCCGCAGCACTCCCCCCGCCGCCACCCAAGCGAGAGCCGAGGCGAGCAAGAAGACCGACCCGTAGACCAGCGCCCCCAACCGCACCACTTGTTCCACTCGATCCAGTCGAGCGCCCACGTCGACTGCGCTGATGAAGGTTCCTACCTGGCGGTCCTGGTGCAAGAGGGGCACCGCCAGGTAGCGGATGGTGCGATCGTCCAGCTGGACCTCGCGCCGGGTAGGGCGGGTAACCGCCGCCCACTCGGAGACCAACTCGGTTTGGGCCAGCTCGGCGCCGGCCAGATCCGCCTGATACAGCTCCCCGCCAATGAAGGTAATGATCGACTCGCCTTCGATGCCCACATTGCGTTGCAAGAAGGTGGTGAAGATGGCGGCGGCGTCACCCCCGAACGGCTCTCCGGTGGTGGGATCGTTGCCCTGCGCCAGCGAGCGGAGCTCCCCCACCTCCTGATCGATGGCCTGATCCACCTCGGCGGTGACCTGAGAGAGGAGGAGGGTGCGTTGGAGAAGGAGCGAAGCAATCAGAGCGACCCCGAGCAACATCACATACCAGCCCAGGATGCGGCGGCGAGCTGACGGTGGCCGGCGCCTCCTAATCGTCATCGTCGGGTTCGTCGTCGGGCTCATCGGCGCCGTCGTCTTCGGGATCGTCGCTGGCTTCGTCATCATCCCCATCATCCGGCCGGGTCCCTTCACCCAGATCGCTATCGCTGTCTTCTTCAAGATCCACTACCGCCGGGGTGACCACGGTGACACCCCCCCTGACCGGTTCCGAGGCCGGTGCCTCCCCCTCCAAGACCACCGGCGCCGGCAACGCGGGGGTGGACGGGGAGGAAATCGCCACCCCGGCGATTCCTATCAACAACAGAGCTGTGACCACTGCCAGCCAGCGCACCCAACTCATGGAGCACAGGCTACGTGGCGGGTGAGTGATGGGTGGGGCCCTTAGTGGGCCCCACCCACCGGGGGCGGATTAGGAGCCGCCGCTGTTGTCGGGGCTGTCGGGGCTATCGGGGCTGTCAGCGGGGCTATCCGCCGGGCTGTCAGCAGGGCTGTCGGCCGGGCTATCCGCCGGACTATCAGCAGGGCTGTCAGCGGGGCTGTCCGCCTCCACCGGTGAGGCGGCATCGGGGCTGTCGCCCGTAGCCTGATCGTCCAGGCTGGCGGTGGCAGCGTCATCGAAGGGCGAATCCAGATCGGAGAAGGTGATCAGGGTGTCGGCCGTGGTGGGCACCTCCACTACTTCCATCTGACTGGCCCGATCCTGGAGAGAGATGGCCTGGGGGTTGGCACTCCCCTCCGGGTTGGCTATGGCGAGACCGCCGATGCCGAGGGCACTAAGCGTGGCCGCACCTGCCACCACCTTCCAGCGTCCGTTCTTCCACATCTCTTTGGTCTGCATCGCTTCCTCCTTTGCTTGCTGAAGCGTCCCCTCAGTGTCGGAAATAGCGATAAGACCGTCATGAGTCAGAAATGAGACCCCTCTCATCCCCTGCTCTCAGCCAACTCTCAGCAACCTCACCGACAAACTCCAGCCGAGCGCTAATAACTTGTCGGTATGGATCCGTCCCGGGTACTGGTGGTCGACGATGAAGACTCGCTACTCGACCTGGTGTCCAGTGCTCTTCGCATCGCCGGCTACCAGGTGGAAAGCGAACAGAGCGGGTTCGACGCCCTCACCCACGTCCGGGCCCGTCCCCCGGATCTGATCGTCCTCGATGTCAACCTGCCCGACATCGACGGATTCGAGGTCTGCCGGCGCCTGCGCCGGGATGGTCATCAGATGCCGGTGGTGTTCCTCACCGCTCGGGACGGCATGGATGATGTCCGGGCCGGGTTCCGCCAAGGCGGCGATGACTACGTCCGCAAACCATTCAGCCTGGAGGAGTTGACGTTGCGGATCGAGGCGCTGCTGCGCCGCCGCGCTGGTGAAAACCCGGCCCCGCGCCGGCTTGCCAACGGCGGCATCGTCCTCGACGAGGACGCCCACCTAGTGACCGTTGACGAAGCCGAGATCCAGCTCTCTCCCACCGAGTTCCGGCTCCTTCGCTACCTGATGCTCAACCGAGACCGGGTCCTTTCCAAAGATCAGATCCTTGACTACGTCTGGCAATACGACTTCGGAGGCAACGCCGGGATCGTCGAGACCTATGTCGGCTACCTCCGGCGCAAATTGGGAGAAGCCGAAGGGGGGCGGCTGCAGACGGTGCGGGGAGTGGGGTATGTGTTGCGTTCCCCTCCCTCATGAGCCTCCGGGCCAGACTCATCCTCGCCTTCACGGTTCTGGTGCTGATGGTCATCGCCCTGGTGGGAGCGGTCGCCATCCGCTCCACTCGGGGAGTGCTGATTGATCAGATCGAGGATCGGATTCGCACCGCTTCCCGTGAGGACATCTTTCCCGCCTTGGGTCGCGGAGGGGGAGGCGCCCGCACCCTGGCGGTGGTCATCCTCAATGCCGACGGGGAGATCACCCGCTCGCTGCCTTCCGGATTCCCCGGTCAGTTCGACCCGCTACCAGACACCAACGGTCTCGAAGTGGTGCAGTTGGGTCCGGGGAGGATGGTGACCATTCCCGCCCTCGAAGGCACATCGACCTATCGAGCCCTCGCCATCCGCGACCAAGAAGGCAACACCTACGTCATCGCCCACACCCTGCGGGACGTGGTGGCCGCCCAAGCCGCGGTCACTCGCCGCCTCCTGCTGGGAGGCGGAGCAGTGTGGCTGCTGGGGATTGGTGCGATTTGGTTGACGGTGAGCCGGGGTCTGCGCCCGGTGGATGACATGATCGACGCCGCCGCCGCCATCGCCGGGGGCGACTACAGCCAGCGGGTGCCCACCGCCGATCCGGGCTCAGAATTGGGACGCCTGGGCACCTCCCTCAACGAGATGTTGAGCAGCATCGAAGAGGCTTTCGCCTCTGAGTCGCGGGCTAACGCCCGCTTGAAACAGTTCGTGGCCGACGCCTCCCATGAGCTCCGCACTCCCCTGGCCGCCATCTCCGGCTATGCCGAGCTGATGCGTAAAGGTGAGCTGACCGCTTCCCCCGACCAGGACAAGGCAGCCGGAAGGATCGAGGCAGAAACCAGGCGAATGAGCCGCTTGGTGGATGACCTGATGTTGCTGGCCCGCCTCGACTTGGCCGGGGGCGACGAAGGAGCCAGCCCCCTCGACCTGCATCGGGTCGATCTGACCGCGGTGGTGAGGGATGCGGTCGCCGACCACCATGCCATCGATGAGAGTCGCCCGGTGACGGTGGAATCCCCGGGTCCGATGTGGGTGGAAGGCGACGAGCAAAGACTCACCCAGGTGGTGACCAACTTGCTCGCCAACCTGCGGCTCCATACGCCAGAAGGCTCGGCGACGACCATCAAGCTCGATCGGGGCCCGGGGGTGGTTCGCCTGGAGTATGCCGACAACGGACCGGGCTTTTCCCCCGAGGCGCTGCCCCGAGCCTTTGACCGCTTCTACCGGGCGGACGTGTCTCGAAGCCGCAAGAGCGGTGGGTCCGGCCTGGGCCTGGCGATCGTAGCCGCCATCATCGAAGGCCACGGAGGCGAAGTGGCAGCTAAGACTGCCGCCGGGGGCGGAGCCCAGGTCACGGTGGTGCTTCCCGCCCTTCCCGATTCTCGGTAAACACTCAGGAATACCGGCGGCCCTTCTCAGGTCCAGGTCCGAGAGTGGTGGCGATGGCACATCACCAGGATGAAAGGAGGCCGTCATGGACATCAAGAAAGCGCTGGGAGTGGCGGGAGCCGCCACCGCCTTGGGCTTGGTGCTGGGAACCACAGTGTTCGGACCTGATCCGCTCGCTGCCCAGGAATCAACCACCACAACCACCACTGCTACCGAGGAAGCCGACAGCACCAAGGCCGATCGCTGGCTGGAGGTTCTGCAACCCCTGGTTGAGGAAGGCACCCTCACCGCCGAACAAGCCCAGGCAGTAGCCGATCACCTGGCCGAGACCCTGCCCGAACGCCACGGGCACTTCATCGGCCGCGGCCCGGGCTTAGCCGCCTTCTCGTCGGCGGCGGCGATCATCGGCATCGAACCCGAGGAACTGCGGGAAGCTCTGGCCGATGGCTCCACTCTGGCCGAAGTGGCCGAAGCCAACGGGGTGAGCACCGATGACCTGGTGGCGGGTCTGGTCACCGCCCTAGAAGAGAAACTCGATGAACTGGTGGCGGAAGGCCGGCTGACCGAGGAGCAGGCGGCGGAAATCCTCGAAACCGCTCCCGAGCGTTTCGAGAACCTGGTCACCTCTGAAGTCCATGTCCGCCGCGGCTTCTGGCTCAGTCCCGACCGCGACCCCGACAACCTCGACGACGACACCGACGCCGACGCCTAAGCGATATAGGACCGCCAACCCGGGGTTGTGAGTAACGCCAGCGTTAGCTACAACCCCGGGTTCGCCGTTAGCCGATAAGGTGGCAGCCCTCATGACTGCTGCTTCCCACCGTTTGCGGGAGATACCCTTCTTCTCCGGACTGCCGGACTCGGCCTTGGAGGCAGTGGCGGAACTGGCCACCCCCGCCGAAGTGCAGGCAGGGCACGTCCTCGTCGAACATGGACAAGCCGGCTCGGGGGTATTTCTGGTCGAGGCCGGGGAGGTGGAAGTCGATCTAGGGGGAGGTAAGTGTGTCCAGCTGGGCCCGGGAGCCTTCTTCGGCGAGCTCTCCCTGCTCACCGACCGGCCCCGCACCGCCCGGGTGCAGGCCCTCACCCCCACCAGGCTGCTCGCCATCGGCCGTCAGGACTTCACCAACCTCATCGAAACCCAGCCGGCGATCGCCCTAGCCATGCTCAAGACCCTGGCCGAACGTTTGGTTGACGCCCAAGATTCGACTTAACCCGGCCTCAGCTGGCTCGCCGCTCCGCCGGTGACTCGCTCACCAGGCTTTGCCAGCGGACCGCCGGCCGCCACCACCCGTCCGCTCGGGTTAGACGGCGGCTTTGACGCTCCCGACCCGCCTCCTCGATCCGCTCGCGCTGGATCTCTTTAGCCATCCGCCACAGGTAGTCGGGGTTGATCATCGGTTACTCCTCATGAGGCGCTCCTCCGTCGGGATTACACACCTGAAATTATCGGAGGTTGCGGACAGCACCCGTCCGTAATTTTCAGATAGCCTGCCGGCGGTGGATCCTCCCGAGCGGATGCTGCGGCTGCTGTCCCTCCTCCAGGCCCGGCCCAACTGGACCGGCCCCGAGTTAGCCGACAGGCTGGGAGTGACCTCTCGCACCCTCCGCCGGGATGTGGTGCGGCTTCGTAACCTCGGCTACCCGGTGGAGGCCCTCTCTGGCCCCGCAGGCGGCTATCAGCTGACGCCGGGAGGAGCCTTGCCCCCCTTGCTGCTCGACGACGAAGAGGCCATCGCCGTGGCCCTGGGACTTCGTTTCGCCGCTCGCGGTGGTCTCCCCGGACTGGAAGATCCCGCTCTGGCTGCTCTCGCCAAGATCGAACAGGTCCTCCCTGCCCGGCTCCGCAGCCGGGCCGAGGCGATCGAAGCCTCCACGGTCAGGGTGGCAACCCCGGAACCGTCCGGCACCCGAATCGAACCCGATGTGCTGGTGCAGGCAGCCCAGGCTTGCCGCCGGGAGGAACGGATGCGCTTTACCTATGTAGACGCTTCCGGTCAGGTGAGCGAACGGCACGTCGAGCCCTACCAACTGGTCTTCGCCGCCCGCCGCTGGTATCTGGTGGCGCGGGACCGTGATCGGGAAGCGTGGCGGACTTTCCGCATGGACCGTATCCGGCAACCGGTCTTGACCGGGATGCGTTTTCAACGCGACGATCCTCCCGATGCTGCAGCGTTGGTGGCGGAAGGTCTGGCGGTTTCCACCTATCGGTGGCAAGCCCGGGTGCTGCTGCGAGTGCCACCGGCGGAAGCCGCCCGCATCGTCTCACCCTACGTTGGAGTTCTCACTCCCTTCCGGGGTGGCACGCTGCTTCGCATCGGTGCCGATGACCTCCCCTGGATCGCCCGCTACCTGGCCGGACTCCCCTGCCGTTTCCGAGTCTTGGACCCGAAAGAACTCCAAGAGGTCATCGCCCAGCACGCTCACCGCCTCCTGGAAGAAAGCATCTGACCCAGTCTGGACCAGGCCCAGCCGGCCCCTAACCGCGAACCCCGGGTTCCAGGTGTCCAAAACGATCACCCCTAGCCCCGAGAGTGAACTGATCAGCTTGGGGTTTAGCCAAAGCGTGCTGGGGGAAGGTCTCGAGACCCGGGTAGCCTGACCCAAAGTGAGAGCCCTGGCGATTCTGGCCGCGTCGCTCCTGGCCCTGGCCTGTTCCCCCGGAGGAAGCGTCAGCACCACCGCGCCGCCAACCACCTCCTCACCCTCCACCACCACCGGGCTCGACTCTCGTCAGATCTTCGAACGGATCGCCCCCAGCGTGGCTTTCGTCGAGGGGCAACTTGGAACCGGAAGCGGCTTGGTCGTCGATGAGGGTTATCTCATCACCAATCTCCATGTCATCTGGCCGGGCGACACTGCCACCATCACTTTCAGCGATGGGAGCTCGGTCGTCGACGCTCCCGTCATCGGACTCGACTGGATGGCCGACCTCGCCCTCATCGATCTCGGATCGGGCCCGGTGCCGGAGGCGGTGGACCTGGCCGAGGCGGTCGATCTCGCCATCGGCTCCGAGGTGTTTCTGATCGGCTACCCGGCCGACACCACCGGCGACCCCACCCCCGCCATCACCGCGGGCATCCTCTCCCGCGTCCGGGACTGGGACGACGCCGGAGTTTCCTTCCTGCAGAGTGACGCCTCCATCAGCGGTGGTCAGTCGGGCGGCGCCCTCGTGGCTGAAAGCGGTCAAGTGATCGGTCTCTCCGGGGCCTCCATCGGCGATGGCGGGTTGGCGCTCTCGCTGGCTTCACCCGACGTCATTGAGTTGGTCGATGCCCTCCGCCGAGGCGAAGACCGATGGGGCTTAGGCAACCGCCTTCTCGGCGACTTACTGGAAGGCGAAGCGACCGAAGTCGTTCTCCCCCACCTCCTCGCCGAAGCCGTTTTCGTGTTCGACGGCGAGGCAGGCGATCCCCTTAGGTTCACAATTAACGCTGACCAGCCGTCCTCTGTCTTCCTCACCGCCTCCGATGGTTATCTGGAAGGCTCCATCGAAGACACCGACGCCGAGAAACAGCTCGAAGTGGAACTGGGAGTCGACGGCCCCATGTTCCTCTCGGTGATCCCCATCTTCGACTACGACGTGGCCGTGGAGGTGGAGACCGACGTCGAGCTGCGGCTGCTGTCCGATCCCGATCATGGTCAAGAGCTCCGCGCGGGCATGGTTCGTTTCGGCAACGCCGACTACCCCGGCGACTTCGATTGGTTCACCATCGACCTGGAGGAAGGCGATGAAGTAACCATCGTGGTAACCACCGCCGGGATGGACCCGGGGATCACTGTCGACTGGGTGGGCAACACGGGCGACGAGTGGGTGGCGTTCGACTCCGATTCGGCCGGAGGGGTCCTCGGCTTCGACTCCGAGGTGAATTTCACCGCCCCGGTGAGCGGCGAATACTTGGTGGCGGTGGCCGACGAGTCGGCTTACGGGCCCGGCGCCTACATCGTCACAGTCGAGGTCGACTAGCTGTCAGCAGGCACCGGCCCGGCACAGCCGCACCATACGGGCGGCGATTACGTCGGCCAGCACCCAGCGGCGAGCTTCCTCCACCGAGTAGAGCGGCGGCCCCTCACCGAGCAGGTCGAGGGCGGCGCCGGTACGTCCGGCGCTGGCCAGGAAGCGTCCCTCTCCACCGAGGGCGTCGCGGATCACATGCCCTTGCCTCCGATCCACCCAGGTCGGTACCGCCCCCACCTCCTCCACCTTCCACTCCTCTCCCTCGGGGGCGAGGCGCACGATGAGCATTACCCCATCTTCGCTCAGCTGATCCGTCTGGTTGGAGAGGAAGTTGCCCAGGCCAAATGCCACCGGGGTGTCACCCCACCAGCTCAGCGGTTGCACCACGTGAGCGTGATGGCCGATGACCAAATCGATATCGGGTGAGCTAGTCAGGGCTTGGGCCAGGTCGGTTTGGTAGGCGATGGGGAGGGGGCGGTATTCGGCCCCCCAGTGGAGGGAGATCACCACCACCTCCGCCCCCACTCGCCGCAGCCGGGCCGCATCCCCAAGGATCCGGTCGGGATCGATCTGGTTGGCAAGCCAAGGCTGATCCGGAGGCAACGTGAAACCGTTGAAGCCATAGCTGTATGAGGCGTGGCCCACAGTGACCCCACCCACCTGATAGAGAATGCCGTTGGCGCTTCCTGGACTGGTGGCGGTGCCGGTGTGGGCCACCCCCGCCCCCTCGAGGGCGGCGATGGTCGACTCCACCCCCGGTGCTCCAAAGTCCAGGGCGTGGTTGGAAGAGGTGGAGCAGGCATCGAATCCACTCTGGGCCAGCGCATCTGCCACCGCCGCCGGGGCGGCAATGCGGGGAAATGGGGAGGTCGGAACCCCGGGAACTCCCAACGACACCTCCAAGTGGCAGACCGCCCAATCCACCGCGGAGATGACTGGTGCCACCTCAGCGAACATCGGCGAGAAGTCGTGGCTTCGGCCGGAGAGTCGCCCATAAGCAGCGGCGCTGGCCGCCACCGGGGTATGGACGAGGACGTCACCAGTGAAGAGCAGGGTCAAGTCGGTACGTCCGGGCGAAGCCGGAGGCTCTCCGGGCAAAGCCAGCAGAGCAATGAGGGCGGCGCCGGCCAACCGGTAGCGGTGGGTTCTCCGACCAGGGGACATCAAGCCCCCATTTTGACGGACAATTTATCGGCCGGGTGGCACTTTCACCGGGCCGGGGGAGGTTTAGGGGGCGGCCGGTCGGGGAAGTAACGAGCCGGGCCTCCTTCGGGATGCCCCGAACGAGCTACCCATAGGAGGAAGCTGTATGAAGTCTCGAACCAAACTCGGGGCGGTAATGGCTGTCCTGGTCATGACCTTGGTGGGCTGTGCGGACACCGATCCGGGAACCACAGTCCCCGGCGGTGACACCACCAGCACTACCGGTCTCGACCTAACAACCACCACTGTCCTCGACACCACAACCACCACCGCTGCCAACTAATCGGCAGAGGTCGACAAAGAGAACGGGGAGCGGCCTCGGTCGCTCCCCGTTCTCATGGCTCATCCCCGATGCAACTCGGCCAGGCTCACTGTTCTTCCCCCCTCCCCGACGGATACCAACCCCGCCTCGATCACGGCCAGTGCTTTGATGGCATCGTCTAGCCCCACCTCGGGGGTCGCTTGGCCGCGGATGGCGAGGGCGAATTCATCCACCTGCTCGCGAAGAGCGTCCGTGGCTTTTAACTCAACTGTCTCCTTGCCTCCTCGCCCCTGACGATTTAGCGAACTGTGGGCATCGACGACCTCGCTCTGGTCCCAGAAACGAAGATCGACCTCGTAGTGAAGGCTGAGGTCGGTGCCGAGGATCCGAATCTGATAAAGAGGCGGTGCGGCAAAGCCGGTCCCCAAGTAGCCGAGTGCTCCCGACTCGAATTCGAGAACGGCGAGAAAAGTATCGGGCACCTCGGCGGGAGTGAAGAGACGACGGCTGTGGGCAGTCACCGTCGCCACCGGTCCCAGCAGGTATTGGAGGGTGTCGGCATGGTGCACTCCCAATTGGATGAAGGGCCCTCCGGGGGACTGATCGGCGTAGTAGCGCCACTGGTCGGGACCCAAGGACAGACCGCGGCGGGTAGTGAAGTGGGCCTCGGCGATCGACACGCCTCCCAAAGCCCCCTGCTCGAGGAGGGCTCTCATCTGGCGAGGGCCCGCCAGCCGTCGAGCACCATGGCCCACGGCGAAGGCAAGGCCGGATTGATTGACGGCGCCTTCGATCCTCCGGGCTGAGCGAAGGTCATGAGCGATGGGCTTGTCGGTGTAGACGGCTTTCCCCGCATCGAGGGAGGCAAGGATTACCCCTTCGTGGGTGTCGTTGGGGGTGGTAACTAGGACCCCTTCCACCTTGGGATCGGATAGCAGTTCGCCGAGGGTGGCCGAACTGCGGGGGATGGCGTGTTCTTCCTGGAAGTGGCTGGTCGTCTCCGGGTTTCTCGAATAACAGTTGACGACCTCGGCGGCTGCTCCCCGAGTGACGGCCCGGGCGAGGACGCCGGCCCAGTGGCCCAAGCCGACCAAAGCCAGGCCAACCTTTTCCATAATGCAAGATATAAACAGGTGGTGGGTGATGGGTGGTGGGTGGTGAGTGAGAAGACCGAAATACAAGACGGAAGACGTAAGACGTGAGACGGAAGACGGAAGACGGAAGACGGAAGACGGAAGACGGAAGACGGCAGACGTGAGACGTGAGACGTGAGACGTGAGACGGAAGCGAACGGAGGACTGAGGCGGATGGATCGAGACGAGTACACCTTCACCGAGGTTGTCGAGGGGATGGCGATCGACTGGCAAGTACCGGTGCCGATGCGAGATGGGACCATCCTCCGAGCTGACGTCTACCGCCCCATCGACCCAGGCAAATATCCGGTCATCCTCAGCCACGGGGTCTACGCCAAAGGGCTTCCGTTTCAGGGCCCGGTGTATGCCATGCAGTGGCAGAAGCTGATCGAAAAGGATCCTTCGGTTCTTCGGGGGTCAACCAACAAGTACCAATCGTGGGAGGTCACCGATCCCGAGCGGTGGGTTCCCCATGGATACGTGGTGGTAAGGGTCGACTCCCGGGGCGCCGGCTGGTCATCCGGGTTTCTCGAGCCTCGTTCCCCGCAGGAGTATCGCGACATCTACGACAGCGTCGAGTGGGCCGGGACCCGAGAGTGGAGTTCAGGACGAGTGGGGATTATGGGGATCTCCTATTACGCGGTCATGGGTTGGGCGGCCGCCGCCCAGAAACCACCTCATCTGGCCGCCCTCGTCGCCTGGGAAGGTTTCAACGACCAGTACCGCGACGCCTTGTACCACGGCGGAATCCTGAGCGAGTTCACCCGCCGCTGGCAACCCAACCAGATTGAACCGATCCAGTACGGCCGCGGAGAGCGCTCCCATGTCAACCCCAACACCGGCCAATCGGTGGCCGGCCCCGTGACTCTCTCCGAGGAGGAGCTAACCGCCAACCGCAGCGATTACTTCAACGTGATCAAACAGCACCCGCTGTGCGACGACTGGCACCAGGAACGGGTCATCGATCTGGAGGAGGTGGAAGTACCCCTCCTCACTGCGGCCAATTGGGGTGGACAGGGCATCCATCCCCGCGGCAACTTCAACGGCTTCCTCTACTCCTCATCCCCGTACAAGTGGCTGGAGGCTCACGGCGACACCCACTGGACCCACTTCTACTCGGCCTACGGCCGCGACCTCCAGCGGCGGTTTCTCGACCATTTCTTGCGGGGGATCGACAACGGATTCGATCGCACTCCGCGAGTCCAGCTCAACATCCGCCACCCCGGGGAGAAGTTCGTGTGGCGGGGCGAAGACGAATGGCCCCTCGCTCGCACCGCCTGGACCCGGTTGTACCTCAACCCCGACGCCGCCCTCTCACCCGCCCCGTCGCCGGACGGCGCCCATCTTCCCTATGACACCATGGGTGAGGGCCTAACTTTCACCACCCCGCCTTTTTCGGAGGAGACCGAATTCACCGGACCGATGGCGGCCCGGCTTTATGTTTCCTCGGCGACCACCGACGC
>DATEDX010000247.1:0-10290 GCA_035281425.1 Acidimicrobiia bacterium
GTGGTAGCGCCGGGCAGCGAAGGCTGCAGCACCTGATAGTCGTCGGCGCCGGTCCCCGCGGGGATGAGCTTGCCGATGATGACGTTCTCCTTCAAGCCCCGCATGAAGTCCGACTTACCGAAGATGGCGGCGTCGGTGAGGACCCGGGTGGTCTCCTGGAAGGAGGCCGCCGACAGCCACGAATCGGTGGCCAGCGAGGCTTTGGTGATACCCATCAGCTCGGTGCGGCCCTCCGCCGGACGATTGTCCTCTTCGACCAGGCGACGGTTGACTTCCCGGAAGTCCTTCTCGTCGACCAACTCGGCGGGGAGGAAGGCGGATTCGCCGGGGGTAACCACCCGCACCCGCCGCAGCATCTGGCGAACGATCAGCTCGATGTGTTTGTCGTGGATCTCCACCCCCTGGGAGCGGTAGACCTCTTGCACCTGATCGACCAGGTACTGCTGAGTGGCGCGCACTCCCCGGATCTCCAGCACCTCTTTAGGGTCGAGGGGGCCTTCGGTCAGCTGGGTGCCGGCCTCGATGACATCTCCGTCAGACACTCGCAGCCGGGCCCGGCGGGAGATGGGATATTCCGCCTCTCCTTCTTTGGCGTCCACCACAACTCGCTTGCCCTCTTCGTCATCGACGATCCGGACCGGTCCGGCTACCTCCGACATCACCGCCTTGCCCTTGGGGGTGCGAGCCTCGAACAGCTCCACCACCCGGGGAAGACCGTGAGTGATGTCCTCACCGGCCACCCCTCCGGTGTGGAAGGTACGCATGGTGAGCTGGGTGCCGGGCTCGCCGATGGATTGGGCGGCCATGATGCCGACCGCCTCACCTACCTCCACCTTGCGGCCGGTGGCGAGGGAAAGCCCGTAACACGCCTGGCAGATACCGAGCGGAGCATCGCAGGTGAGCGGCGACCGCACCCGGAGTTCCTGGATGCCCTCGGTCCGCTCGATCAGCTGCAGCTCTTTGATTCCGATCAAGGTGCCGGCCTTGAGCTTGACTTCGTCGTCCTCCACCAGCTTCTTGTCGAGGCGGACGTCGTCGGCCAGGACCCGTCCGTAGACGCGGGATCGCAGGTTGCGGATGCGCCGGCCTCGCTCATCGAGGGTGGCCACCCGGATGCCCTTGTCGGTCTCGCAGTCTTCCTGCTTGATGATGACCTCCTGGGACACATCCACCAGTCGCCGGGTCAGATAGCCCGAGTCGGCGGTGCGGAGGGCGGTGTCGGCCAGCCCCTTGCGGACTCCGTGGGTGGAGATGAAATACTCCAACACCGAGAGGCCCTCACGGAAGTTGGAGACAATCGGGCGGGGAATGATGTCACCCTTGGGATTGGCGACCAGTCCCCGCATGCCGGCGATCTGACGGACCTGGAGCATGTTCCCCCGGGCCCCCGATCCGACCATCATGTCGAGAGAGTTGAACTTCTCCGCCTTGAGGTTGGCCTCCATCGAGTCCTTAACCCGGTCGGTGGCTTCGGTCCAGATCTCGATCAGTTCCTGGCGACGTTCCTCCTCGGTCACCACGCCCTTTTGGAAGAGCGTCTGCACCTTGTCGGCCCGAGCCTCGTATTCGGCCAGGATGGCGGCCTTGTCCCCAGGGGTCTTGACGTCCTCCAGCCCAATGGTGAGTCCGGCTTTGGTGGCGTAACGGAACCCGAGATCCTTGATGGCATCGAGGGTGGCGGCGACGTCGCTTCGGGGGTAGTGCTCGATCACTACCTCGATCAGACGGCCGATGTCGGCTTTGGCCACCACCGAGTTGATGTAGGGGAAGCCGTCAGGGAAGGCCTGGTTGAGCAGGGCCCGACCCAGGGTGGTCTCGTAGGGCTTGGCGCCATCGACCGGCGCCTCGGTGATGAGACTCCCCAGGGAGGCCTTGAACTGCTGGTGACGCTCGGGGTCACCGGCCAGGTCGCCCACCCGCAACTTGATGGGGGCGTGGAGCGAGAGCTGACCAAGGTCGTAGGCCATGGTGGCCTCGGCCAGGTCGCTGAACGCCCGCCCCGCTCCGGTGGCGTCGGTCACCAACTCCGACAGGTAGTAGACCCCGATCACCATGTCCTGAGAGGGGGTGACGATGGGGCGGCCGTTGGAGGGTCGCAGCACGTTGTTGGTGGAGAGCATCAACACTCGTGCCTCCGCCTGGGCCTCGGCCGAGAGCGGCAGGTGGACTGCCATCTGATCGCCGTCGAAGTCGGCGTTGAAGGCCTCACACACCAGCGGGTGGATCTGGATGGCTTTGCCTTCCACCAGCACCGGCTCGAAGGCCTGGATCCCTAACCGGTGCAAGGTGGGGGCCCGGTTCAGCAGCACCGGGTGTTCCTGGATCACCTCGGAGAGGACGTCCCACACTTGGGGCCGCTGCCGCTCCACCATCCGCTTGGCGGACTTGATGTTCTGGGCCAGGTCCTTGTCGACCAGCCGCTTCATCACGAACGGCTTGAAGAGCTCGAGAGCCATCACCTTGGGCAGCCCGCACTGATGCAGCTGGAGCTGGGGACCGACCACGATCACCGAGCGGCCCGAATAGTCGACCCGCTTCCCGAGCAGATTTTGACGGAAGCGGCCCTGCTTCCCCTTCAACATGTCCGAGAGCGATTTGAGCGCACGGTTGCCGGGCCCGGTCACCGCCCGCCCCCGACGCCCGTTGTCGAATAGGGCATCGACTGCTTCCTGCAGCATGCGCTTTTCGTTATTGACGATGATCTCCGGGGCACCGAGGTCGAGCAGCCGCTTGAGTCGGTTGTTGCGGTTGATGACCCGGCGGTAGAGGTCGTTGAGGTCGGAGGTGGCGAAACGCCCACCGTCGAGTTGCACCATTGGACGGAGGTCGGGGGGGATGACCGGGACCGTCTCCAGGATGAGGTCGCGGGGGCGGTTCTTCCCTTCCCAGAAAGGCTTCACAACCTTGAGACGCTGGGTGGCGCGCTGGCGCTTTTGCGCCGAGTTGGCCGCCAGGTCGTCCTGCAGCCGGGCCATTTCGGCGTCGAGGTCGAGATGGTCGAGGAGGTTCTTGACCGCCTCGGCCCCCATCCCGCCCTGGAAGTACCCCTCGTAGCGATCGGCGATCGCCCGCCACAACTGCTCCGATTCGATCAGGGTCTTCGGAGACATGGTGCGGAAGCTCTCGAAGGCGTCTTCGATCAACTCCACCTCGCGCTGGGCCCGCTCCTCGCGGTCGCGCATTTCCCGCTCCACTTCCCGCCGCCGCCCGGAGATCTCCTGGCTCTTGGCCCCGCCTTCCTCCATCTGGGCCAGTTCGACCTCGAGACGCTCCAAGCGGGCGGCTTTCCACTGGTCGAACTCGTCGCGGACCACCTGGATCTCGGCCCGCATGTTCTCTTCCATCTCGGCCAGATCCTTGTGGCGCTTCTCGTCGTCCACCGAGGTAATCAGGTAGGCAGCGAAGTAGATGACCTTCTCGAGTTCTTTGGGAGACATGTCGAGCAGGTAGCCGAGGCGGCTGGGAACACCCTTGAAGAACCAGATGTGGGTGACGGGGGCGGCCAGTTCGATGTGGCCCATCCGCTCGCGCCGAACCTTGGAGCGGGTTACCTCCACTCCGCAGCGTTCGCAGATGATCCCCTTGTAACGGATCCGCTTGTATTTGCCGCAGTAGCACTCCCAGTCGCGCTGGGGTCCGAAGATCCGCTCGTCGAAGAGTCCTTCCTTCTCGGGGCGGAGGGTTCGGTAGTTGATGGTCTCCGGCTTCTTGACCTCACCGTAAGACCAGGCGCGGATCTGATCGCTCGAAGCCAACCCGATCTTCAGCTCATCGAATACCTGTCTAACCAACGTGTTCTCCTACTTCCATCTTCCGACTTCGGTCTTCCATCTTCCGACTTCCGTCTTGCGACTCAGAATCAATCAGCTTCGGGGCGTTCCGGCCGGGAGAGATCGATACCGAGCGACTCCGAAGGCCGGAATGAATCCTCCTCCAGGTCTCGGAGCTCGACCTCTTCACCAGCGGCCAGCATCTCGACATTCAGGCAAAGGCTCTGCATCTCTTTAACTAGAACACGGAAGGATTCCGGGATCCCCGGCTCAGGGATGTTGTCGCCCTTGACGATGGCCTCGTAGACCTTGACCCTGCCCTGAACGTCGTCGGACTTGATGGTCAGTAGCTCCTGCAAGGCGTAGGCGGCGCCATATGCCTCCAGGGCCCAAACCTCCATCTCACCGAACCGCTGACCTCCGAACTGGGCCTTCCCTCCCAGCGGCTGCTGGGTGATCATCGAGTAGGGGCCGGTGGAGCGGGCGTGGATCTTGTCGTCGACCAGGTGGACCAGCTTCAACATGTAGATATAGCCGGTGGTAACCGGAGTATCGAAGGGCTCGCCGTTGCGGCCGTCGTAGAGCACCGCCTTACCCGACTCACCCACTAGTTGCTCGCCGTCGCGGTTGGGCCGGCTGTTGGCCAGAACCAGGGCCAGTTCGTCTTCCCGGGCACCGTCGAAGACGGGGGTGGCCACCTTGGTCCATCCACCGGCGCCCACCGCCGCCGGGCTGTCACCCTTGAAGGGCTCCCAGCCGGCCGCCGCCGCCCACCCGAGGTGAGTTTCGAGCACCTGTCCCAGGTTCATCCGGGAGGGCACCCCCAGCGGGGAGAGGATGATGTCGACCGGGGTGCCGTCGGCCAGGAAGGGCATGTCCTCTTCGGGGAGGATCTTGGAGATCACGCCTTTGTTACCGTGCCGGCCGGCCAGCTTGTCTCCTTCCGAGATCTTGCGCTGCTGGGCGACATAAACCCGTACCAGTTCGTTCACACCTGGAGGAAGATCGAATCCCTCCGAGCGTTTGAAGACCTTGACGGCGATGACCTTGCCCGATTCGCCGTGGGGCACCTTGAGGGAGGTGTCCCTGACCTCGCGGGCCTTCTCCCCGAAGATGGCGCGCAGGAGGCGCTCTTCCGGAGTGAGTTCGGTTTCACCCTTGGGGGTGACCTTCCCCACCAGGTAGTCACCGGGTCCGACCTCAGCGCCGACCCGGATGATCCCGTCCTCGTCGAGGTTGGCGAGGATCTCCTCGGCGACGTTGGGGATGTCACGGGTGATCTCTTCCGCCCCCAGCTTGGTGTCGCGGGCGTCGATTTCGTGCTCTTCGATGTGGATCGAGGTGAGGACGTCGTCTTTGACGAGCCGCTCGGAGATGATGATGGCGTCTTCGAAGTTGTGGCCTTGCCAGGGCATGAAGGCCACCAATAGGTTGCGTCCCAGGGCCAGCTCTCCCGACTCGGTGGAGGGGCCGTCGGCGAGAACGTCTCCCGCCTTCACCTTGTCACCCTCACGCACCAGGGGCTTCTGATTGATGCAGGTGCCCTGGTTGGAGCGCTCGAACTTGTCGAGCCGGTAGTGGTGCTTGCGGTTGGTGTCGGCCTCCTTGACCACGATGTGGTCCCCGGTCACTTCCACCACTTCCCCGGCTACCCGGGAGATGACCATGTCGCCCGAGTCGCGGGCGGCGCGACCTTCTACCCCGGTGCCCACCAGTGGCGCATCGGAGCTGAGCAAGGGAACCGCCTGGCGCTGCATGTTGGAGCCCATCAGGGCCCGGTTGGCGTCATCGTGCTCGAGGAAGGGGATGAGGGCGGTCGAGACCGAGATGATCTGCTTGGGCGACACGTCCATGTAGTCGACGTCTTTGGGGGAGACCGAATCGACCTCGCCTCCTCCACCCTTCTGACGGACCAGCACCCGCGGGTTGCGGAAGGAGCCGTCATCTTTGAGGGGCGCATTGGCCTGGGCGATGACGAAGCGCTCTTCCTCGATGGCGGTGAGGTAGTCGACCTGGTTGGTGACTTTGCCGTCCACGACCTTTCGGTATGGAGTCTCGATGAACCCGAACCGGTTCACCCGGGCGTAGGTGGCCAGCGAGCCGATGAGGCCAATGTTGGGGCCCTCGGGGGTCTCGATGGGGCACATCCGCCCGTAGTGGGAGGGATGGACGTCGCGGACCTCGAATCCGGCCCGCTCCCGGGAAAGTCCACCCGGCCCGAGGGCGGAGAGCCGCCGGCGGTGGGTCAACCCCGCCAGGGGGTTGGGCTGATCCATGAACTGGCTGAGCTGCGAAGTGCCGAAAAACTCCTTGATGGCGGCGGTGACCGGGCGGATGTTGATCAGGCTCTGGGGAGTGATGGCATCCGGGTCTTGGGTGGTCATCCGCTCTTTGACGACTCGTTCCAGGCGGGTCAAACCCACCCGGACCTGGTTCTGGATCAACTCGCCCACCGTGCGGATGCGGCGGTTGCCGAAATGGTCGATGTCGTCGATCGACACGGGAACTTCGATCCCGCGGTGGGTGGTAACCGTCCGCTCCCCGGCATGGAGTGCCACCAGGTAACGGATGGTGTCGACGATGTCCTCGTTGCGGAGCATGCGCGACTCTTTGTCTTTGGGGTCGAGGTCGTCGCTGAACTTCTGGTTCACCTTGTAACGACCGACCTGAGTGAGGTCGTATCGCTTGGGGTTGCGGAAGAGGGTCTGGATGAGGTTGCGAGCGGACTCCACTGTGGTCGGCTCTCCCGGCCGGAGTTTGCGGTAGAGGTCGATCAGGGCCTCTTCCTTGTCGTGGGCGGTGTCCCGCTCGATGGTGTTACGAATCGAGTCGGCCCCGTCGAAGAGGTCGAGGATCTCCTCGTCGGTTTCGGCGATACCGAGGGCGCGGAGGAAGGCTGAGACGTATTGGCGCCGTTTGCGGTCAACCCGGACCCCGATGGTGTCTCGCTTGTCGGTGTCGAACTCGAGCCAGGCGCCGCGGCCGGGGATGATCCGACCGGAGTAGATCACTCGGTCGGTGCCCTTGTCGGGGGCGGCATCGAAGTACACGCCGGGGGAGCGGACCAACTGGGAAACGACTACCCGCTCGGTCCCGTTGATGATGAACACCCCGTGTTCGGTCATCATCGGGAAGTCCCCCAAGAACACTTGCTGCTCTTTGATCTCACCCGTGGTGCGGTGCATGAAACGGGCGGTGACGAAGAGCGGGCGGGCGTAGTTCTGGTCACGCTCCTTGCATTCGTCGATCGATAGGGGTGGATCCCCGAACCGATGTTCGGTCAGCTCGAGCGCGAGGGAGCCGGTGAAGTCCTCGATCGGGGAGATCTCCTCGAAGATTTCACGCAGACCTTCCTCGATAAACCACTGAAACGATTCGTGTTGGACGGCCAAAAGATCAGGAAGGGGAAGGACCTCCGGGATCTTGGCGAAGGACAGACGCTTGGCGACGCGCGAAGCCAACAGGGAGCCTCCTTGGGAACACCGGCACAGACAAGGAGGGCATGTTAGCACAACCACTAACAAACCCCAAAAGGTTCTCTGAGCGTTACGGCCGTGCTGGAAACACGGGTCCGCCGACCCCAAAAGGCGTCGTTCATCCTATCGCAAGTGTGCGAAATCCGTCAAGGGTTTGGATAGACGGAAGACGGAAGACGGAAGACGGAAGTGGGACGGTGCCGGCTTCCGTCTACCGGCTGCCGTCTCTTTACGATGTTAAGCATGCTTGACATTCCGGATCTACCGAAGCCCTTGAGGCGGACCCCGCTCAACCTGGCCGCCAACCAGATCGAAAGCATCCTGGTCCAGTGGGCCCGCCGCTTCCGAATCCCCGAGTCACAGACCGGTCTCACCCCCGAGCGACTCGAGCTGCTCTCGGTGCTGTGCTGGGAGGGACCGATGCCGGCCAACGAACTGGCCACCTTGCTCGGAGTGAGCCCCCCGGCCGTCACCCGGATGGTCAACGGGCTCGAGCAACTCGGCTACGTCCGCCGGGGCCGCGAGATCATCGACGGCCGCTTGGTGGTGATCAGGCCGACCGCGGCCGGCCGCCGAGCCATGGAACGAGGGCGAGCTAACCGCATTCGAGGGCTGGCGGTCAAGCTCCGGGGCCGGAGCGAACGAGAGCTGGCCCAACTCGAACACGGCCTCCGCATCCTCTCTGATCTACTCGATTGAGACGGAAACCTTCCTCCCCCAGGAGCGAAGCGACCTTGGGGGAGGTGGCCCGGAGGGCCGGAGGGGGCTTGGAGGAGACGGAAGACGGAAGCGACGCCTACAGCCGCTGTAGCCGTTCGATGGCCTCGGCCAGGGTCGCCTCGTCCTTGCAGAAGGCAAAGCGGACCAAGGAGGCTGCATCCTCCTTGCGGTGATAGAAGGCGCTGGGAGGAATCGCCGCCACCCCAACCCGGTCGATGAGGTGGTGGACGAAGCTGACATCGTCGGGGAAGCCGAACCGGCTGTGGTCGGCGAGCAAGAAGTAGGTTCCCTGGGGCAGGAATACCTCGAAGCCGGCCGCGACTAGACCCGAAGCCAGGAGGTCGCGCCGGCGCCGGTAGGAGTCCCGCAATTCGGTGTAGTACTCCGGCGGAGCGGCCAGGGCGGCGGCGGCGGCGTGCTGGAGAGGGGTGGCGGTGGCGAAGGTGAGGAACTGGTGGGCCGCTCGCACCCCGGTGGTGAGATGTTCCGGCGCCACCGCCCAACCGATCTTCCAGCCCGTCAAAGAAAACGTCTTGCCGAGCGAAGACAGTGTCACCGTTCTCTCCCACATCCCGGGGAGGGACGCCAGGGAGACGTGTTCGCCCTCGTAAAACATGTGCTCGTAGACCTCATCGGTTATGGCGACTATGTCGTGGCGCCGGCACAGCTCGGCCACCGCCTGCAACTCGTCGGCGGTGAAGACGCGGCCGCTGGGATTGTGGGGGGTGTTGACGACGATCGCCTTGGTGGCGGGGGTGACGGCCGCCTCCAGATCTTCGCTCAGGAGTTGGAAGTGGGGAGGGCGAAGGGTGAGGTAGGAGGGTCTCGCCCCGGCCAGGGCCGCCCCCACCGGATAGGCGTCATACGTGGGCTCGATGAGGATCACTCCGTCGCCCGGGTTGAGCAATCCGAGGAAGGTGGCGGCCAGAGCCTCGGTGCAGCCGGAAGTGACCGTGACGTGGTCGGCCGCTTCCACCACCAGCCGGGTGGCGGCGGTGAACTTTTCAGCGATGGCCTCTCCCAACTGGTGAATGCCCGCCGAAGGAGCATATTGACCGTGGCCGGCACGGATTGCCGCCATGGCTGCCTCTTTGACGAATTCGGGGCCGTCGAAGTTGGGGAAGCCTTGTCCGAGGTTGATGGCCCCGGTGGCAATGGCCCGAGCGGTGATCTCGGTGAAGACGGTGTTGCCAAAAGGAGCCAGACGATCGGCCACTGCCATGAGGGTCATTATGTTGGCAGCCGGTACCCTCCCGGCGATGCTCCCACCGCCGCAGGCGCCCCGGCGCGCCACCACCCGATCCCTCCACGGCAACACCAGCACCGACGACTACGCCTGGCTTCGGGAACGAGACAACCCCGAGGTCCGCAGCTATCTCGAAGCTGAGAACGATTACGCCGAAGCGGCCACGGCCCACCTCTCCGAGCTGCGAGAACGGATCTTCCAGGAGATCAAGTCCAAGGTGCAGGAGACCGACCTCTCCGCCCCGGCCCGCTTGGGCGAATGGTGGTACGGCCGTCGCAGCGAAGAAGGCAAGCAGTATCCGGTCTTCCTCCGCTGGCACCAGTCGCCGGAAGGCGAGGAGCAGGTGGTCCTCGACCAGAACCAACTCGCCGAGGGACAGGACTATTGCGCATTGGGAGTCTTCCAGGTCACCGTCGATCAGTCGATGCTGGCTTACTCCGTCGACCACTCCGGCAACGAGGACTACACCCTCCGGTTCCGTCACATCGATCGTCATACCGACCGTCCCGACTCGCTCACCGGCACCTATTACGGCGGGGCTTGGTCAAGCGACGGAGCCTTCTTCTTCTATTGCACCCTCGACCATGCCCATCGTCCTCATCGGCTCTGGCGCCACCGCCTCGGCACCGAGCAAAGCGAAGACGTTCTGGTGTTTGAGGAGGAAGACGAACGCTTCTTCCTCTCGGCTGCTCCCAGCCGGGACCATCGCTACGTCCTCATCGAGGTGGTCAGCTCGACCACGTCCGAGACCGCCTTCATCCCCACCGATCGCCCCGAGGATCCCCCAGAGGTACTGATCCCACGCCAACCGGGGGTCCGCTATCAGGCGGAACATCGCCGGGGCCAATGGCTCATCGTGACCGACGAGAACGCACCCAATGGGGAACTGGTCACCTACCCGGTGGACGACCTCTCCCCGCGCGCTCGCCAGGTGCTGATCGCTCATGACCCCCTCGTGAAGGTGGCCCGGGTGCTTCCTTTCGCCCGCCATCTGGTGGTGAAAGGCCGCAAAGAGGGGCTTCCCGCGGTGACAGTCATCCCCGACAGCGGAGAACCCTTCGACCTCGAGTTCCACGAG
>DATEDX010000248.1:0-2044 GCA_035281425.1 Acidimicrobiia bacterium
ATTGGGAACCCCGGCGGAGGAAAAGTACGGCGGCAAGGTGGATCTGATCGAGGCGGGGGCGTTCTCGGAAGGGGCGATGTCATTGATGGTCCATCCTTCCACCCACGACGTGGTCGACCCCCACATCATCTCCGTCGCCCATATTGACGTTCTCTATCACGGCAAAGAGGCGCACGCTTCGGCCTACCCGTTCCTGGGCGTCAATGCTCTCGACGCCTTCGTCCAGGCCTATGTCAACGTCTCCACCTTGCGCCAGCAGATGGAACCCACCGACAAGGTGCACGGCATCATCACCCACGGCGGCGAAGCACCCAACATCATCCCCGCCTTTACCCGCTCCTCGTGGTACGTACGCGCCCCCGATCAGCAGCGCCTCGAGGTTCTCCTGCCGCGAGTGATGGCCTGCTTCGAAGCCGCCGCCCAGGCCACCGGCTGCCGGTTGGAGGTCGAGCAGGTGGGCCACACCTATCAGGACATGGTCAGCAACCCGCTCCTCGTCGAACTGTTCGCCGCCAACTCGGCCGCCCTAGGCCGGCCCATGCTGCGGGGAGCCGACCTTCCCCCCAACATCTCCGGCTCGACCGACATGGGCAACGTCTCCAAGGTGCTGCCCGCCATCCATCCCATGTTGGGGATTGGTTGTTATCCCGTCTCCAACCACCAACCCGAGTTCGCCGCCCACACCTGCACCGACGACGGCGACCGCGCCATCGTGGATGGGGCAGTAGCCATGGCCTGGACGGTGATCGACGTAGCCAGTGCCGATCGCTGGGCCGAGCTCTAGGGTCCGACCAATGCCTCTGCGCGGATTTTTACGTCGTGGCGACGGAAAGATCTGCACAGAATGAGCTGGCATCGGGTTGTGTGCAGAAAATTCCGTCGTGGCGACGGAAAAATCCGCGCAGAAGTCAGTCGCCGATGGCGTAGAAGCGGCCATCGCGGGAGCCGAGGAAGATGCGTCCCTTCCACACCGCCGGGGTGGACTCGAGACAAGACTCGGAGATTTGCTCGGTCCACAGCGGGCGGGGCCGGCGAGGGTCCTCCAACGAATAGGCCCGCAGCTCCCCGAAACAGTTGGCCGCCAGCAGTTGCTCACCCACCACCACCGGTGACGACCAGGAGTGCCAGCCGAGGGTCTCCTCCCACAACACCTCCCCGGTGGCCATGTCGACCGCCATCAACTGGCCGGGATGGCTGACGGCGTAGATCACACCCTCACCCAGTGCCGGAGTCGCCCAAAAGCCTCCCACATCGTTCCCCCCGGGAGCCGCCACCCCCCACACGTAGGGATCTTCCCGGCGGGGGTCGAGTTTGATCAACTGTCCCAGTTCCCGCGACCGCTCGTTCTTGCGCTCCTCCTCCACCGCCACGTAGAGGTTGCCTTCGGCGTCGGCCACCACCGTGGCGTCGGTGTCGTCGCCCACCCAGTAGTCAAAGACCAGCGGTGCCTCGCCACTGAGAACCCCCGACACGTCATGACCGGCCACCCGGCCCCCGGAATTGGCGAAGTAGGCGGTCTGGCCGTGAACCATCACTGAGCTCTCGATGGAGACATTGCGTCCCACTCGGTCGAGGAGTTCCTGGGTCCAACCCGGGGTCTGGAAGACCACCTCGGGATCGACCGCAACCCGGCCTTCGCTGTCATATCCCCGGTTGAGTTTGACGGCGAAGAACCAGGAGTTCTCGCCTCCTTCATACATCACGTCGTCGACGATCACCGGGTTTCCGTCCCAATCGTTGTTCCAGATCCCATCCACTGCCGAGGCGGGCAGCGCCCACAACTCGGTCGGCTCCTCGCGGTCCAGGGCCACGACGCGGAGATTGTCATCCCGGGAGCCGAAGTAGAGAAGGGGGAAGCCATCGGGGTCGAGGGTGACCGAACCTTTGATGATGTCCCCTACCCGGAACACTGGCCGAGTCTCTCTGCCCGTTTCGGCATCGAGGAAGTGGACTGCTTTGTCGTAGGCACCGAAGATCACCTCGAGCACCCCGTCGGGTCGCTCCCACACCACGGGCTGTCCGGTCCAGCCGGTCCCGCACCAGA
>DATEDX010000249.1:0-5344 GCA_035281425.1 Acidimicrobiia bacterium
CGGACTCATGTTCCAGAGCTACGCGTTGTTCCCTCATCTCAGTGTCGCCGGCAACGTGGGTTTCGGTTTGAGGATGCTCGACCTCCCCTCCGAGGAGGTGGAGCGGCGAGTGACCGAGGTGCTGCAATGGGTGAGGCTGGATGCCATGGCCCAGCGCAAAGTGGATCGCCTCTCCGGCGGAGAACAACAAAGGGTGGCCCTGGCGCGTACCCTCGCCCCCTGGCCCCGGCTGGTGATGCTCGATGAGCCGGTGGGTTCCCTCGACCGGGAACTCCGCAAGCGGTTGGTGGACGACATCCGCCGGATCCTCAAAGAGCAGGAGACACCCGGTCTTTACGTCACCCACGACCACGAAGAGGCCGCCGCCGTCGCCGACCGGGTGGCGGTGATGCGGGCGGGCCGCATCGTCCAAGTGGCTCCCTACCAGGAACTCCTAGCCGACCCCGCCGACGACTGGCTAGCCGGCTTCCTCCAGTCGTAAACCCACCCCTCCCCCCCACCGAAACCTAATGCTATAACCGTGCTCCAGTCCCCAACTCTGCATTCAGATTGCCGCCGAAGCAGAGAAGGCCTGTTGGAAACCTGCCGGGGCCCGCACCGGCCGACCGTCGAGATCGGTGAACGCCGCCTTCACCTCCAAAGTGGCGATGAGGTCCTCCCCCCGCCGCATCTCCTGACGCCACCGTGAGGTAGATCGCGCGATCTCCACCACCTCCGTGTCGATGACCAGGTCGTCGTGGAGGGTGGCGGGTTTGACGAAGCGGGCCGTCACCTCCACCAAGACGATCTGGAACCCCTCCTCTTTCATCACATCGAGCCCGAACCCGGCCGCCGCCAGCGCCTCCACCCGGGCGGCTTCGAAGTAGCCCAGATAGGCGGTGTGGTTGACGTGGTTGTAGGGATCAAGTTCGTAGAAACGGACCCGGACCTGGTAGCGGTACACCGGCCCAACCTAGTCGCACGACTCAGGCGGACCCGGCTCGACCGGGAGACAGCGATCTACTCTGGCCGCATGCGCGCCTGGCTTCTGCACGACACCACCGGCCCCGACGCTTTGAGCCTGGAGGAGGTCGAGGAACCCCAACCCCAAGCGGGCCAGGTGCGGGTGGCGGTGAAGGTGGCAGGGCTCAACCACCTCGACCTGTGGGTGTCACGCGGCCTACCCGCCCCGAACCACCTACCTCACATCCTCGGGGCCGACGCCGCCGGCATCGTCGACGCCCTCGGAGAGGGGGTAGCGGCATGGGAAGTGGGAGATGAGGTGATAGTCAACCCCTCCATGTCGTGTGGCCAATGTCACTACTGCCTGCGCGATCAGATGGTGTTTTGCCGCTCCTACCAGATCCTTGGCGAGCACGATCCCGGCACCCTGGCGGAGATGGTGGTGCTGCCGGCCCGCAGCCTGATTGCCAAACCACCCACCCTCGACTGGCCCACGGCCGGAACCTTCGGACTGGCCGCCGGGACCGCCTACCGCATGTTGCTTCGGGCCCGCCTCCAACCCCACGAAACCGTCCTGGTGGTAGGGGTAGGGGGAGGCGTCTCGTCGGCGGCCATGTTGATCGCCTTGGCCATGGGCGCACGAGTGTTTGTCACCTCCCGCTCCCCCGACAAGATCGACTGGGCCATCGAGCAGGGGGCGGAGGGAGGATTCGACTCTGGAGGCGAGTTCGCCAAAGAGTTGAAGAACGCCGCCGGTGGCGCCGACGTGGTGGTGGAGAACGTGGGGGATGCCACCTGGGGCCAGTCATTGCGGTCGCTCAGCCCCGGGGGGCGGTTGGTGCTGTGCGGGGCCACGGCCGGTAACCGGGTCGAGCTGGCTCTGCCGGTGTTGTGGTTCAAACAGTTGGAGATCATCGGCTCCACCATGTTCACCCGCTCCGAGTTCGCCCGGGTCCTCCATCTCGTCGAGTCGGGGAAAGTCCGGATTCCCGTCGACCGGGTCTTTCCCTTTGAAGATCTGCCCGCGGCATTGGCCCATCTCGACGCCGGCGACCAAATCGGCAAGGTAGGGCTCGAACTCAGTTAACCGGTGCCTGCGTATACCGTCCTGAAGAGGAGGGTGCAATGGCCCAGTTCATAGCGATCAGCAGGCGGCTTTTTCTGGCTCGATTGGGAAAGGGGACCATGGCGCTGGTGGTCCTCGGCGCCTGTGGTGACCAAGGCACCACCACCACAATCGGACAAGGGTCAGCGACCACCCTGGCTCCGACCACCACGGCCTCCCCTGCCACCACCTCGGCCTCGGCTTCAACCTCCACTACCGGGTCGACGGCAACTCCGCTCTTCCACCGGGTCAACCTGGGATTCGTCTCGGCCTACCTGGTGGTTAGAGGCAGCGAGGCAGCCGTGGTTGACACCGGCGTGGCGGGAAGTGAAGGCGACATCGAGGCCGGTCTGGGCGAGTTGGGGCTCTCCTGGGATGCGGTGGGACATGTCGTCCTCACCCATCATCACCCCGACCATGTCGGCAGCGTCTCGCCGGTGATGGAGGCCGCCGCTGCTTCCACCGGCTATATAGGCGAGGCCGACCTCGACAACGTCAGCAGTCCACGGGAACTGGTTCCTCTGGTCGACGGCGAGGAGGTGTTCGGGCTCACCGTCATCCATACCCCGGGACATACCGAGGGACACATCAGCCTTCTCGACCCCGCCGCCGGCGTCTTGGTGGCCGGGGACGCCATCAACGGCGCCGACGGCGGCGTCACCGGTCCCAACCCCCAATTCAGCTCCGACCACGACCAGGCGCTGGCATCGATGGCCAAACTCGCCACGTTCCAGTTTGAGACCATTTACTTCGGCCACGGTGAGCCGGTCCTCACCGGTGGCGCCGACAAGCTCCGAGCCGAGGTGGGAGGCGGCCGCTACTGAACCCCATCTTCGACAGGTCCAGGCTCGCCGATGAAATGCCCGGAGAGCCGTTGCAGGCCGTCGTAGGCAGCGTATTTGTAGGCTTCGGACCGAGTGGGGATGTTGAAGGTCGTGTGGATGAATCGGTCGATGTTTTCCCCGGCGTGGATGACGGCCTGACCTATATGCACCAGCTCGGCCGCTTCCTCACCCACGATGTGGACCCCTAACAGTTGACGGTTGTCGCGCCGGAACACCAGCTTGATGAGGCCGTAGGTGGTGCCGGCGATGAGGCTGCGGGGGTTGGCCGAGTATCGATGCCGCCCCACCTCATAGTCGATGTTGGCCTTGGAGGCCGCCTCTTCTGACATGCCCACCACCCCGACTTCGGGAATGGTGTAGATGGCGTAGGGAGGGAGGGGATCGACCGTCTCTTTGAATGGGATGCCGAAGGCGTGGCAGATAGCCACCCTTCCCTGCTCGGCGGAGACGGAGGCGAGGGCAGGCGGACCAACCACGTCACCGGCGGCAAAGATCCCGGGAACGGTGGTCTGGAATTCTTCGTCGACCACGATCCGCCCCCGCGGGTCGAGACCAACCCCCACTCTGTCGAGTCCGAGCCCCTCGGTCCGCCCCACTCTGCCGGCCGCAAACAAGACCATCTCCGGCTCCATGGTTTCATCGCCCAGGACAACCTGAAGCCCTCCCCGACGAAGCACCTCGGCCGGGGATGACCCCAAAATCAACCGCAAACCCATGGAGGTGAGACATGCGGACAGTTCGGCTCCCATCTCCACGTCGAGGAAAGGCATGATTCGATCGGCACTGTCGATGAGGGTCACCTCGGCGCCAAGAGCGGCAAAGATCGAGCCGTATTCGCAACCGACCGGCCCCGCCCCAATCACAACCAGACTGCGAGGGATACGGTCGAATTGAAGGATCGTGTCCGAGTCGTAGACGTCGGGATCGTCGAAGGGGATACTCGGGGGGCGAAAAGGTCGCGAACCGGTCGCCACCAGGATCACCTCACCCTTGAGGCTGGTCTCGCCGTCAGGCAAGTCGACTGTCACCACCCCGCCTCCGCGGAGGCTGGCGGTGCCCTGTACCACCCGTATCCGGTGACGCTCCAGATTGAGCCGGACCGCTTCGCTGGTGGTGGCGGAAACCGAGGCCGCCCTGCTCCGGAGCAGGTTGAGATTGACCTCGGGTGATAGTTCGAGGCCAACGCCATAGATGTGTCGTTGACGGAAGCCGGTCAGGTACAGAGCCGTTTCCCGCAGGGTCTTGGTCGGTATCCCTCCGCTGGTCACCGGGGCCCCGCCAGGGCGGTTGGCCTCTTCGACCAGGGCCACCCGCTTACCGAAGTACGCCGCCTGGGTAGCGCCTTTCTCACCGGCAGGCCCCGAGCCGATGACGATCAGATCAAAGTTCTCCAATACAACTCCCGAGCCGGGTGACTCACAGTACCGACGTCCAACCCGGTCGTCATCCAGGTGGAAGCGCGGCTCTACTACTCGCCTCATCGGTGAAGTCCGTCAAGGCTGGGCGACCTATAATCGTTCCCTCGCCCGCTCCGGTTAGCCCGAGCGGCCCCAACCCGGGGGTGTGGTGAAGCATGGAGTTCACGCCGGCCTGTCAAGCCGGAGATCGCGGGTTCAAATCCCGTCATCCCCGCCAAACAACCACTTCTCGGCCAGGTAGCTCAGTCGGAAGAGCGACGGTCTGAAAAACCGTAGGTCGGCAGTTCGATCCTGCCCCTGGCCACTAAACACCTCGCCGATGTTGACAGGCGCTTTCCGGTTTTCCAATGGAATGTCTTCGATCGCCGCCGATGGTCCGGGCTTAAGTATCGGGTCCGATCGCAACCACTGTCCGTCGATCCATAGCACCTCGAGATGTTCTGGCCACCCGATGAGTCTGGGGGACCGAACGCGTGCTGGACGCAGTCACAATGCGAGAGTCACCCTCGGGCTTCCCGGCCTCCCAGCGTGGCCAGCTCTTCTTTCTAGAACGTCCTGCGTTCGTGACCTTTGACTATTCTTGGCTCCAGAATTGAGCCCCGGCTTCGCCCCCCAACCAAATCTGTGATGTGACACCCGGAGGGCAGGGGACGAAGTCAAGGGGACCGACCTCGGCCTACGGACAGTGACCATTGATCACCACTTGACTCCCGTTTCGGTGTAGGCCAACCACACATGCCCATTCGCCATGGCCCCTCCACTCGGCGAGAGCCAGACGATCGAACACCGGCGCCCGCACTCTGAATCCGTCCTTGGTGATCACAGTGACTGAGGCGATGTCGGGGGGAACCTCGAAGAAGAGCGCATGCTGCCGTAGCTCGGGGTCAATATCGGAAGGAGTTTCACTGCTGTACAACGCACCACCCGGGCGACCCGGCGGCCCGCAGGTTTCCACTCCCATCGCGCCCCGCACCCATCCATAGCAATCCTGGATCACATCGCCCTGCCGGGCCTTCCATCGGACAAGGGCAGCG
>DATEDX010000250.1:0-7039 GCA_035281425.1 Acidimicrobiia bacterium
GACCACCCAGTCGGCATCCCCGATCTCGCTGCGCGGGAAATGTCCCCGATCGACCGCGACTACTCGCATCCTTGCCCGCCGGGCGGAGGCGATCCCGGTAGGGCTGTCTTCGATGACAACACACTCCGATGGGGCCACCCCCAACAGTGCGGCCGCCCGCAGATAGACGGCGGGGTCAGGCTTGGGTGCCGTCACTTCATCCGAGGCCACCGACACCGCGAACCGGCCGCTGAGGCCGGCGCTGGCCAGCACGCAGTCGAGCCGCCACCGCTCGCTATTGGAGGCCACCGCCACGGGGTGACCATCCACTCGGTCGAGCAGTCGGATGGCGTCGGGAAAGGGTTCGAGCCCATTGGCCAGCACCCGCCTCATCTCAGCTTCCGCCAGCTTCAGCAGGAACTCGGCAGTGGTGTCGAGTGCACTGGCAAAGGTATCGGCCAGTTCGCGATCGGTGGTTCCGATGAAGCGCCGGAACTCCTCCGTAGTCAACTGATATCCGCTCTTGGCCAAGGTGGTGGTCCACGCCTCGGCCGAGGCCCCCTCCGAGTCGGCGAGGACGCCGTCGCAATCGAAGATGATGGCGGGAACTCTCAACGGAGACGTTGCCGCAGAAGCGAGTTGACCACCTTGGGATCGGCCTTGCCGCCGGTTGCCCGCATCACCTGGCCGACGAGGAAGCCGAGGACCTTGTCCTCGCCGCTCCGAAAACGATCGATGGCCTCAGCGTTGGTGGCCAGCACTTCATCTACCGCGGCGGCGATCATCGACTCGTCCGACACTTGGAAGAGGTCACGGGCGGCGGCCACCGCCGCCGGTCGACCTTCTCCCGCCACCACCCCGGTGAGGATCTCCTTGGCTGCCGACGTCGACACTCGTCCCTCTGCCACCATCTGGAGGAGCTCAGTTAGGTCGCTTGCAGTGAATGGCACTTGTTCGACCGCCACCTCCAGGCGGCGGACGGTGGCGGTGAACTCGCCGGTTAGCCAGTTGGCCGCCGCGGTGGGATCGGCCCCCAAGTCGACGGCTTCGTCGAATAGCCGACGTACTCCTGAGTCGGCACCATTGACGAGGGAAGCCAGGTGTTCGTCGAGCCCCAATCCGGCGAGGCGCGCCAGCCGCTGGGAAGGTAGCTCGGGGAGAGCTGCCGCCAGCTTTTCCACTTCCGCCGGCTCGAAGCGCATCGGCACCAGGTCGGGTTCGGCGAAGTAGCGGTAATCGGAACTCTCCTCTTTGCTGCGCATCCCCCGAGTAGTGGCGGCTTCCTCATCCCAGTGGCGGGTTTCCTGGAGCAGGGTGCCGCCACTCTCCAACACCTCGATCTGGCGTGTGATCTCGGCGGCGATGGCCCGCTCCAGGGAACGGAAAGAATTCATGTTCTTGATCTCCACTTTGGTCCCCAGGGTGGATCCACCGGCCTGCCGGACCGACACGTTGGCATCGAAGCGGATCGAACCTTCTTCCATCCGGGCGTCGGAGACCTCCAATTCCGCCACCAGGGCCCGGAGCTGCTGGGCATAGGCCCGTGCCTGGCTGGGGGAACGGAGGTCGGGCCGGGAGACGATCTCGACCAGGGGCACCCCGCTGCGATTGAAATCGATCAGGGTCGAACTGGCGTGATGGATGCGTCCCCCCACCCCTTGATGCAGGCTCTTGCCGGTGTCTTCTTCCATATGGGCCCGCTCGATTCCGACCCGGATTTGCTCCCCGTCGAGGGACACGTCGAAGTAGCCGTCGTGACAGACCGGAAGGTCGTACTGACTGACCTGATAGTTCTTGGGGAGGTCGGCGTAGAAGTAGTTCTTGCGGTGGAAGACGGAAGCCGGGGCGATCCGGCAATTGAGAGCCAGGCCAATCGTCTCCAACCATTCGATGGCGGTACCGTTGGTAACGGGAAGAGCGCCCGGAAGGCCAAGGCAAACCGGGCAAATGGCGGTGTTGGGCTCGCCTCCGAAGACCACCGGGCAGGAACAGAACATCTTGCTTGCAGTTCGCAACTCGACATGGACTTCGATGCCGATGACCGGTTCCCAGTCGGTCATCGGTCACCTCCGGCCGACTCCATCATCTGCGGGCGAGCGCTGAAACCAGCCAGCCGCTCTACCGCCTTCGCCGTCCGGAACATCACCGGCTCCCCCAGCGCCGCCGCCATCACCTGGAAGCCGATTGGCAGCCCTTGGCTATCGAGACCGATGGGGATGGAGATCGCCGGGGTCCCGGCCAGGTCGGCGGGAATCGTGCATACATCGGAGAGGTACATGGCGAGAGGATCCTCAGTGCGGGCTCCCAGCGGGAAGGCGACCGTGGGACTAGTGGGGGACACCAACACGTCGACCTCTTCGAACACGGCGGCTTGTTCTCTAATCAGTTTGGTTCGCACTCGGTTGGCCTGACCGTAGAAGGCGTCGTAATAGCCGGCGGAGAGGGAGTAGGTCCCGAGCAGGATCCGTCGGGTCACCTCCGGTCCGAACCCTTCTGCCCGGGTGCGGGCCATCATCTCCTCGACGGTTTCGCCTTCCACCCGTAGTCCATAACGGACCCCGTCGAATCGGGCCAGATTGGAAGATGCTTCGGCTGGGGCGATGAGGTAATAGCAAGAGAGCGCCACCTCGAAGGTGGGGAGGGAGACTTCCGTTACCTTGGCCCCTTCCTCGGCTAACTGGTCGATCATCGCCGTTACTGCCGCCGCTACTTCCGGTTCGTAGCCCTCACCGCCTAGTTCTTTCACAACGCCGATGCGAAGACCCTGGGCTCCTTGGTCGAGCGTGGGCCGGCTGGCGGGAACCGGACCGGGGTAGGAGGTGGCGTCGCCAGGGTCGTGGCCGGCTACCCCTTCGAAGAGGGTGAGGGCGTCGTCGACGGTTCGGGCTAGGGGACCGATTTGATCGAGGGAGGAGGCAAACGCCACCAGCCCGTAGCGACTAACCAAGCCATAGGTGGGCTTGAACCCGACAACACCGCAGAGGGCGGCGGGCTGGCGGATGGAGCCACCCGTGTCGGATCCAAAGCCGCCCAAGGCGGAACCTGCCGCCACCGCGGCCGCCGATCCCCCGGAGCTGCCTCCCGGTACCCGCTCCGGGTTCCAGGGATTGCGGGTCGGACCGTAGGCAGAGTTTTCGGTGGATGAGCCCATGGCGAACTCGTCGAGGTTGGTCTTGCCCACCAGCACCGCCCCACCCTGGCGCAGCCGGCTCACCACGGTGGCGTCGTACGGAGGGAGATAGGAGCCGAGGATCTGGGATCCGCAGCTAGTCGCCAGGCCCTGGGTGCAGAAGTTGTCCTTGACGGCCAGGGGGATGCCATGCAGAGGGCCCCGGTCGGTCCCTTTGCTCAGTTCGTCGTCGGCTTGAGCGGCGGCGCGGCGGGCTCCTTCGTGGTCAATGGTGAGATAGCAGTGGAGCTGGGACTCGGTGTAAGCGGCCCTTTCCAGGACCGTGTCAAGCAGTTCCGACGCGCTCAGGTCTCCTCCCCGCAAGGCCCTCCCTGCCGCCTCGATGGTGAGGTCGGCGGGGTTCATGGGCCCTCGAGGGCCGGTGGTACCTCGAAGTAGCCGTCCCGGGCGGAGGGTGCCTGAGCCAGGACTTCTTCCCGGTCCAGGGTGGGACCGGTGATGTCGGGCCGGAAGGCGTTGGTGAGGCCCAGGGGGTGGGCGGTGGGCTCCAGGTCGCCGGTGTCGGTGGCCTGGACCCGGGCGGCGTGCTCGAGGATCAGGCCCAGTTGCTCCCGGTAACGCTCCAGTTCCTCGGGGGAGAGAGCAAGCCGGGCCAGCCGGGCTACATAGGCAATATCGATGTCGATGGGCATAAAGCCAGGGAGTGTAGGACCCCCCCGCGAGCCCCCTTCTGGTGACCGTTGAGCAGGATATCCCTGCTCAACCGTCACCAGAACGGAAGGAGGACCTCTCTAGCCTGGGGTGGTGAAAGCTCCCGCCACCCGCCACCTCCTCGGTTTGGCGGCGCTGGGCTGCCTGCTGGCCGGCGCCATCCTCTTCCTGCAGGGAGGGGAAGCCAACAGCAGCGTGTTCATCCGCGCCGGGTTGGTGCTGGCCGCGGTCTGGTTTGCCTGGCCTCTCATCATCAAGGTCGAGCGGCGCTGGCTGGCCCCGGTGGCGATCGGACTGGTAGTCGCCATCACCCGGCCCGGGCTGCTCATCTGGCTCCTCCCGCTCCTCATCGCCCTGGGTTTCCTACGGCGCCGTCCGGCCCCGCCGTCACGGAGGTCCCGTTGAGCTCGGTTCCGGTCTGGCAGCCGGAGTCAGTTGACGAGGTGATGGCCGCCATCGCCGACGGCGCCGGGACTACCCAGGCGGTGCGGTTGACAGGTTCTCTGCTCACTGCCCTGCCGGACGAGGTGCGGCAGGGACTGGCCACCACCTCGTGGATCTTTCTGGTCGGAGGCTGGTCTGAGCCCATTTTGGCCTCGCTCCCTCCATCTTCGCGCAGCCTCCAGGTGGGTCGGGAAGTGGAGGAGCTAACCGCCTGGGGGCTTTCCTCGCTGGTGGGCCTGGTTCCAAACGGCTGGGAACCGGGGCTGGCTTCTCTTTTCACCGCCCAGGGCATCCACCAGGTGGCGGTGGGGGCCGATCCGCCCCTGGCCCGGCCGGTCGTAACCGACTATCTCGGTGACGTGGTGACGATCCTTCCCCTTCGCACTGATCCTCCCTCCCTGATCCTTCCCACCGGTGAGGTGGAACGAGCCCAACCTCCAGTGGACCGGGCCTGGGCCGGGGTGATCGACGCCGACCCTGAGGCCGACCTCCTCTACCGGAAGATGCTCCGTCTGGCCACCCGCCTTCCCGAACGGCCGCCCGCCGAAGCGGTAGATCAGCTCCTCGAAGCTCAGGCCTCCCGCTGGTACCAGGGCGACATCGACCGGACCCCGGCTCACGCCGCCCTCATCGGTGCCCGGCGGCGTCTCGACCAAGAGCGGCGGGTGCCCCCGGAGTGGAGCAAGTTCACCAGGCTGGATTGGGATGCCGATGGGGTCATCGAGGCCCACCTTGAAAACCGGGAACTGTCGATGGTGGTCGACCCCGCCGAGGGCTTGATCAAAGTGGTCGATCTCAAGCTCGACAGCCATCCGCTGTCATACCTCCCTGGTCAATCGCCCTGGCGGATCGCTCGGGTCCTCGCCGGCGGTGAACCCCACCGGCTCCGGCTCGAATTGGAGGCAGTGGAAGCGGCCCGTGATCATCTCGGAGTACGGATGACGGGGCCCGAACTGGTCGTCACCCTCGACGCCGCCGGCGACGACATCGGGTTCGCCTACCAACTCGGTCCCGGCTTCGAGTTCGATCGGTTGGGTCCGGAGATGACGCTGGCATTGGGCGGCGAGGTGCGGATGCGGGTGGATGGCGGTGAATGGATCACTCTGCCCACCCCGGCTGCCCATCTCGGGCACCGATTTCGCTTCGAGGGCGGCGGGCGCCAGGTCCTCATCAGTCTCGCCCAACCCGGCGACCTCTTCGTCTCCCCGGTCGAGGGTGGGATCGTGGTCTGGGCCAATTGGCCGGTCCGGCCGGGGGAATACCGCCTCTCCGCCTCTCTTACCGGGTGAGAACCGAAGTGGGCCCTGAAGCGTTTAGGAGCGATGACGAAGACCAGTCGATGACCGGCGCCGACACCGGCGAGCTGCCACTGCTCCGTTTGCGCCATCAAAGCTTCGAAAGCTTCTACCGCACCCAGCGGGCATCGGTGCTGAGGGCCCTCGCTCTCACCCTGGGCGATCGCGACCTCGCCGCCGATGCCACCGACGAAGCTATGGCCCGAGCGTTTCAACATTGGAAATCGGTGGAGGGCTTCGATAACCAGGCGGGTTGGGTCTATCGGGTAGGCCTCAACTGGGCCCGAAGCCGCCTCCGCAAGCGGCGCCGTGAGCTGCTCACCGACACCTTCCCTCAGGCGCCGGTCGAGGTGCAGATCAAGGATCCCGACCTGGATCGAGCCGTGAAGGCGCTGCCCCTGGAAACGAGAGCGGTGGTGGTCCTCCGTCACTATCTCGATTGGAGCACCGATGAGGTCGCCCGAGCCCTGGGCATTCGACCGGGCACAGTGAAAAGCCGGCTCCACCGCGCCCTGCAAGATCTACGAAACCAGCTGGAGTCAGAATGAGCATCGAAGACCGACTGCGCCGCGAGCTACACGACACCGCCGAGCAGCTCATCGTCCGTCCCGACGACTACGAGCGGGTGGTGCGTATCGGCAAGCGCCGCAAGCTAATCACAACTTTGACGGGTGCCGCCGCCTCGTTGGTGGTGGCCGTGGCGGGAGTGATAGCTCTATCGACCCTGCGCCCCGATCCCAATCCTCCATTGGGTTCTTCCACCAGCACGCCCCCCGCTCCCACCACCTCTACCACCTCGTTGCCCCCTCAACCGGGTGCCTGGGAGACGGCAGGGGTGGCGGTGGCGAGCAGCGCCGGGATCACCACCTACGGCCTCGATGGGACCATCACCGCCGAGCTGACCAGCGACCCTTGGTACGAGACGGTGTCGTGGGCTCTGGCCGACGGCGCCGGCGGCCTCGTGTTCGTACACGACATCACCCCTCTCCCCTGGGAACAAGGGTCAATCATGTGGCTCCCCGCTGGGGCCAGCCAGCCTCGACCGCTCGTCGCTCCGGGGCCGGGTGAGCTGATGGTGCCTTTGGAGATGATCGACGGCACCTTGACCCTGCTCTACCGCTACGACCATCGGGGCGGCAGCGAGCTTCGCACCCTCGATCTGCTCGGACCTTCCACCAATCCATTCCTCGAGGTCGGCCCCTATTTCTTTGACGCCGCTGCCGACAGCGACGTGCTGGCGGTGGTGAGCGGGGATCCCTGCCTGCAAGTCAATTTCTACCTCATCTCCGGCGGAGGCCCGATCGACGTCGGTTTCGGCGATCAATGCCTGCCACCACTCACCGCGGTCGCCATGGCCGGAGGCTTTCTCTATACCCTGGAAGATGGCGACTCGGGCCGTCAGTTGGCGGTGCGCCACCTGGGTACCGGAGAACTGGTCGACGCGATCGATGCCGGCGACGCCTGGAGCTTGGAGGTGGCC
>DATEDX010000251.1:0-5941 GCA_035281425.1 Acidimicrobiia bacterium
GCTGGAAGTCGGAGCGCAATACGAAGGGAGGCACCGGAGCAGTGTACGAAGCCCGAGGGACATGTATTGAGCCGAGGCGCCGCCCGCGCCCCTCGTCCAGCCCCCACCTTTCGCGCCCCGGTCCCACGTCCCACGTCTCACGTCTCACGTCTCACGTCTTCGTCTACCGTCTTCCGTCTTCCGTCTTCCGTCTCATATCTCCCGTCTACCGTTCCTCTTGTGGACCAGGAACAACGCCTCCGCACCATCGCTTCGGCGCTGTCGATTGGTCGCGCTCGCCGCCACGTCTTTCTCTGCGCCGAGCAGACCGATCCCAAGTGTTCAACTTATGAGCAGTCCTCGGAGGTGTGGAAATATCTGAAGAGCCGGCTTAAGGCGCTGGGTCTCACCTCCGCCCCGCCCAAGTGGCACGGCAACCCGGAGGCGGAGGCATACCCGGTGGAGCCTGGGGACGGGCAGGTGCTCCGCAGCAAAGTGGACTGCCTGCGGATCTGCGAACAGGGACCTATCTGTGTGGTTTACCCCGAGGGAACCTGGTACCGAGGGGTAACGGTGGAGGTCATGGAGCGCATCATCCAAGAGCATCTGCTCGGTGGGGTACCAGTGGCAGACCATGTCTTCGCGGTGGGAGCCCTTCCCTCATGAAGTGGCTGCGGCGCTTCTTGTTCCTTATCGCCATCTGGAGGCTGATCGGGCCACCACTCCGGCCACGGTTTCAGGCTGAGCAGGAACACCCTTTCCGGATTCCAGCCACCACAGTTTTTGCCGGCGATCGCGAGTTCGCGGTGCGGGAAGTCGGGCCCCGGGATCGTCCCGTCCTAGTGATGATCCACGGCTTGGCCGGTTCCTCGTTGGCGGAGTGGTACAAGGTGGCGCCGCTACTGGCGGACGACCTGCGGGTGGTGATGATCGATCATCGCTCCCACGGGTTCTCGCATCTCGACCGAGGAAAGTTCGAGATCAGCGACGACGCCGATGACGTGGCAACGGTCATGAAGCAGATGGGCATCAGGCGGGCGGTGGTGGTTGGGTACTCGATGGGAGGCACGGTTGCCCAGGAGCTAGCCCACCGGCATCCCGAACTCGTGGCGGGAATGGTCCTGGTGGCGACGATGTCCCACCATCCCCTCGCCTGGAAACTGGCCCGAAGCTTGGGTGCAGTCTTCACCCGGGGATGGGAGAGGCTGACCGGCACCGGAACTCCCGAGGTGCGGAGCGCCTACCTGCTGGCGGTAGGAGCGGTGGAGCGACGGCATGCGATGTGGCTATGGGATGAGACCCACCGTCGCGATCCCGAGGCCGGCGCCGCCGCCAGCCTGGCATTGCTTCGGTTCGATTCCCGCCCATGGCTGCACGCGGTCACGACACCGGCATTGGTGGTCATCCCCAGCCGCGATCAACTGGTCCCTGTGCGATGGCAGCACGAACTCGCAGCGCGGCTACCCAACGCGGAAGTAATCGAGATCGAAGGGGGACACCACGAACTCCCCTGGTCGCACTCCGACCTCCTCGCCGCAGCCATCGCCAAATTCGCCGCCGTCAGCGATTCTTCATCCGGTTCGGCGAGACCCGAAAGCGGTTAGATCGGCTCGTTGGAGAAATACCGCCAGGCCAGGAAACCGAGGCCGAGGACGGCGATCGCCAGCAATAACTTCTTCATCTGACCGACTCTAGGCCGCCGGATGCCCTATGTGCCGGAGTCTGGGTAGGAGACCCACGGTTCTAGGCTGCCGCCGATGCTGAGATTCATGGCCGGGGTCGGCTTGGTGGCGGTGACGACGGCTTGTGGCGGCGGGGCCGCCGTGACCAGCACCACCGCCGGGGCCACCACCACCTCGAGCACCACCGTTATCACGACCTCCCCCACCTCGACCACCGCCGCGGTTACCACCTCGGCTTCGCCCACCACCACCCATGACCACAGCGAGGTCCCTCGGATCAAGGTGGAAGATGGGGCCAAGACAGAAGGGGTCGACACGCTGAGTGTTCGGGTGGGGGAAACGGTGAGGTTCGAAGTTGAAGCCGACGTCGCCGACGAGGTCCACGTCCACGGATTCGATCTCCACTTCGCCACCGTCCCCGATCAGGAAGTGCTCATCGAGTTCGAAGCATCTGCAGCCGGAATATTCGAGGTTGAGTTGGAGGGTCTGCGTCTCCACCTGCTCGATCTCGAGGTAACCCCTTGACCCCAGTCGAGCTGTTCGGCCATGGCATTGGTGGCCGCCTCGACCTTCCCATCCCCATCAGCTATTTCGCCGCGGGGGCGGCGGTGATCATCATCGTCACGTTCGCCGGCCTAGCCGTGTTGTGGCCCCGTCCCCGCTTACAGGACGGCCCCCGGGCGGAGCCAATGGGGCTTCGACCTCCGGTCGGTGCCCTCGGGGTAGTAGGCGTGGCGGGTTTGCTGCTGACGCTGGCGGGGGGCTTGGTGGCCTGGCTGATAGGCGGTGATGCCATCGGCAGCCGCAACCTTGCCCCGCTGCTCCTTTGGGTGGTGTTCTGGCTGGTGATCCCCTTCTCCTCGGCCGTGGTGGGCAACCTCTACACGGGACTCAACCCCTGGCGGGCGCTCGGCAGTTGGCTGCAAATCGGGTCCGAAGAGCAAGTCGAGGTGGAGAGCCGGCTCGGTCTGCGGGTAGCAGCAGTCATCCTCTTTGCCTTTACCGTCCTCGAGTTGGTCTATCCCGACTCTGCTTTTCCCACCACCGTGGGACTGGCCGCTCTGATCTACACGATCTACCTGCTGGTGCTGATGTCCAAAGTAGGGATCAATACCGGACTCATGGTGGGTGATGCCTTTACTGCTTACAACCGCTTGCTCTCGGCGATCAGCCCTTTTGGTCGTGATCGGCAAGGCCGGCTGATGTGGAGGGGTTGGCTGCGGGCCCTGCCCGTTCTTCCCGAGTGGCCCGGTCTGGCCCTCCTCGTGATCGTCATGATCGGAACGGTCAGCTATGACGGGCTCTCGGTCACCGACTGGTGGCAGAACGCCACCGCCGGTTGGGGGACATCTTTGGTGGGCGGGATCTTGTTGATGGCCGGGGCGGTAGCGGTGATTGGGGGCGGGTACTACCTCGCCTGCTGGTTGGCGGCCCGCCTGGGCGGCGACCCCTCCCCGCGCCGGGTCGCCTCCCGCTTCGCCCATACCTTGGTACCCATCGCCCTGGCCTATGCCTTTGCGCATTACTTCACCCTCATCCTCTTCGAAGGTCAGCAGGTCATCAGCAACGCCTCCGACCCATTCGGATTGGGATGGGACCTCTTTGGTACTCGCGATTACAAGATCAACTTCTTCCTTGGCCCCACCGCCGTCTGGTACGTGCAGCTGGGGGCCATCGTGGCGGGACATGTCGCCGGGGTGGTGCTGGCCCACGACCGGGCTTTGGCCGACTTCCCGGGAGGTGGCGCGGTGCGTTCGCAATACCCGATGTTGGCCCTCATGGTGCTTCTCACCATGCTCGGACTGTTCATCCTCGCCGGGTGACCAGACTGCTCAGCCTGGGTACTTGAGGCGAACCGATAGCCTGCGGTCCATGCTCATCTTGGCCCACCTGGGAGGTATCGACGAGATCGGCGTCTTCTTGGTGCCGGCAGTGCTGGCGATCATCCTCCTGCGGCGGGTGGAGAAGAGGGCGCGGCTTCGTCAGCAAGAGCAGGAGCTTGACAAGGCTGATTAATCGATTATCGTCGATGATCGATGAATTTGAGTCGTGACACTGCCACCACCTGGGCCACCTGGTTCCGGGCGCTGGGCGATCCTTCTCGCATTCTGCTCCTCAATCTCCTCGCCACCGCCGAGCGCCCCTTGTCGGTAGGGGAAATGACCGAGCGGCTCGACATCGGGCAGTCGACCATCTCCCATCACCTCAAGCAACTGGCCGAGGTCGGTTTCGTGCTGGTCGAGGAGCGTGGCACCTCCAACCTCTACCGGGTGAATGAGCGTTGCCTCGACTGTTTCCCCACCGCGGCCGAGCTCGTCATGGGCCTGGCCCGAACTACCGCCGAATGGAGGGCATGTTGATGGACACCAAGACCAAAGTCGCCGAGCGGTATCGCACCGCCGCCTTGGAGATGCTCGACGGGGGAGAAGGTTGTTGTGGTGGCTCCACCTGTGGCGACGAGCACTATCGGGAAGGAGAGGTGCTGCAAACCGTGTCGGCGGGGGTCAGCCTGGGATGTGGAAACCCCACCGCGGTGGCCGAATTGAGGCCGGGTGATACCGTTCTCGACCTCGGCTCTGGGGCGGGTCTCGACGTCATAGTGTCGGCTCGCAGGGTGGCACCGGGAGGCAAGGCCATCGGACTCGACATGACCCCGGAGATGCTGGACCTGGCCCGCCGCCACGCTCGCCAGGAAGGCGTCGACAATATCGAGTTCCTTCACGGCCATATGGAGGACATCCCCCTCCCCGCCGACTCCATCGACGTGGTCATCTCCAACTGTGTGGTCAATCTCTCCAC
This sequence comes from Acidimicrobiia bacterium, assembly GCA_035281425.1. Taxonomy (GTDB): domain Bacteria; phylum Actinomycetota; class Acidimicrobiia; order Spongiisociales; family ZC4RG35; genus JAICND01. Next base: position 4,461 of record DATEDX010000251.1, read on the forward strand.
CGACAAACCGCGGGTGTTTTCTGAGATTGCCCGGGTGCTTCGCCCTGGGGGCCGGATCGGGATCGCCGACATCGTTGCCGAAGACTGGTTGACGCCCGCCGAGCGAGCGCAGCGGGGCGATTGGGCGGGTTGTATCGCCGGCGCCCTCTCCGAAGCTGAATACCGGCAGGGATTGGCTGACGCCGGCTTCGTCGATATCGATCTGGTCTTCACCTCTTCGGTGGCAGAAGGGATGCACAACGCCCACATCAGGGCCACGCTTCCCTGACCTGCCAGCGAGCCTCAGTCTGAACCCGGGGTTGTGGGTAACGCTGGCGTGAGTCTGAACCCGGGGTTCTGGGATATCGCCTATTCTCCGGCGGCGTGGCTGACCTATTGACCGCTGCCGCCCAGGCGCTGAACGCTCCGGAGGCCATTGTCAAGCGATCGGCGGAGGCCCGGGCCAAGGCCAGCGGGACCTCGGTGGATGACGTGCTGGCGGCCTGGTCGGGTGGCGGTACGGTGACGGCTGCTCCCCCGCCACCGGCGCCGGAACCGGTGGTGGAGCCAACCGCCGATGCTCCCGAAGCGCCCGCCGCACCGGCGCCCTCAGCTGAGGTGGAGGCGGAGGGACCGGAACCCGAACCCGAACCCCTTCCCGAGCCCGAGCCGGAGGTGGAGCCGGCACCTCTCCGCTCCCGAGTCCGGGTGGCGGGAAGGATCGGGGCTTTGGCCGGCTCCGCCCTGGGCCTGATCGCAGCTCTGGTCGCTTCCCCCTGGCTGCTCCCCGGAGCGTCGGTGATTGGAGAGGAGGGCAGTTTCCAGCCCGCGGTCGAAGTCTCCCCGGGCATGTTCATCCTGGGCGCGGTGCTGCTCTCGGTGCTCTTCGGCTTGATCGTCGCCTCGCTGGCACGCACCGTTCCCGGTTGGATTGACCCTGGCATGGCCTTAGGGGGTTCCGCTCGGGTGACCGCGTTAGCTGGCATCGGCAGCGGCGTGGTGTTGGGTGCTCTGGGTGGAGGCCTCGTCACCTCGGCCTTTTCCACCCCGATCGAAGGGAGTGAGGGCCGAGTGGTCCTACCCCTCCTCACCGCTCTCCTGCTGGCACTGATCGGGGGAGCCGTGCTGGGTTGGGTCACAGCGGTGTTCGTCCAGCTGATTGGGATTCCGGCGCCGCTTTTACGGGCCGCCCCCCAAGAGGTGGTTCAAGTCCGCTCCCGGCTGGGCACCGCCATCTCTGTTCCCCTGGCCGGGATCCTCGCCCTGCTGGTGTTGGTACTGCCATTCGCAATCGTGCTCATCGAGTCGAACCATCTCGCTTCCGGGGGAGCCAGCCTGCTCGCCATCCTCACCGCCGTCAGCATCCTCACCATTTCCGGACTGGCCGCCTCCCGACCCGGGATGAAGATCACCCGCGGTGAGTTCCTGCTCGCCCTCACCGGGATTGGCGTGGTGGTGACGATCATCGTGGCGGTTTTCCTGGCTCGTTCTTCCCCCCACGA
>DATEDX010000252.1:0-2053 GCA_035281425.1 Acidimicrobiia bacterium
GTCGACCGAAGCTACGCCGAGTATCTCGCTCGCACCGAACGGGCCATTCCGGTGGTCCGGTTACGGACCATCAGGTGAAGAATGTCGGGAGTTCTGCTCCACCTGCGGGAGTTGGCGGCAGGCGGAGGGAATTTCGGATTCCTTGCGACCCAGCCCAGCCACTGAAGAATCAGCTCCGCTTCCCCAATTGGCATCGTTCCAGCCTGGTGGATAGGGGCCCCCCACACCCGGGACCGTTAGCTGTCTCGCCTCCTTCGCTGACTACCGACGGACCACAGGTAGCTTGGTCGGATACGTCCCCTCACTCGTTTCTTCGTCCTAATAACACTGACTGTTTTGGCTGGATGTAACACCCAGCAGCAAGCCCCGGAGGTCACACCGGCGCGGGAAGTCACGCCCCAAGAAGCCGTACGAATGCAAGTGGCGGCGTTTGCTGCCGCCTGCAACGACGCGGTTTGTGCTGGAGCTCCCATTTACAGCGGGGATGAAACCCCGCCCGGTCTTCGAGCAGCCATCGTCGCTTCGTTTACTGACGAAGTGCAATACCTGACCCCCGCCGAGCTCGAGGAATTGACCGGGCTGAACGGCCTCTTCGAGGGCGGTGGCACCTACATCACAGTCGGCGAGCCTCGTCTCTTGAACTCCGAAACCGCTGGCATCGATGTATGGGTGCTGAGAGGACCTTTCGAGGGAGTCGGCCGCACCTATCTATTCCGATGGAACGGCGCCGATTGGATACGCGCTAGCCCAGAGGAACTCGGCATTGTCGTGACCACGGCCGTCCCCTAGCTCAGCCCAGGTACCTCTCCGGATTCGCCTCGAACGACTTCTGGCAGCCGGGGGCACAGAAGTAGTACTTCTTGCCTTCGTGTTCGGTCACCCAGCGGGCGGTGGCGACCTCGACCTCCATCTGGCACACCGGGTCGATGGCTACTTCGGGTTGTTCGATGTTCATCACGGGTCGGGCACCTCCTGCCGCTCTCCAGGCCACTAACTCAGCCAGTATGGACACGGCGATCTCCTCATGCGAAGTCGCCCCCAGGTCGAGCCCGGCCGGTGCCCGTACCCGAGCCAACTCCTCCTCAGACACTCCTCGCCCTCGCAGCCAGGCCAAGACTTCCGATGCCCGTTTCGAGGAGGCCACCAGCCCTACGTAACCGGCCGGAGAGCCGAGCGCCGCCTGCAATGCGGTCTCATCGAAGTGCCCTTGGGTGGCGACGACCACGGCGTCGTTTTTCGACATGGCCCCGGCGTCCGGTTCGGTGTCGGTGAGAGTGATCCGCCACCCCACCCGACCGGCCAGCTCCGCCAGCAGGAGAGCCGCCGGTGAGTTGCCCACCACCACGGCTCGGGGAGCAGGGAGCATTGGTTCCACGTATACCTCCATCGCTCCTTCCGAAGAACAAGCCATCTCCACCTGGATCACCCCGGGCCGGGCGTCGCCCACTCCCAGCACCAACAGCCGGGGATGCCCGTCGGCCAGCGCCTCCAAAGCATGCCTCACCACTGCCGGCCGGGCACAGGCCCCGCCCAGCCAGCCTTCCACTCGCCCGTCGGGATAGATCAACGCCTTCGCCCCCGGCTTCCCCGAGGTCAACCCCTGCCGCCAGGTGACGGTGGCCAGCGCTACCGGCCGCCCCTCTCCCACCACCCGGGCGGCCTCGGCCAGCGGGTCCACCTAGGGCTTCACCTCTACTCCATTGAGAGCGCCCCACACCCGGTGGGGCAATACCGGCATGTCGAGACTCTTGATCCCTTTCGACCAGAGGGCATCGACGACGGCATTGACGAAAGCCGCCGGCGAGCCCACCGTGGCCGACTCCCCCACTCCTTTGGCGCCGATGGGGTGATGCGGGGATGGGGTCACCGTTTCACCCAGGCGGAACTTGGGAGTCTCCCAGGCGGTAGGGATCAGGTAGTCGAGGAAGTTGGAGCCGATGCAGTTGCCGTTCTCGTCGAAGGTGATCCACTGGTTGGTGGCCTTGGCGAAGCCCTCGGTGAGGCCGCCGGTGATCTGACCTTCGACGATCATCGGGTTGATCCGTACCCCGCA
>DATEDX010000253.1:0-5066 GCA_035281425.1 Acidimicrobiia bacterium
AAGCGTGCGCGACTGACCGACCTCATCAGACTGAGTCGACTGCGGCGAGGCCTCGTGGGCATGCAACATGCCACCCTCCTAGTTCCGGCCCCTGTCCGCCCGGAACCGCCAGGCTAACGCAGATACGCCGAGCCACCAACCTTTGCGGTCAGCGTCGCGGGTGAAAGAATGTCTGCCAGTCGCCGGTGATCTTCGGGGCCAACAATGCAACGAAGCTGGCCTTAATGACTTGAGCAGGCAGATGAGACTGAACGAGGACCGTTTCAGCTTCTTGCCAATAGACCCGGTCGAAGCCAGGTATGTCGCTGGCCTCGCTCTCAAGTGCCTGCAGATCGCGAAATTCTTCGCCAAGTATCACGGGGAAGAACTCTGATAGGTCCACGAAGAAGTTGAAGTCAGGATGAGGTCCAGTGCCCTCGTCGTTTAGTAGTGGGACTACGTGGAAGAGATCTTCTAATGGAACTCGAGTGTCGCCCACGGAACCTCCACTTGGATGCAGCGTAGACCTATGGGCTACCGACCTACGAAGACGCCTCGACCCGCAACTGCCCGCAGGCGGCGTCAATGCTTCGTCCCCTGGTGTCCCGCACGGTCACCGGCACCCCTGCCTCCTTCAACACACTGACAAAGCTCCGGATGGTCTGCGGATCGGAGGGTTGGTCGGGGCTGAGCGGCGTCGGGTTCAGAGGTATCAGGTTTACGTGGGCCCGCAGTCGTCGGGCGATCGCGGTCAGACCCTTAGCCTGCTCGACCGTGTCGTTAACCCCGGCGATCATCGTCCACTCGATCGATATCCGCCGCCGTTTGCGTTCGAAGTAATAGGCCGCAGCCGCCTCTACTTCCGCCAGGGGGTAACGCTTGTTGAGCGGCACCAGACGCTCCCGCAGCTCATCGTCGGCGGCGTGGAGGCTCACCGCCAGGTTGACAGGCCATGGCTCCTCCGCCAGTCGCTTGATACCCGGCACCACCCCGACAGTGGAGACCGTGACCGCTCGGGCCGAGATGCCCATCACCTCGATGAGGCGGCGCAAAGCTTCGCGCACTCGGTCATAGTTCGCCAGCGGCTCTCCCATTCCCATGAACACGATGTTGGTGAGATGATCGGGGGCACCGGGGATCCCCTCGGCGCGGAGAAACGCTTGCGCAAAAGCCACCTGGGCGACGATCTCGCCGGCCTGCAAATGGCGTTCGAAGCCGAACTGGCCGGTAGCGCAAAACGTGCAACCAAGGGCGCATCCCGCCTGACTCGACAGACACAGGGTGGCGCGACGGGGATAGGCCATCAGCACCGCCTCGTAGGCCGCTCCGTCGGGAGCACGGAACAGCCACTTGCGGGTCTTCCCCCCATCAGCCGACCTCTCCATCTCCACCGCGAATGGCCACAGCGACTCGCCCAGTCGTTCCCGCAAGGCGCGGGGGAGGTTGGTCATCGCCTCCACCGATATCACCGGGTGCTGGTACAGCCACTCCCGCAACTGGTCCACTCGATAGTTCGGCTCTCCGGCCGCGAGCAGATGCAACTCTTCCGGAGCGAGCAGGTAGGCCATTCACCTCATGGTACGGAGCGAGGACCGGTGTCCTACACTCGCACCCCTTAATGGCGACATCGGTGCGGAGAGGGTGGACCCGCGGTCCTTACGGCTATCGAGAAGCCCAATTGGACTCCGGAGACTTCACCGCCGCCATGACCCTGTTCGTGGCTGGGGTCCCCGCCTTGCTGGTGGGGGCCGAGCTCGCCGGGCTTGGAGTGGGCTTGGGCCAGTTGATATTGGCGGTCCCCCTGGGAGCGCTGGTGGGAGCCTTTGCCATCGGTCTGATGGGAAAGAAGGCCTCGGCTCACGGTGCTCCCGCCACCTACTTAGCCCGTCCTTCTCTGGGATCGCTGGGCGCTGCCCTCTTCACCCTGGTGCGGCTGGCTCTCACTGTCTCCTGGGGTGGGTTAATCCTGGCGGTGGCCGGTGAGTGGATCACGGCGGCTTTTGCCTCAATTGGAGTTCCCATCCCCACCCTGGTCGGGCCCGCCATCCCCGCCGCCTTGGCAATCGTGGCCATGGTCGGTGGGCCCACAGTGCTCACCGGGGTCTTCCGGCGCTGGATCTTCTGGTTGGCAGCTATTTTCACCCTGGCGGTGGCCTGGCTGCTGGTAAGGCGAGCTGCGCCAGAGACCGGCGAGGTCCTCGCCGGTGGATTCCTCGAGTCGGTCGACGCGGTGCTGGGACTGGCCATGCTCTGGCTGGCGGTGGGAGCCGATCTTGCCGGGTTCGGGCAGCGTGAAGACGACACCGCCAGCGGGCTCGGACTCGGGTTCGGCATCGCCGCCCTGGTGTTTGTGCTCGGAGGGGCGGCTGTGGCCCAACAATTCGGCGGATTCCCCACCGACCTCCAGGTCATCGGTGCCGGGCTCTTGATGGCGGTGCTGGCCCTGCTGTGGGTAGCGGTCATGGAGACCGACGGGGTAGCCGGCATCGCCACTTCCGGTGGACTCTCCCTGGAGTCTCTGGTGCCGGGTATCCCTCCGCTGGTACTGGCGGTGGTAGCGGGTGGTCTTTCCTACGTTGCCTCGGTGGCTGTCTCGGTCAGCGAGTTACGGGACTGGGCGACCCTGGCCACAGTCGTCTTTGCGCCCGGAATCAGCGTGATCCTCGTCGACGCCTACATCATTCGTCGAGGTTCCTACTTCGTCGACGATCTGTATCGATGGCGGGGCGAATACGGGTTGCTCAACTTGGCCGGGCTCGTCTCCTGGGTGGCGGGCGCGCTGCTGGCGCTGATCGTCCGTCCGGTGGGTCCGGCCATCGTCTTGGAGCCGCTGCAGCGGCTGGTGGGGGAGGGGAACCCGGGTCTTCCGACCATATTCATCGGCGGGATCGGTGCCGCCGTTCTCTACCTCGGGCTGGGTGGTTTGATGTTGCGCCGCCGCGCCGCCACCTACCGGCTACGCGGGGTCTGAGCTAGGCATCAGTAGGGCGATCGGAGTTATCTACCACCCGGAAGGTCGGTGGCTCCTGCTCCCGCGGGGCCGGGATCGAGATCAACCGCTCCCGCAGCGCCCACGCCACTCCTGCCAGCGCACCTATCACGGCTACTACCCGCAACAAACGCTTCATGCCGACACAGTACCGCCTGGCCGAGGCCTCTACTGTGCCCATCTATGAAGGTTGACTACTACTTTCCACCGGTGATGCCACCGCCGCTGGCGGCCACCGCCGCCGAGCGTGCGGCCGCTTTGGGCTACGACGGGTTCTTCACCGCCGAGACCAGCCACGATCCATTCCTTCCTTTGGTGCTAGCCAACCGGGCAACTCCTACCCTCGACCTGGGGACCGCGATCGCGGTGGCGTTCGCCCGGTCGCCCATGGTCATGGCCTACACAGCCTGGGATCTTGCAGCCATGTCTGAGGGCAAGTTCATGCTTGGCCTCGGGACCCAGGTGAAAGGCCACATCGTGCGGCGTTTCGCCGGCGAGTGGCTGCCTCCCGGCCCACGGATGCGCGACTACCTCTTGGCATTGCGGGCCATCTTCCGGACCTGGCAGGAAGGGGTGCCTCTCCGTCATGAAGGCGAGTTCTACCGGCTATCGCTGATGACCCCGTTCTTCAACCCCGGTCCGATTACCCATCCCGAGGTTCCCCTCGCCATCGCCGGAGTGGGGCCCTACATGGCCCGGCTCGCCGGGGAGCTATGTCAGGGCTTCCACGTCCATCCTTTCCACACCGTCCGCTACCTCGACGAGGTGGTGCTGCCCAACCTCAGCAAAGGCGCCGGCACCGCCGGCCGAAAGGTCGCCGATCTCGAGGTCATCACCACGGTGTTCGTTGTAACCGGTCACAACCAAGCGGAGATCGAGCAGGCCATGTTGCCCGTCAAGAGCCAGATCGCTTTCTACGCCTCCACTCCCAACTACGCCGCGGTGCTGGAGACCCATGGGTGGGACATCGGCGAGAAGCTCAATGCCCTCAGTCGCCGGGGCAATTGGGACGAGATGGCAGCCTTGATTACCGACGACGTCGTCGACGAGGTAGCCGTGATTGCCCCGATTGACCAGTTAGGGGAGCGAATCAAACAGCGGTACGGAGACCGGGTCCAGCGGGTGGGCTATTACACCCTGGATGGGGGCCATTCCTGGTCGGACGAGGAGTGGAGCCACCTCATTTCCAGCACCAGATAGGGTACGCCGTTAGAGGATTATACGATATTTTTCGCTGGTTAGACGCGTTGAGGGGTTGTTTTTGTGGGGGGTGGTGGGTATACTCGAACACATGTTCAGGGGAGTGTTGGAAGGGTTTGATGGGGATTGGGAGGGGGTGACCTCCGGTCTGGTCGACGAGTTGGTGTCGATCGAAGCAGAGATCAGGGGACGGCGAGCCCGTCAGGCGGAGATCATCGACCAGCTGCGGGAGTTGGGGATAGATGAGGGGGAGGGGGATCGGGGGATAGAAGACTGGGTTTCTAAGAAGTTGGATGTGTCTGTTCAGACGGCGCATCGGTTGGCGGTGGTGTCTCGTCATCCTTGGCTGTGGGAAGAGATGACTAGCGGGGGTTGGGGTTTGGATCGGGCTTCTCATTTGGCCAAGCTGGTCCAGGCGGGAGCCTCGGCAGAGGTAGTGGAGGAGGCGGCTTCTGGGTTTTCGTTGGGTCGGTTGTGGGGACTGGTGGAGGAGCATCGCCGGGTAGGGCCGGTAGCCGAGGCGGCTTCTCACGATTCCCGGTTTTTGGTGGTGGAGCCTTGCCGGAATACCCAGATGGTCAAGGTGTGGGGCCAGTTTTATGGGACCGATGGGGAGTTGGTGTTGAAGGCGCTCAACGCTCGGGCTGACGGTTTCCCTCCCCTGGCCGAGGGGGAGGGTTGTTCTCGAGGCCAGTTGTTGGCTGACGCTTTGACTTCGCTTTGTGCCGATTCGCTCACCGGAACCGCCGAGGGATCTGGGGGGCGGGCGGTGACGGTGGCAGAAGTGTTCATCGACGGCCATCTCGCCGCTGCTTCGCAGGGGGAGGCGGGGGTGGCGGTGGCTTGTGGGTTGCGGGTGGGACCCGAAACCCTGACCGAAATCCTCTGTGACGGCAAG